>JAGXLU010000008.1 GCA_018334565.1 Halanaerobiales bacterium | reverse complement strand
ACTAAAAACCGGCTTACTTGAAGAAAAAAACATAAATGAGGAAGATAAAGAAGACAAAGAAGAAAACTAAATATAAGTTTTTTAAAAAAATATTTTTTAAACCTGTATATTGAAGTATACAGGTTTTAACTTTCTTGACACATAGCAAAAAAAAAGATAAAATAAAAATGATGCATTTAATAACTAAATACGTTTTTAAAATATAATAGGAGGTGAAAATAATTTATAATACACTTTTTATAGTAATCATATCCCTTGTCCCGGGATTAATTATTGGTTACTTTATTAGAAAGTTTATTGCGGAAGCCCGGATTCAGTCTGCTGAAGAAGAATCGCATAAGATTTTGGAAGAAGCAGAACGGGAAGCAGAATCTAAAATTAGGGAAATTACTCTTGAAGCTAAAGAAAAGGCCCAAAAAATTAGAGAAGATGCCAACCGTGAAAGCCAAAAAAGAAGAAATGAACTTCAGCGTCTGGAAGACCGTTTAATGCATAGAGAAGAAACACTTGATAAAAAAAGTGAATCTTTAGATAAAAAAGAAACCAAACTAAAAAAACAACTCAATGAAGTTGAAAAAGAACAAGAAGAAATTCAAGAAATAAAAGAAAAAGAAATTAAAAAACTAGAAATGATTTCCAATTTATCACACAGTGAGGCAAAAGAATATCTATTATCCAAAATGGAAGATGAACTCGATCATGAATATGCTAAAATGATTAAAGAAAAAGAAAGAGAAGCTAAAGAAGAATCAAATAAAAAAGCCCGTGAAATTATTTCTTCAGCCATCCAAAGATGTGCCGGGGATTATGTTTCTGAAACCACTGTTACCGTTGTTGACTTACCCAATGATGAAATGAAGGGTAGGATCATTGGAAGAGAAGGTAGAAACATTAGGGCCTTAGAGAGTTTGACAGGTATTGATCTCATCATCGATGATACACCGGAAGCTGTTGTAATTTCTGGTTATGATCCGATCAAAAGAGAAGTAGCAAGAATTGCACTAAAAAAACTAATCATTGATGGCAGAATTCATCCTGCTAGAATTGAAGAAATGGTCGAGAAAGCCAAAGAAGAACTTGATAACCAAATTAAAGAAGTGGGTGAACAGGCCACATTTGATTCTGGAGTACATGGACTTGATCCTCAGCTTGTAAAATATTTAGGACGTTTAAAATTTAGAACAAGTTATGGACAAAATGTTTTACAGCACTCTCTGGAAGTTTCATTTTTAGCTGGAGTAATGGCTGATGAACTTGGAACAGACTCCACATTGGCTAAAAGAGGTGGACTACTTCATGATATTGGGAAAGCCATTGACCAGGAGGTAGAAGGACCTCATATTGATATTGGTGTTGATTTAGCCCGTAAATTTGGAGAATCAGAAGGTGTCATACATGCAATTGAAGCACACCATGGTGATGTTGATTTTCGAACTGTAGAAGCAGTTTTAGTAGCTGCCGCAGATGCTATATCAGCTGCCAGACCAGGAGCTAGAAAAGAAACATTGGAAGCATATATTAAAAGATTAGAAGAGTTAGAAGATATTGGTAACTCATTTAACGGTGTCGATAATGCTTATGCAATACAAGCTGGTCGTGAAATTAGAGTAATCGTTCAATCAGATAAAATTAACGATACAAAGGCCAGCAAACTTTCGAGAGATATCAAAAAAGAAATAGAGAATAACCTTAATTATCCGGGACAGATAAAAGTTGTTGTTATTAGAGAAACTAGACAAATTGAGTATGCAAAATAAATATGAAAATTAAGGCCCTTTTAAAAGGGCCTTTTTTAAAATCAACTATGATTATTATAAATAGAAAGGCAGGTGAACCACCGCAATTTTCCTTCATTAATTAAAAGGATTTTTGCGTTATTTTTATGAATATAATATATATTGGAGACATAGTTGGAAGGGCAGGTCGTCGAGCTGTCCGTAAACTTTTAGATGAAGTAATAAGAAAACATAATATAGATTTTATTTTAGCCAATGGAGAAAATGCAGCTGGTGGTTTTGGCTTAACCAAAAAAACTGCTGATGAACTATATAGTTATGGTATAAACTGTATGACAATGGGTAATCACACCTGGGGCAACAGAGAAATATATGAATTTATTGATAGAGAAGATAGATTGATCAGACCCTTAAATTTTAACAATGTTGTGCCTGGAAGAGGATATAATATATATAAAGTCAAGGAAAAAAATATTGCTGTTATCAATTTAATTGGCCAGGTTTTTATGGGTAATAATAATTCACCTGTAGAAGCCTTTGACCATGTTTATGAAAAAATAAAAGAAAAAGCCGATTATATAATTGTAGATTTTCACGGAGAAGCAACCGGTGAAAAAAAAGCATTTGCTGTAATGTATGATCAAAAATTATCTCTATTGGTCGGCACTCACACCCATGTTCAGACTAATGACACACAAATATTAAACTATGGAACAGGTTATATCACTGACCTTGGTTTCTCAGGTGCGGTCGATTCTGTACTGGGCATGAAAAAAGATAAGGTTATATATAGATTAAAAACTAAGATGCCAAAAAGACTTGAAGTTGCTACAGGTCAGGTCCAATTATCAGGCGTTTATGTTGAGCTAAATAATCAAGGTAATACAACCTCAATAAACTCCTTTATTGTAAAGGATTAAGCTCCCAAAATATTTTTATTTCTTTGCAGGAATTTTTTTATTTTTTGAGAATAATATAAATACAATAAAATAACAATAGGGGGTATTGTAGAAGTGGATATATTAAAAGTTTCAGCAAATTCTGATCCTAATTCAGTGGCTGGAGCATTAGCCGGAGTTTTAAGGGAACAGGGTAGTGCAGAAATGCAAGCAATAGGAGCTGGTGCCTTAAACCAAGGTGTTAAAGCTGTTGCAATTGCCAGAGGATATGTAGCTCCCAGTGGGATTGATTTGATTTGTATTCCTGCTTTCACAGACATTGAAATAGATGGAGATGAGCGAACCGCCATTAAATTAATAATTGAACCTAGATAAAAAATTTTAAATAACCTGTTTGTCTGATCAGACAAACAGGTTCTTTTATATTATTATTTCATTAATGGCTGTTTATTATAATATTAAAAAATATTTGATTATGATTTTATGAAATTTTTAAAAAATATATAGAAAAAAACCTATATAAATGATAAGATAAGTAAAAGAATTGTAAAATAACAGCTCAAAAAATAAAAAAATATTTAGATATTTTTATAAAATTTTATGAAGGAGGGAAAATACTTTTAAATATTGACAGTTAAAACCCTATAGGGTTAGTATTTAGAATATTTTTAATATAGCATAAATAGATATTTGCTGTTAAATATTATTCAATTAATTTTCACTAAACAAAAAAGTCTTTAAGTCATATATTCATTTTCTTGTATATCTATATTCTATAAATGTTTTTTAAAAAATAGAGTACGCATTATGTTATAATACATTTCAAATATATTAAATACTATTAAAATTTTCACAAAAAAGTTGCCTGTTTAATCTGTGGTTATAATATTTTTATTTTAGATTATGAAAACAACGATTTATAGCTGTCTTTCGTCATAATTACAGGTCTTATCTGACAATTAATATATGTGTAAACGTTTTAAATGGTAAGCCATTTAAGAAGGAATTATTGTTTCAACATAGAATTATTTTAATTAGGATTAATGATAATATTAATGAACTCAAATAATTATAGAACGAGGAGTGTCAATTAATGTATAATCAAATTTATAATTTTATTTCACTTGGGGGCCCAATGGCTATCCCACTCATAATCTGTTCTATTTTCAGTCTAGCTGTTATTATTGAAAAAGCAGTATTCTTTTTCAGAAGAAAAGATAATAGTTTAAGACTATTAAAAAGAATTGAATTAAAAGTTGAAAATGATGATATATTAGGTGCATTAAACGAACTGAAGGGAGAAAGAGGAGCCAGTGCCAAGCTCTTATCTACTGCCCTCTCACATTATGAAGAAAACCCTGAAAGAATTAGGGAAGTCTTACAGGTGGTTGGAGAAGATGAAATTCAAAAAATGGAAAAACATTTGCCTGTATTAGATGTGGTCGCTATGATTTCTCCTTTATTAGGTCTGTTGGGAACTGTAATCGGTATTATAAGTAGTTTTAATATACTTGGAACTGCTGCAGGGGCGGCAAATGCTGCTCAAATAAGTTCTGGGATTGCTGCAGCCTTAATAAGCACAGCTCTCGGCTTAATAATTGCCATACCAACTGCAATCTTTTATTCCTATTATGTCAATAAAGTTGAGGACAAATCTCATGAGATGAATCTGAGCATGATTGATATAATGGATGTTATTACAGACAGGAGTGAAGATAATGTTCAAACCTACACATAAAAAGAAGACATCCATTAATATTATACCTATGATCGATGTAATCTTTTTCTTGTTGGTATTTTTCATGCTTTTTACCTCTTTTCGTACAAATCCATATGGAATGGAAATGAAACTGCCCAAAGCAGTTACAGTAACCGAACAAAAACAGGAGAATTTTGTTATTAACATAGATAAAGACGGAAGATATTTTTATCAGGGAGATAATTTACCCATAGCCAAGATTAGTCAAATGGCTAAAGAACAATATCAGTCCAATAATAACTTAGTTGTAGTCATTAATGCAGATAATCAGACAGAATACAGTTCAATCGTTACAGTTATGGACAGTGTAAGACAAGTAGGGATATTCAATCTTGCCTTAGCAGCAGAAAAGAAGGATGGTTAGGTGGTGTTAACATGAATAATAATGACAAAAGTAGATTATTCTTATATATAACATTATCATTAATACTACATTTGATATTATTCTATTTTTTCCCTCTTGGCTATTTACAGGGCTTTAGTAATGAAGAAGCTGCTGGTGATAATTTTGGATATGTTCAATATGTTGAATTTCAAACACAAAACAAACAAATTCAAGAACCAAAAGAAGAACCGGAGCCTAAAGTCGAACCGGAGCCCATAAAAGAACCGGAACCTGAGCCTGAACCCGAACCCGAACCGGAACCTGAGCCTGAACCTGAACCTGAGCCTGAACCGAAAGAAGAAACTAGTGATGAAAATATAGAAATTGCTCAGGAAAACGAATCTACAGAAGAAGTTCAGCAAACAGAAACTCAACAGGATCAAAATATAATAACAAGTGAAGAAAGTGACACCGAAATTGAAGTTAAAAAAGAAGAAACCATTAATGAAAAACCTGAGCCTGAACCTGAGCCTGAACCTGAACCTGAACCAGCACCTCCACCACCACCTACTGCAGGTGAGCTTATTGGATTATCACCCAAACCAGTTTATCCAAAGTACCTGGTTAGTGAGGCCCAAAGTGGAAAAGTAAGCTTAAATCTTAAGATTAATCAGGATGGCAAACTAGAAAATATAGTTATTACTAATTCAAGTAATATAGATAGTATGGATAGAAACGCTAAACTAACTCTAGAAAAAGGATGGGAATTTAAAAGCTACAAACAAAGATATCAACTTGAAGTAACTGTGGTTTTTAATATAGATGAAAATGGAAACCCGAATGTTAATATTGAAATAGGTAAAGTTAACTTTCTCTAACTCAGCATGGGAGGTTTCATAATTGAAAAAAAGACAGGTTTTAATATTCATTATAATTTTACTTAGCTCATTTTTGTTTATTAACGCTGTAATTTCAGCACAATCTGATCTTTTTACAGAGGTTGATGAAAATAATAATCTAAGATTGGGTAATAAATATATAGTAATTTTCACCAATCAAGATAATAATGCTAAGGGCCGCTTCGCTATTGAAACAACAGGAGGAGCGCCTATGAAAACCAGTGATAAGAGTAAGCCTCTGGTTTATGGCAGACCTAAACCATGGACCTCTTATACTACTTTGCAGATAAATAATACTAATTACGTTTTTGGTGGTTCTACCAAGAGAAGAGCCGGTCAAGATGCTAATTATGGGGAGGTTACAGAAGGACCTGTAATTAAAAATAATCAAATATATACTAGTACACTCATAGAAAATATTAAAGTTGAACAAATTTTATCTATTGTAAAAAGTAATACAACCGGTTTAAATGATACTGCCCAGATTAAATATCGCTTAACAAATAATAGTGAACAAATAAAAGAAGTCGGTTTGAGAATAATGCTTGATACGATGCTAGGCAAAAATGATGGGGCCCCATTTAGATTAGCCGATCAAGCAATTACAACTGATAGTTTATTTCTAAAAGAAGAGTTACCTATTTTCTGGCAAGCATTTGACAGTATCAGCAATCCAACCGTAACTTCCCAGGGTACCTTTAAAGGCCCTGGAGTAACAGAACCAGATGAGGTATATTTTGCAGATTGGGGTAGTCTGGCTGATGGTCAATGGAATTTTGACTTCAATCCAGGTGAAGAATTTGTTCGAAAGGGAGAATACGAAATCGATAGTGCTGTTGCTATGGTCTGGGAACCCATAACTATAGGACCTGATGAGGAAGTAACATATGTTACCAATTACGGTTTGGGCGGTATAGAGGTAGTACCTGGCTTGTTAGCATTAGGGATTACATCGCCCTCTGAATTTACTTATGATCAAAATAATCAATACTTCCCGGTAGTCGCATATATTGAAAACACATCTGATATAACAGCTAAAAATGTAATGGCAGAGATTAATCTACCAAATAGTTTTGATGGAGGAGACGAAATAAAAGAAATTGGAAATTTACAATCTAGAGAAACTACCCAGGTTATCTGGCAGGTTAGAAAATCTGCAGAAGAAATTCCTGGCAATATGACTTACTCTGTTAAAGTATCAGCAGACAATACTGATTCAAACCAGGTACAAAGAAGTATCCAGTTTGTGGGTCCACCCATGATACAAGCTGAAATTAACTTAAATAAAACTTTAACAAAAGAAAAAGGTAAAATTACTCCAAATCCATTTGATTTAAATGTTAAATTATCCAATGTGGGAGGCTCTACTTTATTTGATGCCAAAACAGAATTAGCTCTGCCACCAGGTTTAAACTTTGCTGATAAAGAAGCTAGCCGAAAATATTTAGGTTATATTGAAAGCGGAGAAGAATTAGAAATAAATTGGTCTGTTAAAGTGCTGAATGTTACGGGAAATATGCCTTATTCCATTGAAATTTCCGGTTTGAATAATTATAGAAAAAGTACTAGAGACAATCTTGATATTCCAGAATTAAAACCATTTATATATCTAGATAAGGTGAAGTATGAAGATAGTTTTCAAAGCTATAATATAGTTGGTGCTAATCTTCTCTCAATTAATAATATATCAATGGCCTTAAGCTATAACTCCTCCGCCTATAATATTAACTATATATTCCCGGGAGATATGTTTGTACAAAATGATAAAATAATCCTCTGGGAAGATCCTGCAATTTCAAAGGGAAGAGTAACTTTTGATGAATTTTTACCTGACTATGCAAATTCTGGTATTGTCGGCACTATTCAATTTAGTCAAAAACAAGAAGGGGAGCTTAACTTAAAAATTGAAAGTATTAAAGCATTTGATGAACAAAATAATGAAGTTGAAATTAACTTTGAAAATTAAAGGAGGAATATAATCAAGATGAAGAAAATTAGTAATTTATTAATTTTAACTTTGATCTTTGTAATGCTGTTTTCTTATACAGCTTTAGGAGTTGAAATTAAAGATGTTCCAGAAAGTCATTGGGCTTACGATAGTGTTAAACTACTGGTAGAAAAAGGTTATTTTTCACTCTATGAAGATGACACTTTTAAAGGAGCTAATAAAGTCAATAGGTATGAACTAGCTGAAATTATTGCAAGAATGCTGCGCGATACTGCAGCTGGTGATACTGAAATGAGTGATGATGATGTAGACACCTTACGAGAGCTATCTCTTGAATTTAGGGACGAATTGGTTGATATAGCAAATAAACAAAATATATTTTCTACTAACCTTGACAAGGCACAAAAGAAAAATGTAGTTCAGGATGAAGCAATTGGCAAAATTAATCAAAGAATGAACGAAGTACAAATAGAGGTTAATGAAATTATTGATGAAATTATTGTCATGAAAGAACTTAATACAAAAGTAGATACATTAACAAATAGAGTTATAACTTTAGAGGAAGATTTAGAGTCTACCAATCAAGAACTTGCAAAAAAAGATAAGATGATAACAGATCTTAAAACAGAATTACAATCTACAGATATTCAAAAATTAAAAGATAGAAATTCAGAATTAGAATATAAAGTCAGTACCTTAGAAAGTAATCTGCAAAAATTAGAAAATAGAGTAAATAACAATAATGACCAGCTGGCAGAATTAACGAGTGAAGAGGAAGCTGAACAAGCTGCAGAAGAAAGCGGAGAAAGTCCAATTGAAGCAAGTAATGCTGCCTTATATGTAGGTGCTGCAGTACTATTAATATTCCTGCTGGGAAGCTAATATGAAGACAAGAGTAATAAGGATCACTTCAATTATATTAATAATAATATTAATAGTAATGATTAATTCTGTTTTATTCAGTAATCCGGTTTTATCTCCCACGGCTCAGGCAAGAGAAATTGAGACAAGGGATATTGTAACCGGATTGGCTGCTGCCTTTATTTTATACCTCTTGTTTGAATCAGTTGATAATGATTACTCCGATGAAATAAAAATTGATCAAACAGAGTTAAATAACCAAGAGAAGATTGAAATCAGGGTGGATTCTATTAATATTGACCTTCTTGCGCGGGCTATCTATGCTGAAGCAAGAGGCGAATCCCTTCAAGGACAGATTGCAGTCGGAGCAGTCATAGTTAATAGAATGAAAAGTAATAATTTTCCCAATACTATAAAAGAAGTCTTATATCAATATAATCAATTTAAATGTATAGACAATGGACAAATTAATAATATGCCCAATCAAACAGCATATCGAGCTGCTCAGAGAGCAGTAGATGGGGAAGATCCTTCCCAGGGGGCTCTGTTTTTCTTCAACCCAGACAAATCTCAAGACCCTGATGCCTTCAATAAATATGAAGTTACTGTTATAATAGGCAACCATGTTTTTGCTAAATAAATATAACAATATTTTAAGAAAGCATGTAGATCTTAAATTTTGATCTACATGCCTTTTTAATTCAAATATGAATATCTGATTTAATATTATTAATCAGTTATTTTTTTACATTTGTGATTAGAAATATAAAAATATCCTTTATAAAAATACCTTTCCCTAATTACTTTAAATTAAGTTTCTTTTGTATGAAGTTTGGGTAATTTATAAACACTTTTAATATCATCAGATTTGTCAATTCCTTTTAATTTATACATATAGCCAGGCATTTGTGTTAAGGAAATATCATTTACCTCTATTTCAACTAACTTGTTTTTTTCAGTTACAACCAAAATTTTATCTAAACTCTTTGCAGATAACATGGAGTGCATCTTATAGTCACCTGATTTGGATGTGTTGCGACCCTTGCCATTCCTGTTTTGTTTTTGAAAGTTAGCAAGATTAATCTTATTAGCTTTACCATCAACTGATATTGATACCACACAGTCATAATTATTAACCTTATCCATAAATATTGCTTTATTATCATCCAGTTTAATTCCAGAACTCCCCATTGTATAACGTCCCGTAACACTGATTGATTCCTCTGTAAACCTGATTGTCCTGCCATTATCAGTTCCAATAATAAGATCATCGCCCCCCTTGCTTTTAATCACATTGACAACCTGATCACCCTCAGCTAACTTAATAGCCTTAATCGATCTATAATTAGAATCATACTCCTGACCCGAACTTTTTTTTACTTTACCCTGCTCAGTCAGCATAAGGATATACTCATCTTTTAATTCTGCATTAAGACAGAGGATCTTGACCACTGTTTCATCCATTGGTATTTTAAGATACTTACTGAGAGGCTCGCCAGTTGATAAACCATGGTGTTCCTCTATATCATGGATTGAAAGGGTATAAACCTTCCCATTTGCTGTAAAGAAAAGTAATTTGTCATAGGAACTGCCCTTCATTAATTCAATAATATAATCATTTTTAGATGATCTCATATTACTTTTATCTGAGTTCCTTTTAATATTTTGGCGAAGCGAATAGGAAATAACAGCTTCCTTTTCTTTAATCAAATCCTCTTTGGTGATTACGGCCTTGCTTTCATCAGAACTGATATTTGTTCGGCGCAGATCTCCAAACTTATTTTTTACCTCTTCAATTTCTTCAATTATTACCTCATCCATTTTATTTTTGCTGTGCAGAATCTTCTCTAAATCCTTGATCTCATTTTTTAAATTAGTTAATTCAACAGAGAGTTTTTCAATTTCTATTCCAACCAATCTCTTAAGCTTCATATCTAAAATAGCTTTGGCTTGTTTTTCTGTAATATTTAATTTAATTATTAATTTTTTCCGGGCTTGATCTGAAGACTGTGAATTTCTAATAATAGATATTACCAAATCCAATTTATCTACAGCCTTCATTAATCCCTTCAAAAGATGGAGCCTAGATTGCAGCTTTTCTAATTCATATTTAGATCTTTTAGTAACAACCTGTCTACGGAACCTAATGAAATACTTCAGTATTTTTAAAAGATCCATAACTTCCGGCTTATTATCTATTAATGCCAAAAGATTGATCCGATAGCTGTTTTGTAAATGGGTATATTTATATAATCTATTAAGTATCAAATCTACATCTGCTCCCTGTTTTAATTCAATAACTATCCGTAGACCTTCCTTATCTGTTTCATCTCTTAAATCTTTTATCTCATCTAACTTTCCTTTATTTATATATTTAGCAATCTCTTCAATCAACTTAGATTTATTAACCTGATACGGGATTTCTGTTATAACAAGCTGTTTATGCCTACCGATCTTTTCTATTTTTGACTTTCCTCTAACATTGATTTTGCCCTTGCCATTTTTATAGGCTTCTTTGATAGCTTGACTGCCTACAATAGTACCACCGGTGGGAAAATCAGGTCCTGTAATATAATGATCAATAATTTCATCCATACTTATTTGGGAATCATTAATTAATGCTATTAGCGCATCAGCAACTTCATTAAGATTGTGAGGAGGGATATCAGTACTCATCCCAACTGCAATACCACTGGAGCCATTTATTAATAAATTGGGTAGGCGAGAAGGCATGACATCCGGTTCTTTCAAATTACCGTCAAAATTATCACTGAAGCTTACGGTTTCTTTCTGTAAATCTTTTAAAACAAATTCTGCCAATTCGGTCAGTTTTGCTTCTGTATATCTCATGGCGGCAGGTGAATCTCCATCGATTGAACCAAAGTTACCGTGACCATCTATTAAAGTATATCTTTGATTAAAATCCTGAGCCATCCTGACCATGGCATTATAAACAGCCTGATCACCATGGGGATGATATTTACCCAAAACTTCACCTACAATTCTGGCTGATTTTTTATGGTCTGTGTCATATGTAAGCCCTAAATCTTGTGCTGCATATAAAATTCTTCTGTGAACAGGTTTAAGTCCATCTCTAACATCTGGTAGAGCTCTCGAAACGATAACACTCAAAGAATAATTTAAATAGGCTTCCTTCATCTTTTCTTCAATTGCAATTGAGGAAATTCTTTCAGTCATGGAATACCCCTTTCCAATAATAAATAATAAGACTGTTTAGGGTTGAAAACATTACTCCAAACAGTTGATTTATTAATACTTTTCTAATGAATATTATACCATGTAACAACATTATTGCAAGAATTGGTGGTAAATAGACAAACTCTTTGTTATAATAATAATTGTTAAAATGATAAGGGGTGGATTAACAAGTGGATTTATTTAACAATAATAGATATAATGCAGATAAAATTGAAGTACTGGAGGGTTTGGAAGCCGTTAGAAAACGCCCCGGTATGTATATTGGTTCTACCGGCATAAAAGGTTTGCACCATTTGGTATGGGAAGTAGTTGATAATAGTATCGACGAATTTTTAGCTGGATTTGGTAAAGAAATAAAGGTTACTGTTCAAAAGGATAATAAAATCAGTGTAGAAGACTGGGGGAGAGGCATCCCGGCTGATCTGCATAAAGAAACCGGGCGACCTGCAGCAGAGATTGTATTAACCACCCTTCATTCGGGCGGTAAATTTAATAATAAAAGTTATAAGGTTGCGGGTGGCTTACATGGAGTGGGTGTATCTGTTGTAAATGCCCTTTCTGAGAAACTAATAATAGAAACACACTGGGAAGGATATAAATACAAACAGACCTATAAAAGAGGACTACCTATTAATGATCTAAAAAAAGAAGGTAAGACAAACAAAACCGGTACAATTATTACTTTTAAACCGGATAGAGAAATATTTGATACAATTAATTTTAAATTTGAAACTATGGCACATAGATTTAAACAATCGGCATATTTAAACAAAGACCTTACAATTACTTTAAAAGATCAAAGAAATGGTAAAAAAGAAAGTTATCAATATGATGGAGGAATAAGAGCTTTTATAAATTATTTGAATCAAAATAGAGATCTACTTCATAAAGAAATCGTCTATCATGAAGAGAACATCAAAGAATACGAACTGGAATTTGCCATCCAATATAATATGGGTTATTCCGAAAGAATATTTTCCTATGCGAATAACATAAATACTGTAGATGGAGGATACCATTTAACTGGCTTTAAATCAGCCTTGACTAAGTCTGTTAATAATTTTGCTAAAAAGAACAATCTTTTGCCCAAAAATGTTAATGGACTAAATGGACACGATGTCAGAGAAGGACTAACTGCTGTCATAAATGTAAAATTACCCAATCCTCAATTTGAAGGACAAACTAAATCAAAACTTGGGAACAGTGAACTTAGAAGTATAGTTGAAAAAAGTACCTATGATTATTTGAGCCTTTATCTTGATACAAATCCCGAAATGGCCAAGTCAATAGTTAATAAGGGTTTAAAATCAGTACGTGCGCGTCAGGCGTCTAAAAAAGCCAGAGAACTAACCAAAAGAAAATCAGTACTTTCCTCAAGTTCCTTGCCAGGTAAATTGGCCGACTGTGCTAGTAAAAAAGCCGAGGGAAGCGAAATATTCATTGTTGAAGGTGATTCTGCAGGTGGTTCAGCTAAACAGGCTAGAAACCGCCATAACCAAGCTATTTTGCCCCTTAAGGGTAAAATTCTTAATGTAGAGAGAGCCCGTCTTGATAAGATTTTAAATAATACTGAGATAGCTTCTATCATTACAGCTTTAGGTACCGGAGTTGGAGAAGATTTCAGCCTTAAAAATCTGAGATATGAAAAAATCATAATAATGACTGATGCAGATATAGATGGGGCCCATATTTCAACTTTAATCTTGACCCTTTTTTATCGCTATATGCAGGATTTGATTGAAAAAGGACATATCTATCTAGCCAGACCTCCTTTATACAAAGTTACTTACCGCAAAAATAGTCAGTACATTTATAATGAACAAAATTTAAAAGACTATCGAAAAAAATATGGGTCTGGTAACTTCAGTATTCAAAGGTATAAGGGGTTAGGAGAAATGAATGCTGATCAACTCTGGGATACAACTATGTCACCTAAAAGTAGAAAACTGCAAAAAGTTGAAATAAATGATGAAATAGAAGCAGATGATGTCTTTACTAAATTAATGGGCTCAAATTCTAAGTTAAGAAAAATATTCATATTCAAAAACGCTGATCTAGCTACTGAAATTGATATATAAAAAAAGATATTCCCACAAGAAATTGTGGGTTTTTCAGCTAATAATATTTATTACATTCTGTAAAAAGTTTTATTTAAATAAAAATTATAATTTTTTAATAGTTTTTTTATACACATCTATTTTATTTATTCATAAAATAGTTGTATAATATAATCAGTATAAAAAGAAAGAGGGGTATTTAAAATGAAAAAATATCTCTGGATTCCACGTATATTAACCATCCTGTTTATTATATTTATTTTTATCTTTGCACTAGATTCATTCGGAACAGAAGATCCCTGGTATCTGGAAGTAGTTGGTTTTTTAATTCACCTAATTCCCACTTATATCTTAATAGCCGTCCTGGCTATTTTTTGGAAAAAACCCTTTTACTGTGGTTTATCATATATTTTAATAGCAGTAGCTTTCACATTATTTTTTAATACCTATCGAAATTTATACTCTTTTTTACTTATATCATTTTTACCAACTTTTATAGGATTATTATTTATAATCTTTAGAAAACCAAAAGAATTAAAAAAATAAGTTATAAATTAGTTTTGCAGTATTGCCAAGTAAAATAGATCGATAATAATTAGTTAAGATAATAATTAAATACAGTAATTTATGGTAATAGAAAATATTAATTTATAATTTTCACAATCAGTTAAGTTAATTCTGTTAAATATGCCAATTAGATTGGAACAACCAAAATTGGTTTTACAAAAAAGCAGATTCACCACAATATTATTAAATTTAATAATCAGGCAGTATTACCCTCCAAATAATACTGCCTGCTTTCCTTGTTAAAGGAGTAAGTTTATGCATGATGAAAATTTTTATAAAAAAAATTATATATACCTTATTATTGAAGGGATCCTCTTTGATGTAGGCTTTGTTTTTTTTGACCCCACAACAATTTTACCTTTGCTTATAGAAAGATTAACCGGTTCTTCCTTTTTAGTTGGTCTGTTATCTATGGTTAAGTATTTGGGATCCGGCATATTTTCCCTTCTGGCCGGCAACTGGAACCGGTCAATTAAATACAAAAAACCTTTTTTAATCAAATACAGCTTTTTATCTCGCTCTCCCATCTGGCTTTTAGGGCTTTATCTAATATTTTTTCAAAATGATAATGTAGTGATGGTAGGTTTATTTATCATATTTATTCAGCTTTTGTTCTGGTCAGGTGATGGAGCGTTATCTACCGCCTGGATAGATGTGGTAGGTAAATCTATTAATCCCCATCAAAGGGGTAAATTCTTTTCGATAAGACAAATCATTTCAGGTTTTATATCTATCTTTGCTGGCTTTATAATTAAGTACATATTATCCCTAGAAAACCTGGCTTTCCCAACTAATTATGGTATTATCATCACAATCAGTGCAGTAATCTATACTTTATCTATATTAGTATTTTTTGGTTTAAAAGAAAAACCTAGTCAGGTTAAAGAAAAAGAGAATATGAAAAATTTGCTTAAAAATATAGCCTTTTATTTTAGAAATAATTCTGCTTTTTCTAAATCAATGATAGTTTTAGGTTTTAGTATGTTGAGTTCTATCAGCTTACCTTTTTATATAGTCTATGCCAAAACTACCTTTAATATAGCTGATAGTACAGTTGGTATATTTATTATTGTGCAGACAGCAGGAAAGATTTTGGGCGGACTTATTTATGGATTGATAGGTGATAAGTTCGGACATCACAAATCTATGTTGATCTATGCAATATCAACTACCTTAGCCCCCCTTATAGCTATAATAACAGGATTGTTCTTTGATAACCATATCATAATACTATATTCATTACTCTATTTTATCTTGGGTCTTTATGTTAATGGTTGGCCGATATTTTTTAATTACATGATAGATGCTGTTGATAGCAAAGATCGCAGTCTATATGCAGGATTAATTAATGTAGTTAAAATTCCCGCATCCTTAGCTCCTTTTGTCGGTGGTATAATGGTAATTTTTTGGGGCTACATGCCCATGTTTATTTTGGCATTAACTTTTGCAATTGTTAGTCTTTATTATGCATTAGGCCTGCCCGATATGCGCGGATAATTATTTTTCAACTCAAAAGGTCAGTTCCTATTTTTATTGAATATATACAATAGTTAATCATAATTTGCAATAATTATCTTTTTAAGTTATCTAAAATATAAGTTGGAATTGAGGAGTAATTATGGGAAAAAAATTTCACTTTTATATGTTTATCATAGTTTTGCTTCTCGGCATACCTGCAACCCTTATTACATATCTTTTTATCTTCATAATTGACAATATCTCTATCTATGTCATAACTTATTTTTCAAACAGTCCTCTCATAATTTTAATACCCGGACTGGGCGGTTTATTAGTTGGTCTCATACTTAAATACGGTAATCTCAGTGCTAAAGGTCATGGAGTACCACTTTTACTTGCAACTATAGAATCAGAAAAAACCGGTTTGACTAAAAGAGATCTCAATTCAGAGGTGTTAGCAACCACCCTTACAATTATAACAGGTGGTTCGGTTGGTTTGGTGGGACCAATCATAGAGTTAACAACCGGTATTACAGATTTGATTGGAAGATACCTTAAGTTTAATTTGTTGGATTATCAAATCTTAATCGGGAGTGGAGCTGCCGCTAGTTTTGCCGCTGTTTTTCAGGCACCGATAGCAGGTATAATATTCTCTTTAGAGGTAATACATAAAGATTGGTCACCCAAAAACTTATTTTATACTTCTATAGCTGCTTTTTCCGGATTCTGGATTATGAACTTAATAAACCCCAAGTATATCTATCTTTTTCAGAGCGACATCAAAATGAAAGCTATTAACTTCAATCAATACATGTTTATATTACTATTTGCATTTTTTATCTCATTTATCGGCTGGTTGTTTATTAACATACTGCTTTTTAACGAAAATTTATTCTGCTCGATTGAGATTCCATTATATTTAAAACCCGTGATTGGAGGTCTTCTTGTTGGATATATTGGCTATTATTATATTCAAATCATGGGAACTAGCAGTACTATAATCTCTGGTTTAGATCAGTTGAAAGGTGGTATTAATCTGCTTTTTCTAATATTACTATTAAAAATTTTAGCCACCGGCTTTTCTATTGGATCCGGCGGTTCAGGAGGGCTTTTTGCACCTATGATTTTAATCGGCCTACTTTCCGGTCTGCTTGTAGGCAATATCGGATTAATTTATCTACCTGTTTACGCTATTAACCCACTTCTTTTAGCACTCTTTGGAATTGCTGGAATTTTTGGGGGCTTAATCAAAGCACCCATAACCGGAGTTATCTTGATATTAGAATTATTTTATCTACCTAATTTAATTATACCCTTAATATTAATCTCATTCATTCCCTATATCATACTTAATTTATTAGGAGTGCAAAGTATTTATTCACCTACATTGTTTAAAAGAAAATTGTAAATATTTTACAATTATTGACAAGGAATTTTTATATGTTATAATTATATTAATAAAATATGGAAGGGGAGAGCTGAATGCAAAAATATCAATGCACAGTATGTATGTATATTTATGATCCTGATAAAGGAGATCCCGATGCAGGTATTGAACCTGGTACTTCTTTTGCAGATTTGCCCGAAGATTGGACCTGTCCAGACTGTGGTGTCGGCAAAGACATGTTCGAACCATATGAATAAAATTTATTAATAAAAGTAATCAAACCGGGATCTACCCGGTTTTTACTTTTTTATTAAAATATAATATAATAAACTAAGACTGATAAGATGATTGTTCTTTATAAGGAGCTGTTGACTTTGTTTAAGAAAATAATGGAGTTAAACTTAGCAGATATGTCTACATCTCAAATACTTGTAACTGGTTATTTTATTATCATAGTGACCGGCACCCTGCTGCTTATGCTGCCCAACGCCACAACAAATCCAGGTAGTTTAAGCTTTTTAAATGCCTTATTTACAGCCACTTCAGCTACCTGTGTTACAGGGCTTATTGTAGTTAATACAGCTGCCGCCTTCACAACCTTTGGACAGCTTGTTATCATGGTTTTAATTCAAATAGGTGGTTTGGGCATAATGACTATGTCAACCATGGTTGCATTTGTAATCGGAAAAAAGATTACCCTAAAGGAAAGATTAATAATTCAGGAAGATTTAAACCAATTTAAAATATCAGGTTTGGTCAGATTGATTAGATATGTAATTGGATTCACCCTGCTTTTAGAAGGTGTTGGGGCATTAATAATGTTTATAAGACTACTTAGAAATTATAATGCTCTTCGTGCTTTTTATCTGGCCATTTTTCATGCTATTTCAGCTTTTAATAATGCCGGATTTGACCTATTTGGTAATTCTTTAGAAAGTTTTACAGGTGATATTACTATAAACTTCGTTGTTATGATTTTAATTATTCTCGGGGGAATAGGTTTTGGTGTTATTATAGAAATTTTTAATTTCAAAAAGTTTAAACATCTCAGTTTACAGACTAAAATTGTTTTTTTGATATCCGGATTTCTAATCATTTTTGGTATGGTTGTTATTTTTGGATTTGAATACACAAATCCAGAAACGATGGGGAGTCTAAAATTTGGTGATAAAATATTATCATCCCTTTTTCTTTCAGTAACCCCGCGTACGGCTGGATTTAATACAGTTCCAACCGGTTCTTTACGGAGTTCAACCTTATTTTTTATTATAATTCTCATGTTCTTAGGTGCTTCACCGGGTTCTACAGGTGGAGGAATCAAAACAACAACTTTTGGTATTATGGCTGCTACTTTATGGAATTTAATAATCGGTAAAAAAGATGTTGAAATTTTTAACAGACAATTAGAAAAAGAAATTATCTTTAAAGCACTTGCTATAACAATGATCTCTGCTTTTTTGGTTATTATGGTAACAATTACTTTAACAATAACAGAGCAGAATAATTTTATAGATATACTTTTTGAAACCGTTTCTGCCTTTGGCACCGTCGGCCTTTCAACAGGAGTTACTCCAACTCTTTCTAAAATAGGTCGTGTTCTAATTACTTTTACTATGTTTGCAGGTCGGGTTGGCCCCTTAACATTTGCGGTTGCCTTTGCAGAAAGAGAGAGAAAGGGAATTTATCATTACCCAAGTGAAGATGTTATGGTAGGATAGTTTGAATTGTTCAAATAGGAGGTAAAAAGGATGAAGCAGTTTATAGTTATAGGGCTGGGTAGATTTGGTTCCAGTGTTGCAAAAACATTAACAGATAATGGTCATGATGTTTTAGCGATTGACTTAAACCACCAAATAATACAGGACATTTCAAATGACGTCACCCATGCAGTTGAAGCAGATGCAACCGATGAAGAAGCCCTTAAAACACTGGGAGTGCGTAACTTCGATGTTGCTATTGTAAGTATTGGAGATAATATACATGCCAATATCTTAAGTACTTTAATCTTAAAAGAGTTGGGTGTACCTTATGTCATAGTAAAAGCTCAAGACGCTTTACACGGTAAGGTTTTAACCAAGGTAGGTGCTGATCGGGTAGTTTATCCTGAAAGGGATATGGGTGAGAGAATCGCTCATAACCTAATATCTTCTAATGTATTGGATTATCTTGAATTCGCACCTGATTACAGTGTAGTAGAAATTCTAGCATCTCAAAATATGATTGGTAAGTCTTTAGGTGAACTTGAATTCAGAAGTCGTTTTGATGTCAATGTAATGGCCATAAAAAGGGGTCAGCACCTAAATATGACACCCGGAGCAAGTGATAAAATACTGGAAGATGATACTCTGATAGTAATGGGAAAAAATGAAAATTTAGATAAAGTAAGAGATTTTTAATTTATAAGATTTAAAGCATATTATTAAATTTTTCAAAAAAGTTAATTGCTCAAATTAATTTTTGATATATACTTGCTTATTTTTAAAATTTAAATAATTATTTTAAAAAAGAGGTTATATATATGGAGCTTAAAAATGCACACAAATTCAGCTATGAAAGAATATTAGAAAACATGCAGGTTGATCGAAAAACAGGTTTGGCTCAAAAAGAAGTAAAAAAGAGATTAAAACAGTACGGTCCAAATGTTCTCAAACAAAAATCTACTATTTCGATCTGGGACATTTTATTAACCCAGTTTAAAAATATCATAGTTGTCCTTTTAATTATAGCCTCAAGTATTTCTTTTTTTATCGGTGATATAGTAGAAGCTATTGCTATTTTTGCAGTCATCATTATAAATGCCCTCTTCGGCTTTATTACAGAATATAGGGCAGAAAAATCAGTAGAAGAATTAAAGAGAATGGTTACCACACATGCCAAGGTTTTAAGGGAAGGACAGGTCAAAAAAATCGAGGCTGCAGACATTATCCCGGGAGATATTTTGATCATTGAAGAAGGAGACAGAATAACCGCTGATGGAAGATTAGTTGAAGCAGACAATCTGGCTGTAGATGAATCTACTCTAACAGGTGAATCAGACGCAGTTAATAAGTTTACAGAAAAAGTTGAAGAAGAGCTGCCTTTAGCCGACCGAAAGAATATGATTTATATGGGAACAGCGGTAACACGTGGAAATGGTGTGGCTGTTATAACACAGACCGGAGAAGAAACTGAGATGGGTAAGATAAGTGACCTCTTGAGTGAAACAGAAGATGAGAAGACCCCTTTAGAAGAAAAACTGGATGAATTGGGGAAATCCCTGATTGTGATCACACTTATCTTAGCAGGAATAGTATCAATGCTTGGAATAATTACAGGCCGAGATATAATTGAAATGCTAAAGACCGGTATTGCCTTAGCAATTGCTGCTGTTCCAGAAGGTTTACCGGCAGTTGCCACCATAACCCTTGCCATTGGAATGAGTAAGATGGCTGAACATAATGCCCTTGTAAAGAGTTTGCCTGCAGTCGAAACCCTGGGTTCAACTACAGTTATATGTACCGATAAAACCGGCACATTAACTGAAAACCAGATGACGGTTAAACAAATTTATCTCTATGAAAGAAATATTGCAGTGACAGGAACTGGCTATCGCCCTATCGGAAATTTTAAAGAAAATAATAAAAAGATAGATATTAAAAATGATTCTGCTCTAGCCTTTTTTCTTAAAGCAGCTGCTTTAAGCAGCAATGCTGTACTCAATAAAAAAGAAGATCTCTGGGAGGTAGTAGGTGATCCTACTGAAGGGGCCTTGATTTCTGCTGCTAAAAAAGGCAATATTTCTAAAGAAGAGTTAGAAAATGGTGATTACACAAGAACTGATGAAATACCATTTACCTCAGAAAAAAAATTTATGGCCACTTCCTATCAAATAAAAAATAACTCTCAACATATTTATCTTAAGGGTGCACCAGATGTGGTTTTAAATATGTGCAGTAAGGTTAAAATAGGGAAAGAAATAGTCAATTTAGAACAGGATCATATAGATAAGTTCGACAAAATAAATCATAAAATGGGGCAAAAAGGCCTGAGAATTCTGGCTGTAGCATATAAGGAAAAAGATAAAGAAGATATTAGAGATGACATCAAAAATAATCTAATACTTCTCGGGTTTACCGGGCTCATGGATCCTCCTCGTCCTGATGTAAAAGACTCGATAAAAACCGCCCAAAAGGCAGGAGTCAGGACAATTATGATCACAGGAGATCAAAGTGATACAGCCCATGCTATAGGTAAAAAAGTAGGTATAGGTGATCATGCCCAAAAACCAATAACGGGAACAGAGCTCAATCAATTTAGCCTTAAACAACTCAAGGATAAAATAAGGACACATTCCATCTTTGCCCGGGTTGCACCTCAAGATAAGCTGGATATTATTGATGCCCTTAACGAAAATAATGAAGTCACAGCAATGACCGGTGATGGGGTTAATGATGCACCAGCCCTTAAAAAAGCTGATATAGGTGTTTCAATGGGTCAAAGAGGTACAGCTGTAGCTCGTGAGGCATCAAATATGGTCCTTTTAGATGACAGCTTTAAAACGATTGTTATAGCCATTAAACAGGGTAGAGTAATTTTCGATAATATCCAAAAATTTATTCATTATCTTTTCTCCTGTAACTTAAGTGAAATCTTATTTATTTTCATCGGTATATTACTGCAGTTGCCAACACCCTTATTGGCCTTACAGATCCTCTGGTTAAATTTAGTAACAGATGTTTTCCCGGCTCTGGTTATGGCCTGGGAACAGCCGGAAGACAATGTGATGGATAAAAAACCACGTGATCCTGATCGAGCCATTCTTAGCAATAAGTTTAAAATAAAAATCGGGATACAGGGTATGATACTTACGATGGGACCCCTTATAACCTACATGTATGCATTAAACCACTTTAATCTAACAGAAAGCAGAACTATTGGTTTTATGACCCTAGCCTTCGTACAACTTTTTCATGTATTTAATGTAAGAAGGAAAAACGGTCTGGGCTTTGATAAAAGCCTCCTTGTTAATAAATACCTCTGGGGAGCAATTGCTATTACAACCATATTACAGCTCATAGCTGTATATCTACCTTTTCTGCAAAATATAATCCATACAACAAAGTTAACAATAAATATGTGGTATATAGTCTTAATTGGTTCTCTTGGTCCTTTATTAGTTATTCAGATCTTCTACTACTTTAAAAATAAATTAAGTAAAAATAAGAAATAAATTTTAAATATATAATAGATCAACCTTCTGATAATTTAAAACATGTCAGAAGGTTTTTTATTGAAATAATTGATGATGATGATATAATTGGAATTAATAAATATTTAAGCAAGTTTTAACTTAATTATATCTATGAGTTAATTTTAATGTATCTTTTTTAAAATAAATAAAATGATCTTTTAGCTCATCTGATCCAAAGGAGAAAAAAATAAATGTATTTAATTTACATAATAACCACCTTATCCTTAATCATTTCGATAGTTTTTGACTTTAGCAAAACCAAACAGGCTATAAAAATCGCTTTAAAAAAATTACTAAATATACTACCAGCTTTTCTTAAAATGCTCATATTAGTTTCATTTATGCTTTATTTTGTGCCTGATCAAATGATCGTTAAATACTTAGGCCAAAATTCTGATTTATATGGACTATTTGCCAGTCTTTCATTTGGTTCAATCACTATGATGCCAGGTTTTATAGCATTTCCTCTTGCTGGAATTCTCGTGGATAAAGGTGTAAGTTATATGAATATTGCCGGCTTTTCAACCACATTAATGATGATTGGTATTTTAACATATCCAGTTGAAAAAAAATATTTAGGTCACAGATTAACAATTTTAAGAAATCTAATTAGCTTTGCAATTGCTATAATAGTGACTCTCGTTATTGGTTTATCTTTCGGGGAAGTGTTTTAATGAAATTAAAAATACAAAACATCTTAATCTTTTCTTTATTCACATTTTTTATATTCATATCTACTTTAATAAGTTATAATCCCGGCCTTGCAATTCGGGATAACTTTATACAATTTGCGGTAAGTATGGTCAAAATACTTCCAGCTGCTTTTATTTTAATCGGACTATTTGAAGTTTGGGTTAAAAGAGAAACAGTTGAAAAACATTTCGGACAAAATTCAGGTATGAAGGGATTTATCTGGGCCATAATTCTAGCTAGCACAACAGTAGGAGGAACATATGTAGCTTTCCCCGTTGCCTACTCTCTTTTTCATAAGGGAGCCAGATATAGTATTATTTTTACATACATAGGTGCTGCTGCTCTGGTCAGAATCCCTATGACTCTCTTTGAAGCATCATTTCTGGGTATTAAGTTCACTATGATCAGATTATTTACTTCCTTACCCCTTATTATTATAACTTCAATTTGGCTTGATAAACTAATCGGTCCTGATTACCAACTAAAAGATGATGAACTTTAAAAATTATAAAGTAATTTGATGATAAATAAAAATCGTTTTTCTCAAAAGTATTTAATCATATATAAAGAATTGTTTTTTTAAAAAAAATATTAACCTAAATTTTCTAAAAAATTAATGTATAATTATATGAATATGGTTATTGTTACTTTGAACTAATAAATCCTTAGTATAATACTAAACTTTTCAAATAAGATTTAAAAACAACTTTGCCTGTGTTATAATATTCACTGTATCAGATAGTATTGTTGGAAAAGAGGAGAATTTTTAATGGATAAAAATAAATATTATTTTATTATAACATACGGATGTCAAATGAATGAACATGATTCAGAGAAGGTAGCTGGCATGTTAGAAGAAATAGGTTATAAACCAACCACAGAATTAAAAAAAGCTGATTTTATATTTTTAAACACCTGTACTGTCAGAGAAAATGCGGAATTGAAGGTATACGGAAAAATTGGATCCTTAAAACGATTAAAACGAAAAAATCCAGATTTAGTTATTGCAGTCGGGGGTTGTATGATGCAGGTCTCAGAACCTGTAGATAAAATTAAAAAGAAATTTCCCCAGGTTGATCTGGTAATTGGAACCCATAATCTGCATAAACTACCTGAACTACTCACTCAATTAAAAAATAATGATCAGAGATTAATCACGGTCTGGGATCAAGAAAAAGGAATAATTCCTGATCTCCCTTCAGTACGTCAAAGTAAATTTAAGGCTTGGGTCACTATCATGCAGGGCTGTGACAATTACTGTTCCTACTGCATAGTACCTTATGTGCGAGGTCGGGAAAGAAGCAGACTTAAAAAAGAAATCATTACTGAAGTAAAAAATCTCGTAGCTGATGGTGTAGTCGAAATAACACTTCTAGGACAAAATGTAAATTCATACGCACATGATCTTAACCAAAACTATGGTTTTGCTGACTTACTGAAAGAGCTTGATCAGATAAAAGGCCTGAATCGAATCCGTTATATGACATCACATCCCCGTGATTTTGATCTGTCAACAATAAAAATTATTGCAGAAAGCGTAAAAATATGCGAACATTTCCATCTGCCAATTCAATCGGGCAGTAATAAGGTGCTTAACATGATGAACAGGGGATATTCTAAAGAAGACTACCTAAAAACAATCAATCTAATTAATAAATACGTTCCACATAATTCAATTACAACTGATATTATTGTTGGATTTCCCGGTGAAAGTAATCAAGATTTTGCTGAAACTCTTGATTTAGTAAAAGAAGTTATGTTCGATATGGCCTTTACCTTTAAATATTCGAAACGAAGCGGCACACCGGCTGCAAAGAAAGATAATCAGATACCAGAAGAAATTAAAGATAAAAGGTTACAACAGTTAATGAAAGTACAAAACAAGATCAGTTTAAAAAAGAATAAAAAATTGTTAAATAAAACTTTAAAAGTACTTGTGGAGGGTGAAAGCAAAACCAATCCAGAAACCTTTATGGGCCGTTCTAGAACCAATAAATTAGTTATCTTTCCCAAAAAAGAAGGGATAATCGGCAAAATAATAAAAGTAAAAATAGATAAGGTACAGAGCTGGACCCTTTATGGAAAAATAATACAGACCTAAAAAAGCTAATGTTTTAGGTTTTCTTTATTAGATAAATTACTTGTGCTATAATAGTTATTAGGATAAATATTTATTGTAAATTGATGAGGTGGTATTTTGTCCAAATTGACCCCGATGATGCAGCAGTATCATAAGGTAAAAGAAAACTATCCCAATTCCATTCTGTTTTTTAGGATGGGGGACTTTTATGAAATGTTTGAAGAAGATGCTAAATTGGCTGCTAGAACACTGGATATTGCCCTTACTTCCCGTAATAAAGGGGGAGGAGAGAGCACTCCAATGGCAGGTGTTCCAGCTCATTCAGCAGAATCATATATTGCAGAATTAATCGATAAGGATTATAGTGTAGCTATTTGTGAACAGCTGGAAGATCCCAGCCAGGCAAATGGACTTGTCAAAAGAGATGTTATTAGAGTAATCACACCTGGCACAATTATTGAAAATGAGATTCTCGATGCATCTGAAAATAACTTTTTGACCTCAGCTTTCCAATTTGAAGAGAAGATGGGAATATCCTATGTTGATATTTCAACAGGTGATTTTTTCATTACAGAAATAGATGCAGAAAAAAAAGATAAAATATGGGATGAAATAGATCGAATTAAACCTAGTGAAGTATTGCTTGATAAAGAAATTAAAAAAACAGAAAAATTCTCTTATCTAAAAAGGAAGCTAAAGTTCGTAAGCAAAGAAAAGGAAAAGATGAACTATAAAAAAGCCTATCAAACCCTTATTGATCACTTCAATACTCAATCTCTTTCCGGCTTTGGTTGTGAAGACTATAAAGCAGGTATAATTGCAGCTGGACAGATTATGGATTTTTTAAAGAATACTCAAAAAAGAACCATCTTTCATATCAATAAATTAAAAAGATATAACATAGATGATTACATGGTTTTAGACTATGCAACTAGAAGAAATCTGGAATTGACCTCAACAATTAGAGAAAACAAAATAGAAGGCAGTCTCTTAAGTGTAATTGATAAGACAACTACTGCAATGGGGTCCCGTTTGATTAAACGTTGGATTAATCAGCCATTAATTGAAAAGGATAAAATTAACGCCAGGTTGAATGCAGTTGATGAATTAAGCGATAACTATTTAAAAATGCAGGAGATTAAAGAAAACTTAGAAGAAATATATGACCTGGAGAGAATCCTCAGCAAAGTAACATATGAAAGTGCCAATGCTAGAGATTTAGCTTTTTTAAGAACTTCGCTAAAAAAACTGCCTGATATTAAGAAATGTATAAAGGAATTTGAAGCTGATTATATCAATATTCTGTATCAAAACTTCGATACATTAAACGATCTATTTAAGTTAATTGATCAATCCATTGTCAAAGAACCACCGGTAACGATCAGAGAAGGTAATTTGATTAAAAAAGATTACAATGAAGAATTAGATGAGTTAAGAACCTTGAGGGATGAAGGAAAAAATTGGATAACAAATCTTCAAAAAGAGGAAAAAAAAAGAACAGATATTTCTTCTCTTAAGGTAGGTTTTAATAAAATATTTGGCTACTATATTGAGGTGACCAATCCTAATTTAGATAAGGTTCCTGATAATTATGAGAGGAAACAGACCTTATCCAATAGTGAACGATATATTACACCTGAACTAAAAGAAAAAGAAGCTAAGATTTTAGGGGCTGAAGAGAAGATAAATGATCTAGAATATCAGTTATTTGTAGAACTTAGAAATGAAATCTCTAAAAACATTAAAAGAATCAAAGAAACTGCAACTATTATCAGCAAAATAGATGTGATACTTTCTTTAGGTATCGTTGCTATTGAAAATAATTACTGCAAACCCGAGATCAATAATTCCAAAAAAATAGATATTAAAAATGGACGACACCCTGTTGTGGAAAATATGGTCTCAAATCGATTTGTACCTAATGATTGTTTTCTGGACAATCAAGACAAACGTTTTTTAATTATTACTGGACCTAATATGTCCGGCAAATCAACCTATATGAGGCAGGTCGCCCTTATCATATTACTTGCCCAAATAGGTAGTTTTATACCCGCCAAAAGGGCCTCTATAGGCCTTGTAGATAGGATCTTTACCAGAGTTGGGGCCAGTGATGATCTGACAACAGGACAGAGTACATTTATGGTTGAAATGAATGAAGTATCAAATATCGTCAATAATGCTACCAAAAACAGTTTGATCATCTTAGATGAAGTGGGCCGGGGCACCTCGACTTATGATGGTTTAAGCATTGCCTGGGCTGTTACAGAATATATTAATGATCCTGATAAAATAGGGGCCCGTACCTTATTTGCCACTCACTACCATGAATTGACGGATCTAGAAAATCAGTATAAGGGCATAAAAAATTACAATGTACTCGTAGAGGAAGATGAAAAGGGAGTTCACTTTTTATATAAGATAATACCGGGCCAGGCAGATCAAAGTTATGGAATAGAGGTGGCAAGATTAGCCGGTATTCCTCAGGAAATAATCATAAATGCTGAATACCTTTTAAAAAAATTAGAAAATCAAGAAAACCAAAGTAAGCCAAATAATATAAATCCAGATAAAAAAGAACTCCGACAGTTGGAGCTATTTAAAACAGACGGTAAACTAGAAAAAAAGATCAAAGATTTTGATATCTTAAAAGCTTCCCCGATGGAAGCCATGAACTTTTTATACGATATAAAAAAAGATATAAATGAGGAAGATTAATGATGAATGATATTATTCAACTATCTGAAACGGTTGCCAATCAAATCTCGGCTGGAGAAGTCATAGAAAGACCGGCTTCTGTGGTCAAAGAATTGATAGAAAACTCCATTGATGCAGACAGTGATCATATAACTTTAAGAATTAAAGATGGAGGTAAAGAAAAGATACAAATCATAGACAACGGTAAAGGCATAAAACCAGATCAGATTAAATTAGCTTTTGCGCGCTATACAACGAGTAAAATCAAGAACGCCGATGATCTTTTTTCTCTAAACTCCCTTGGTTTCAGAGGAGAAGCACTGGCTTCAATATCCTCTATATCAAAAGTTAAAGTAATCAGCCGCCATCAGGATGAAGTCAAAGCTAAAAAGCTAATTATTGAAGGAGGAGAAGTAAAAGAAAACACCACAATAGGTGCCCCTATTGGAACTGATATAACGGTTACTGATATCTTTTTTAATACCCCAGCCCGTTATAAATATATGAAGACAACCAGGACTGAATTCCGTCATATAAGTAATATCTTGAATAAAGAAGTTATATCTTTTCCTAGTATTAACTTTAAATTCAGTCATGATGGAAAAAAACTTCTAGACACCCCTGGTAACGGTAAGGTAAAAGATACGATATTTAGTGTCTTCGGTAAGGAAATGACCGATAATCTACTCTATATAGAACATGAAGAACAGTTTGTAAAAATACAGGGATATATCGCTCACCCCTCTTATAACCGTTCTTCTCGTATTCATCAATATTTTTATGCAAATGGGCGTTCTGTAGAAAGTAATTTACTGGCTAAAGCACTGGAAAACGGCTTTAAGGGCTATATAGATAAAAATAAAAATCCAGTCGCTTTTATTTTTATTAAGTTAAATCCTATTCTAGTTGATGTGAATGTACATCCGACAAAAAGAAGGGTTAAATTCAGCCGTTATAATACAATTATGGATGTCTTAAAAACAGCAATTAAAACAAAATTGAATTCTATTAATACGGTAAAAAAAATTAGATTTAATGGAACAAAATCTGATATTAATAACAATAAATCAAAATACGGATCTTTAAAAAAACAAGAAAATAAACAAGATAATAAGGAAGAATATAAAAAAGAACAGTTATTTAAGGAAACAAAATCGGGTAGTTACCGAGATCAGAAACCAAGAACTGTTATTAAAAACTACGAAAACAAACGTGATGAAATAGATTTAGACTTAGAATTTGACTTAAAAATTACTAAGATATTCGGTCAGCTCTATAATACCTATATTATGCTCGAATCAGCGGAAGGACTCTATCTAGTAGACCAGCATAATGCTCATGAAAAAATAATATATAATAAGCTCTTAGATAAAATTAATGATAATCAAAATATTGATACTCAATCACTACTGACACCAATTAACATTGAGCTCAGTAATACTGAAATGGATATATTAATGAAATATCAATCTGTGTTTGTAGACCTCGGTATATATTATGAACAATTTGGGACAAAGAGCATTATTGTTAATGAAATACCTGTGTATCTTAAGGATGAAAATCAAAAAAATATAATTAAAGGTATCATAGATGAAATAATCACTAAAAATAAAAATATAAATAAAGCAAAATTGATAGAGGAAAGCTTAAAGTATATGGCTTGCAGGGCCGCTGTTAAAGCAGGTAATCAATTAAACAATGACCAGATAACTTATATAGTTAATAACCTATTTAAACTTGATAATTATGATCGCTGCCCTCATGGTAGGCCGATTTTGCTAATTTTATCTAAAGATGAAATTAAAAAGGAGATAGGTAGATAATGACCCATGAATTTGATAAAATCTTGGCAATTTTAGGTCCTACTGCTGCCGGAAAAACTGAACTCTCCTTAAATATTGCTGAAAAATATAGGGCTGAAATCATTTCTGCTGACTCCATGCAAATCTATAAGGAAATGGATGTTGGGACAGCTAAAGCAAGTAAAGAGATAATGAATAGGGTTAAACACCATCAGATCGATATAATCGAAGCAGATCAAAACTATTCAGTTGCTGATTATCAAAAGGACGTAGACCCTATAATAGAGGGTATCTTTAAAAGAAATAAACTCCCCCTTTTAGTAGGAGGTACAGGCCTTTATATCAATGCTGTATTAAAAGGATTTACTTTGCCAAAAATGGAGCCGGATGAAGTATTAAGGCGTAAACTGAGACAGAAAGCTGAAGAGAAAGGCAATAAATACATACACGATAAATTAAAAAAAATAGATTCAAAATTAGCCGATAAACTACATCCAAATGATCTAAGGAGAGTAATTAGGGGTATTGAAATATATAAATTAACCGGCCATACTAAAACGTATTATAAAGATAAACAAAAAAAGATTCCCCCCAGATATAGATCTATTAAAATTGGCCTTACTAGAAATCGTGAGCAATTATATGATAAAATAAATAAAAGAGTAGATTTGATGATTGAAAAGGGGCTAATTAAAGAAGCAAAATATATTTATAATAAGTATGATCTTGATAAAAAATCAACCGCCCGTCAGGCCATTGGATATAAAGAACTATTTAATTATTTTGAAGGTCAATATGATTTAAATGAAGCCATCCGACTCATAAAAAGGAATACCCGCAGATATGCCAAAAGACAATTGAGTTTTTTTAAAAGGGATGAAAATATAAAATGGTATAGTCTTTCAAAACTAACAAATGATAAATTATTTGAAAAAGTTAACTATTATCTGCAAAAAAATATTTAACTAAAAGGAGGAAAATCATGAAAAACAAATTTAACATTCAGGATACAGTCCTTAATCATATCAGAAAAAATAGTATTATTGTAAAAATATACTTAATGAATGGAGTTCAACTAAGTGGTCAGGTGATTGGTTTTGATGATTTTACAATTCTACTTGAGGTAGAAAATGACCTAAAGGTTATCTACAAACATGCTGTTTCTACGATAGAAACAAAGAAAAATATCAAAGATGTAATATTTAAAAATAATAAGGATAAAAACTAATGAAATTACAATTTTTAAAGATGCATGGCCTGGGTAATGACTTTATAATGATTAATGGCCTTGTTCAGAAAAATATTTACAATAATGATCAAGAGCTAATTAAAATGTTGTGTGATAGACATTTTGGTGTTGGTGCTGATGGAATAATCTTTATTTTAAAAGCCCAGCAAAAAGAAGCTGACTTTAAAATGAGGATATTTAACCCAGACGGCAGTGAAGCTGAGATGTGCGGCAATGGAATTCGCTGTCTTGCCCATTATTTAAAATTAAATAACTTAACAGACAAAAATAAGCTTGTCATTGAAACATTGGCCGGTTTAATCAAGCCGGAAATACTGAAATATAATAAGGAGCAAAGCATTGTCAAGGTTAATATGGGGCAGGCTCACTTTTCATTAAATAAACTGGCTATTAACAAAAATTTATTAAAAAGTAAGATAGATAAATTGTCCGATTATCCCCTAAAAATAGCTGAAAAAAAATATTTATTAAACGGAGTTTCTATGGGTAACCCCCATGTGGTGATATTCGTAGATGACCTCAATAATATTGATTTAGATAATGTTGGTCCCTTGATAGAAGAACACCCACTATTTTTACAGGCAATCAATGTGGAATTTGTTAAAATTGTTGATAAAAATGAATTGGATGTCATTGTTTGGGAACGAGGAGCAGGAGCAACTTTAGCCTGTGGTACAGGGGCTTGTGCAGTTGCTGCAGTTAGTTTAGATCAAAATAGAGCAAATAATGATCTTAGATTAAATTTACCAGGAGGCCCCCTTCAAATATATAAAAATGATCATGGTGAAATGATGATGACAGGACCTTCAACCTTTGTATATAAGGGTGAGATAAAAACAGGAGGAATTTAATTATGGAAAATTCAAATCGTATAAAAAATTTGCCACCTTATTTGTTTGCTGAAATAGATAAGATGATCAATAATGCAAAATCAGAAGGAATGGATGTAATAAACTTTGGGATTGGTGATCCAGATCAACCAACTCCAAAAAATATTGTCAACAAAATGAGAGAAGCTGTCCAGGATCCGACAACACACAGTTATCCTTCCTATGAAGGACTAGTTGAATATAGGAAAGCCGTAAGTAATTATTATAAAGATAGATTCGATGTAAATCTAGATCCAAATACAGAAGTAGTCTCATTAATAGGCTCAAAAGAAGGTATAGCTCATTTACCGTTATGTTATATCAACCCTGGTGATTGTGCATTAATTCCAGATCCAGGATACCCTGTCTATAAGACAAGTATACTTCTTGCAAATGGCAATACTATTATGGTTCCTCTTAAAAATGAGAATGGATTTTTACCTGATCTTGCAAATATTGCAGTAGAATCTGCTGAAAAGGCAAAAATATTCTTTTTAAACTACCCCAACAATCCAACCGGCGCTGTAGCCAGTCTCGATTTTTTTAAAGAGGTTATTGCTTTTGCAAAAAAATATAATATTATAGTTGCCCATGATGCAGCCTATACCGATATCTATTTAGACAAACATGTCCCACATAGTATCCTAAAAGTAGAAGGGGCAAAAGATGTAGCAGTAGAATTTAATTCTTTATCAAAACCCTTTAATATGACAGGATGGAGAATAGGATGGGCCTGTGGTAATAAGGATGTAGTAGAAGCATTAGGCCGCTTAAAAACAAATATTGATTCTGGAATATTTGAAGCAATCCAATATGCTGGAATAGAGGCATTATCTAATTCTAAGAAAAGTATTATAGAAATGAGAAAACTATATAAAAAAAGAAGAGATTTGATTGTAGATGGTTTAGCAGAATTAGGCTGGAATATAAAGACCAATAAAGCCACCTTCTATTTATGGGTGGAGGTTCCAGAAAATACAACATCATCTGAGTTTTCTAAAAAGTTGTTTAAGAAAACCGGCGTGTTCTTTACACCTGGAATTGGCTGGGGAGAATATGGCGAAAGTTATCTAAGAATTGCTCTAACAGTTAAGTCTAATAGGATTAAAGAGGCAATAAATAGAATTGAAGAAAGCAATTTTATTTACAATACTTAAAAACGAGGTTGATTAAAATTTTTAAAAAAAGTAATAAAATTATATATATAATTATTTTAATATTACTTGCAACAGCTTCTTTATCCCAGGCGGTAGAAGTGCCTGATTGGAAGGAAATGAAGGATGAGAATAATCAAATAGTAACAAAAAATCCAAATAATATTATGGCTAATTATAATTTAGCAATAGCTATGGTAAATTTGGGAGAAATAAAAAGCTTCTATAAAATGATAGATGATTTTGGAGATAATTTTGATATAGATGAATTCATCAATATATTGGAACCTTATTTAAAGGCACAACCTAAAATACCTGATGAAATATTATTTTTAAATTATGCTGCATTTTATGGTGTAATTACAGAAGACTACCACTTTGCTGCAAAATACTTCGAAAAAATCCTAAATTTAACCCCTGAAAACTATAATATACGTAATTTTTTAGCCGCAGTTCATTTAGAGCTTAAAAACTATAATTATGCCTTAATAGAAGCGAATAGAGCCATAGAAAGTAAAAATAATAAATTTTCTCACCTTATTTTAGGTATTATTCATTATGAACAAGGTAATATGATAAAGGCATTTAAAGAGTTTTCCCAAACTGGTACTCTCGGAACAGTATTCATCAATAATAATTAGATGGGAGATAATACAATGATTTTTGATATGAATGGTAATATCAATGATAGTCTCTTTAACTACCCTCTAGATGATTTTACAAAATTTAAAGAAAAAGTCTTATCTTGTAATCGTTGTAAACTACGCAGCACATGTAAACAGGTAGTTATGGGGGAAGGTTCATTAGATCATAAAATAATGTTTATAGGAGAAGGTCCTGGCTATAATGAAGACCAAAAAGGTAAACCTTTTATAGGGAAGGCGGGAAGATTGCTAGATAAAATATTAGACTCTGTAAAAATTAGAAGAAGAGATATTTATATTACAAATATCGTAAAATGCAGGCCGCCTGATAATAGGAATCCATCCCAACAAGAAATGGATGCCTGTTCATCCATTTTGAAAACTGAAATAAAATACATAAATCCTAAAGTCATAGTACCTTTAGGATCTGTAGCTTTAAAATATTTAGTTGGCTCTGATAAAAAAATTACCAGAGACAGGGGTAGCTGGTTTAATAAAGGAGAAATATTTTTCTTACCAACTTTCCATCCCGCCTATCTGCTTAGAAACGCCAGGATGAAAAAACCTGTCTGGGAAGACTTTATGAAAATCAAAAAATCAATGGAGCGAATAGAAGAGCTCTATGATGTTTAAACTTCTCTTAATCAAAATTACGGAATAATCCTACAACCTTGCCCATTAGTTTTAGATTTTTCACTAATATGGAATCATAATTTGGATTCTCAGGTTTCAACTCTATATAATCGTTTCTCTTATAAAATCTTTTAACTGTAGCCCTATTATCAATTAGGGCTATTACTATTTCACCATTATTGGCGGTTCTCTGCTGCTGTGCAATAACATAATCTCCGTCATTGATACCTGCATTTTTCATGCTCTCACCATCTATTTCCAGCATAAATAGTTGTTTCCCCTTTGTTTTTATAAAACTGGTCGGAACCGGAAAATAATCCTCAATGTTCTCTTCTGCTAAAACAGGTATACCGGCTGTTACCCTTCCTACAATGGGAATATATATCATTTCTTTTTCAAATTGTTCTTTGAATTCTTTTTCATCTTTATGCTTATCCAAAATTTCTATAGCTCTTGGCTTAGATGGATCTCTCCTTATATATTCTAATTTTTCCAATGTTTTTAAATGGTTATGTACTGAAGCTGGTGACTTTAAACCTACAGCTTTGCCTATTTCTCTTACAGAGGGAGGATAACCCTTGTTATTTATTTCATTAATAATAAAAAGATAAATTTCTTCTTGCCTCTTGCTTAACTTATTCAAATCTGCCATATACTTCCCTCCAAAATATGAAATATATTTATTAAAAAATAAATGTTATGTACTAATTAACCATTAACTGTTTAAATTATAACATAAAAATCTAAGTAAAGCAAACAATCGTTCTAATAGATTATTTTATTATTTGACAGTAAACATTTGTTTTGTTATAATATTATTATAGTACATTTGTTCGGGAGGGATAAAAATGTATAAAGGTAATGTCAAATTAACCAAAAAGAAGGAAATTCATTTAATACCTCGCTTTATCATTGTTATATCAGTTATTTTGTTAACTATTTTAACCATTATTAGTATCTGGTCACTGACAGCAGACACCCAAAAAATATTTTTATATAAAGAAATTGAGATACAAAAAGGACAAACACTATGGAATATAGCCGAAAGTGAGTTCGGTACACAAAATGATATAAGAAAATATGTTTACAAGATTAAACAAATCAATAATCTAAAAGACGCAAATATAAAACCCGGCCAGATTATTAGGGTTCCAATCGAAAGAGAAGTATAAATATATGTTCGTTAAGAGAAATGATTGAAAATATAAGGGATTTAACTAGAGATTTTTGAATATACAAGCAATTTTTTTAATATACAATGAATTAATTGTGAATAAATATATGATCTAATAAAATGTTTTTTCTATTTGTAGTTATATGATTTAAAGATAAAAGAATAGGTTTATAAGTATAAAAAGTGCAAAATTATTTTTTATTTATTTCGTAAAATGTATATTTTACGAAATAATAGCCTTTTTTTGTAGTTTTTTTGCTAAATACTTTAAAAACCTCTATTAATAGTTTATAATCTAAGTTAAGAGTAATTTTTTTCACTTTTTACTTAGGAGGTTTTTAGATGAAATTAAATATAATCGTAGATAGTTCTTGTGACCTTCCCAAAAAATATTTGGATAAATTAAATATTGCTCCCATCACAATAAAATTTAAAAATTTAGTCGTCCAAGATCGAATTGATATTTCTCCGGAAGAATTTTATGAAAAATTAAAATCAATTAATTATAGTCCAAAAACAGCTGCTCCTTCCCCGGGGGATTTTTTAAAACATTTTAAAAAAGATCATGAAAATTTTATATTCGCAATATCTTCAGCTTTAAGCAGTAGTTACAATAATGCTGTCTTAGCTAAAAACATCTTTCTTGAAAAATTAGATAATGGTTTTATACATGTTTTCGATACCCTGAATGCTTCTGTTGGTGAAGGCTTAATTATATTAAAATTAATCGAGCTTAAAGAAAAAAGTATGGATAATGGTACACTTATAAACGAGTTAGACGCTTATATCGAAGATTTAAATACTTTTTTTATCCTAGAACATATGGATAACCTAATTAATAGCGGACGACTCAATAAAATTGTTGGTAAGTTGGTTAAATTTTTAAATATTAAGTTATTGATGGGAAAAGATAAAAACGGAGCTATTAAATTATATGAAAGAATTAGAGGTTCTAAAAAAGCCTCTCAAATGCTTTTAAAATATATTGAAAAACACGGAAAAGATTTAGAAAATAAATACCTGGGGATAGCCCATTATGATTGTTATCAAAAAGCTTTAAATTTTAAAGAAGAAGTTGAAAAAAAATATGATTTTAAGGATATTATAATTACTGAAATTGGTCCAACTATTGCTACTTATGCCGACCGTAATGCACTATTAATCAGTTTTTAATCAAATATATATAATAACTCATTTATTTTAACTTTTACAATTAAAAAAACGCTGTAAAATATTTTTAAAAATTTCTAAAATATATTTACAGCACAATTTTTAAGACCTATTTGGGTCTTTTTTTTATTATTATATATTAATAAAAATTGTTAATTTTTACCATTTTTATTTTTCTTGATATGTGTTGATGATCTTACCATAATAGATTGTATGGTAATCATCTTGCGGATAATATTTCTCTCTAATTTTCTCATCATATAATAGCTCTGAATTCATATTCTGTTTATAGACTATTTTACATTCATAATGAATATCCGTTCCCTTAATAAAAGGTGTATCAAGTTGTTTTTCTTCTATTAACTCTAGGCCAAGTTCTGAAAACTTATCTACATCTCGGCCTGAATGTGTACCACAATAATCTAGTTCCCTCTTTAACTGTCCATGAATCGGAACTGAAACTGTGAATTGATCGGTATTTTCTATTATTTTGTGAGTATGGCGGGAATGTCTAACCAAAACTGTAAAGATTGGACAACCCCAAATAACCCCAACATTCCCCCAACCAATGGTCATAGTATTTAATTCATTTTGGTCTTTAACTGTTAAAAAAGCCCCTTTGCCTATCACATCCATGATCTCTTTTTGATAATCATTAAACTCTATAGATTCCATATATTACCTCTCCTCTTTGCTTTTATTTCCATTTATTTCTATGTATTCTATTTTCTTTAAATCTGTTAGGTGTCTTTTTCTTATCAGCAGGATATCCAACTGGAATTAAAGAAAAAGGTATTATATCTGCTGGTAGATTAAATAAGTTTTTAAACTTAGCAACTCTATTTTCATCTGGATAAATACCCAGCCATACAGTAGCTAAACCAAGATCAACTGCCTTTAGCAGTATATTTTCAGTGGCTGCAGCACAATCTTGTATCCAAAAGCCTTCATATTTGGTATGGTTTAAATCAGCACAGACTAAAATAGCTTTTTTGACCTGAGTAATCATCTTAGAATAGGGATGAATATTAGGAATTTCATTTATTATACTTTCTTCATCGATAATAACAAAATGCCAGGGCTGTTCATTCCCAGCTGATGGTGCTAACATTGCTGCCTTAAGTAAAGATTTTATATCTTCTTTTGAAACATCTTTATCCTGATAAGTCCTTATACTTCTTCTCTCTTTTATAATATCAACCAATTTTATAAACCTCCTTTTTTAAATGTAATATTCTGCTTCCTGCTGAACTAGACCACATTTGTCTTTGCGAAACCTCTTAATATAATCTTGCCTTTTTTCTCTTGAACTTAGTTTCAAAATCGAACTCGCAATTAAATACCTTTTCCAACAGTTACTGTATTTATCATAAATTGTTAAAAGAAATTCTACACTTGAGCCATCATCATAATAATTTACAATCTTAATTAATGTATCTAATTCAATATTTTTTTGATGAAATTCTTTTTTTAACGTTTCAAAAATTTCCTTGAACTCATAATTTTGAAATATATCTTCCATGTATTCTTCATTATAATCTATTAACTTAAATAATTGTCTAACTGTTATTTTTTGATTATCTTCTTTTATTCTATTTAAAATGAATTTTATTACTGAACTATGTCGAGCATTTTTCATTAAATAATAAATCGGTATTTTATCTAAGTTCACCACTAAAATCTCATATATTGCCTTTTTAACTTCTTTTTTACTGGTCTCCTTAAAAAGTTTGAGCAATTCATATAAGGTTTTTTCATTTAACTTAAGTTTTTTTATAATATTTCCTTTAACTGCCCGAACAACCTTAAGTGAACCGCTATCTAAATCACCAATCGATTTTGAATTTTTCTTTCTATAGTAAATATAGTTTTCTGATAAATAAAATAATATAACTAATTTTACATTTAAAATAATATATATATAGATATTTGCAAAACCAACCAAACTCAATACAATTACTCCAATAATATAAAATATCAAGTATAATATGAAAAGATAGTACTTTTCAAAGGAAGTAATTACCTTTGTGATGTAAAAAGAAACAATAAAAAGGATAATTAGTTTTAAGCTAAATAAGGTATATAGCTTTTCTGAAAACACTGCTGTAATGTAGTCTCTAAATAACACTAAAAGGGGACCTATTATAATTAATATTAAAAACAAATAAGGAACAGCAATTAGACCCATCCTTTTTATTAAGAGATAAAAGATGAGTAGAAATATAATAACTGGTAATATGTAATTATAAAAAAGTTTAGTTTTATCATATTTTACCATAAAATTCCAGTTACTTATTTTGCCTTCACCTAATAAACCCTTTTCATAAAGCGGATCATCTAAATCCACACTGAGGCTTTGTAATTTCTCTTTTGCTTCAGTAAAGTTAATTTCTTGCTCAGCTGCTATAATTTTTGCTAAAAAAGAACTCACACGAGGAGCCGCAAAAGAAGTTCCACTGGCTCTGTAACTAAATATCTGTGAAAGTCCAATAGTAGTAAAGAAATTGCCTTCAGCACAAATATCTATATATTCACCATAATTAGAATAATCAGTTTTTTTCTTACCTACAATACTGGCTACAGCAATAACTTCATCTTGATAAGCAGCCGGGTAAAAAGAGATAGGACTATCATCATTACCAGCTGCAGCTACAATACCTACTCCCAAATCAGTCAGATTTTTAATTAACACTTTGTGTTTTTCATCTGCCTCATAAAAACCTAAACTAATATTTACAATGATTTTTTCTTCATAATTTCTTAATTTATAGTTATATATATAATCCAATGCCTCATAGTACTTAACCAATCCATAAACATTTTTTTCTTTAACATTCAAGCGGTTTATATTAAATTGAGGTGCCTTGCTTTCTATTATAGAAGTAACTATGTCTCCATGGCTTAAAATTCCTTCATAAAAGGTATCAATCACAAAAATAGTGATCTCTTCTTCTCCTTTATAATCATAAAATACTGGGCAAATATAAAGGACTAAAAGTAATATTAAAATTATCAACAATATCCACATATCACGCCTATTCATCTTTACAGTACTCGATATTTATTTTCCCATAGTATTCTGACAAAATAACTTTAGCTACTGCATAAGTTGGTACAGCATATAATGCCCCTATAAAGCCAAATAGAGTTATAAATATCAATACCATAAATATTACTACCAGAGGATGAATTTTTAACCTGGAACCCTGGACATTAGGTTGAATTATATTGCCCTCTATCTGCTGAACTATAAGTAAAACCAAGATGATTTTGATCACCATCAGCAAACTTTGTGACATACCAATAAATACTGCCGGTAAGATCCCCAAAATAGGGCCTAAAAACGGTATTAATGAAGTAACCATAACAATGACAGACAGAATTAAAGCATTAGACAAACCAATAATTATAAAACCAATATAAGTTAAAACACCCAATATAAAAGCAATTAAGACCTGCCCTCTGATGTATTTAGATAAAGTTATATCAATCTTGGTTAAGAGCCTATCTATATCATCTTTTTTATTTGTAGGGCAGTATAATAAAAATGATTCCTTTATTTTATGGTCATCTTTAAGAAGATAATATACAACAAAGGGTATTAATATAATTACAGTCCCAATATTTGTTAAAGTTGTGAATATACCGAAAATGTTATTTTTTATAATTTCTAATAAATTTTCTAAAAAGCTCGAAAACCTCTCCTGTATATTAAATCTTTCCAAATACTCCATAATTTGTGTGCCAACTTCAAAAAAGAAGTTATCTTCTTCTGGTAATTGTAGGTCTGAATAATAGTAGTTGGTAAATTGCTTGACAAGATTTCTGGATTGTTCAGTTATTATATTTCCACCGAAATATATTACAAAGACAACCAAGCCGATTAAAAAAATAAAACTGATCAACATTGCTACCTGCCTGTATTTGACGTACTTTGTAAGGAAATCTACCATAGGCCTAATTAAGTAATAAACAAATCCCCCTAAAAGCATTGGTATAATAAATAATGAAGTGATAATTCTAAAGGTCTTGATAAAAAATGTGACCTGTTTAACCAAAATAATAATAACTAAAATTAATATTATAGCCAAACAAACTTTAAAAAATTTACTTTCAAGTATTTTTGAGATAATCACCACTCCCTTTCTAAATTTTCTTGCAAATACATTTTGTCATAACAATATTTTGTATTACAGTAATGACAAGTAATTTCAACACAGCCCTCTTCCTTTAGTAGTTGTTTTATTTCTTCAGTACTTAATGTGTCAATTATTTCTAGACTCTTTTCTTTATTACAATTACACTTATACTTAACTTCTTTTTTTGAGGTAATATTATAAGAAAAGTCCTTTAAAACTATATCTAATAACTGCTCTGGGGTCTTACCCCCTTCAATCAATCGACTAACAGACCTAACATTTTTTAAATTTTTCTCTAATTTTGTGATTATTTCATCTGAGGTTTCAGGTAATAATTGTAATATAAAGCCACCAGCAGACCTTACAGAAAGATCTGTATCAATCAAAACCCCTAGACCAACTGCAGACGGTATCTGCTCAGACTGAGTGTAATAATATGTCAGGTCTTCTCCGATTTCACCACTTATGAGTTCTATTTTGCTTTCATAATTTTCTTTTAGACCCATTATTTTCCTTATATATAGATGTCCTTTACCTACTGCTTTTTTTACATCCAACTTGCTTTGTTCATTGATCATCAGATCAATTCTCGGATTGCCGACATATCCTCGAACATGTCCATTGGTATCTGCCTCTGTAATTATTCTTTTTATAGGACCATTTCCAATTATTTTAATTCCTATCTTTCCATATTTTTCCATTATACTCATCATAGCTGCAGCAGATAAAGTTCTACCCAGGGCAGCTGTAGCAACAGGAGTAGCATTATGAAGCTGTTGAGCCTTTTTTACAAGTTTGGTTGACCTAATAGCCAGCCCCCTGATCTGTTTATTTTTGGTAAGAACTCGAATTAAATAGTCACTCATGTTTCAATATCCTCATTTCTATTAATTACATTATCAAACAATTCCATAATTACCAGGTTAATAATTTTGTCTTTTACAGTCTTTGAAAGTAGTTCGCTTTTTTTAATAAACTTAGGAAGTTTTGAAATAGATACCTCAGCTGGTCGATATTTTTCAGATATTTCTTGTATAAATTCGGAAAAATCATAGATTTTTAATTTTTCTAGTCCTATCTTTTTAGCGATAACTTCACTGACTGCAATAATGATATCTATATAGTCATGCTCATCATCTATATCTAAAAATCCGGCAATTCTAGGAATAATAACCTCAAAGAGAGCCCTTCTATGATTAATATTTTCATAGCCCAAAGCCTTTGCAATCCTTTCAATACTATTTTTAGGCATATTCATTAAAAGTTTTAAAAAATAATCTTCATCCCTGTTTACCTGTAGATAATAATCATATCCCCTTATTTTATCATCTAAAGCCTTATGTCCATCTAGATAACCTATTTTAAGATTACGGCGGGCTAATTCATTCTCAAAATCTAAAACATTACCCAAATCAACCTTTGGCTCAATATATATTATATTCAAATTTTCTTCATTCTTGATGGCGCGGGTAATCCCCAAACTGTGAGTTCTTATGACAAATATATTTTCATAACCTTTATTAACCAACATGTCTATAGGTAGATTATCATAGAAACCTCCATCCAGAAAATATTTTCCATTTCTTTTTTCCTGCTTAAAGGTTGGCAAGTTAGAACTGGCCAATAAATAATCAGTTAACTCCCCCACGGGAATTTCTTCTATATATATTTTTATTGGTTTCATATCAGTTAATGATATTGTTACTAATCCAAAGTCTTTTTTAGATTCTCTTAACTTTTTTTCATTCACATTTTCTTTTACCAAATCTTCTATTAAAGTAATATCTAATCCCTTGTTATCAAGTATATTTTTTGCCCTATTCCAAAAGTAGCTAAAATCATCTTTATCAAAATCTAATCTCTTTATTTTTTCTAAGGCATCATTTTTAATATTAAATATATCCTGTGGAGTTATATTGTACCAAAGATCATATGCTTTATCCAAATCATCCTGCACTATCATAGCACCATTTAGTGCACCAATAGAAGTACCAGCAACTCCCGATATTTCAATATCATGTTCCCTTAAGGCTTTTACTACACCGATTTGATATGAACCCTTTGCTCCTCCACCTTCTAGGATTAACCCGTATTTCATAAGAAATCATTCTCCTTCTTCTTATTGCCCTTTAATAAATATAAATATCAAATTTAAGGACTTTTGCTTATATATTATTAATTCTATATCTAATAAAGTTATTCCTCCTTAAATTATCATTTATCTCATCTATAATATCTGATATAATATAAATATAGATTATAAAAGAGGTGAATTATTATTATTAATTTTAAAAAAGAGGAAAAAGAACTCTACGAGGTTAAAGATAAAAAAGAAAATGCCTTACTGGTCAGTAGTGATAAAGAATCTATAAAAGAATTAGCACGTCTTGCCAATACTTCTGGTGTAAATTCAATTAAATTCTTTAATTACAGAATGAACAAAATTAATCCAGCCTACTATATTGGACGGGGTAATCTAGAAAATATTAAAGACATAGTTGACAACTATCAAATAAATCTGGTTATCTTTGATAATCAACTTTCACCTGCTCAACTTAAAAATATTGAAGAAAAGGTAGATACTAAAATATTAGATCGTAATCAGTTAATTATGGATATTTTTGCCCTCCATGCACAAAGTAAGGAAAGTAAAATTCAGGTGGAATTAGCACAACTTGAATATCTCTTGCCCAGATTGGTTGGTCGCGGAACTGAACTTTCTAGATTAGCAGGGGGTATTGGTACCAGGGGGCCTGGTGAAACCAAACTTGAGGTTGACCGCCGTAGAATTGAAAAAAGAATTTATCGATTGAAAGAAAAACTTAAAAAAATAAAAAACAACCGTGAAATCCAGAGAAAAAGCAGAAAAGATCCAATAATCTCACTAATCGGATATACAAATGCCGGTAAGACAAGTATCCTTAATCTTTTAACCGATGATGATTCACTAGTTGAAGACAAACTTTTTGCAACTCTTGACTCCAGGGCAAGGAGTTATCAATTACCCATCGGGAAAAATATTGTTATTACAGACACCGTTGGGTTTATCAAAAATCTGCCTCATCAACTTATTGCTTCTTTTAGATCTACTTTAGAAGAAATAAATCAGGCAGATCTACTAGTACACATTATAGATGCAAGTGATTCACAAATTGAAAGCAAGATAAAGGTAATCGAAAGTGAGTTAATTGAACTGGGTATCCAGGATAAACCAATCCTTAAAGTTTTTAATAAAATAGATCTAATCAATTCACAGAAGAAAAGAGATCTTGAGATTAAGCATCCAGAAGCTATTTTTATATCTGCAGAACATAATATTAATCAAGAAATATTAATTAATAAATTAACGAATTTTGTTGAAGAATCTATGTCCAGATATTCATTAGAAATACCTTATACTCAGGCAAATATTATAGAAAAATTATATAATCGCGGTATTGTGGAAAAAGAAAAGTATAAGAACGAATTTATATTTATTGATGCCTATATACCAGATAACTTAGCAAATAAACTAAATAAGTATATACTCTCAGAATAGCTCTTAAAGATGTTCAGATATCCATTTTTCAAGATCAGAGTATACTTCTTCATTTCTTTGATCCCTAATTATCTCATGTCTAACATCAGAATATATTTTATATTTAACATCTACTAAATTACCTTTTTTATATTTCTTGAACATTTTTTTTACATCCTGACCATAATTACTAACTGGGTCATCTTTTCCACTCATAATTAATAAGGGGGCATCTCTTGATATTTCTCTATTTTTTTCTTTTTTATCTATGGTTTTTAACCCCTCTAGCATATCTATAAACATCTGATTACTTATATCAAAACCACATCGTTCATCTTTATTATACTTTTGGACAACATCTTGGCTGCTACTCAACCAACTTTTTTTAATATCTCTATTAAACTTCCTATTATACATCATTTCCAATAAGTAATTATCAATGACATTTTTGCTTTTATCTTCTTTTAAGAATTTTTCTAGCTTGGCCATAAGTATGACTAAATCCATCACAAAAGGCTGATAATTCATCACACCTGAAATAATAATACCCTCTGTTAACCTGTCTCCTATCAGATAATATCTTGCAATAATAGAACCCATACTGTGACCAAAAACTATAAGGGGAATATCCGAATATTTGTCTTTTAAATAATTTGAAATATACTTATTAGCGTTTACTACCTTTGCCCAGCCTTTAATTTGAGCAAAATAACCATATTTGTTATTATTTAAATTGGCAGTATCACCATGACCTAAATGATCAATACCACAGACTATATAACCTTTCTCGGTAAAATAATCAGCCATCTCTTCATATCTGCTCACATGCTCTGCCATACCATGGATGATCTGGATAATACCTTTATTATCATTCTTATCAGGCACCCAGCGGTGTAGGGCTAATAATTTATTGTTAAAATCTATTTGTTCTTTTTCATATTTCATTTAAAATCCCCCAATTTATACTTCAATTGATAAACATCTTCTCTCCTATCATCTAAAAGTGAGTGCTCGATGCGAACTGCTTTAATTAAAGAAAGATCTACAAATCCACTGTAAATGCCCTCTCTTCTACCCGCATTCATAACTATCTCTCCTTCTGGACTAATTATTACTGAGTTTCCGAAATAATTTTTACCACTTCTATTACATGCTATTACATAAAATTGATTCTCAAGGGCTCTTGCTCTGAGTTGATTTAACCACTGATCTTTTTTAGGATCATCAAAATTTGCTGTTACATATAATACGTCAATTCCTGCCAAAGCATAAAGTCTAGCTAATTCAGGAAATCTGATGTCATAACATATACCAAGACCACTTTTGCCAAATTCAGTTTGATAAGTGCTTATCTGATGACCGGGTGTTATTACTTCTTTTTCTCCCTCTCTACGATATAAGTGTATTTTACTATATTTGGCCCCTATTACTCCTTGGTTATCTATGTAGTACATGTTGTTATATGTATTACCATCTCTTTCCCTTTCTAATATAGTACCTGCTATAATGTGTAAATCATTATCAAGTGCAAATTTCTTTATATACTGAAGTATTTCACTATTTTCTTGTTTGGCAAATTTATCAATATTATCAAAAATTTCTTTAGCAAAACCCGTCAACCAAGTTTCAGGTAAAATTACAAGATCAGAATTACACTGATTAGCTTGATATAAAAATTCCTTCATTTTTTTAAAGTTTTTGGATTCATCACCTATTATAATATCACTTTGAATTATAGTTACTTTAAAATACATTTTAAATCCCTCCTAACAAGTTAAATGCAAAGCTGTTAATACTTTTTTGTCACTGGAGAGCAGCTTATTATGCTTTTTTACAGCTTTATTTGTTGTCGAAATATAATAATCTATGCCATGTTCATCAAAATACTGCTTTAATTTTATATCCACCTTCATTCTGCCACTTGCTCCTGTCCCAATGATGACTAAATTAAGCTGATAATCAGCTAAATCAGCTAAATCTTTTTTATGAAGGCGATGTCCTTCATCTCTCCACCAGTCATCAACCAATTTATCCGGATATATTATAATATCATTTTGATAGATTTTATCATTTATCTCAATTTGTCCAAATTTAAAAGAGTTAATACGATAAATAATAATCACCACCTTTATTTTTTATTTAAGAGAAAATCAGCTGCTTTTTCCATATTTTCTCTGGTTGCAACCAAAAATATCTGGTCATTTTTATATATTTTTGTATCACCTTTTGGTATTCTCAACTTGCGTGAATCTTGATCAAATATACCTGCAATTACACAGTCTGTAGGAAATCCTTCACTATTTACTATCTGAGAAACCGTATGACCAGATCTAACAAAATTTCCATTTAAAGTGACTATAGATACCTCTGCATTGCCTTCTCCAATCGATATTACTTTTCTGATACTCGGTTCTTCTATGTCTATTATAAAATTATCGACTAACATTTCATTTACTGCACCAACATTTGTAGCGCCCGCCATTTCGTAAGCGTTCTTATACTCAGGATTTCTCATCCTGACTAATATCTTTTTAACACCAAAATTTTTGGCCAGAAGGGTAAAAGATAGATTATTTGAATCTGTATCCATAACACCAATCGCTACCTCAGCCTTTTTTATGCCTGCATCTTTTAATACATCTATATTGGTAGCATTTCCTACCACACTAACTGCCCCATATTTTGCATAAACTTTTTCAGCAACGCTCTGCTTCTCATCTATTACAACAACATCATGGTCCCTTATCAATTTTTTTGTGATTGAACTTCCAACCACTCCTCCACCTGCTATTATAATATACATTTTGTCTACCTCCTATTGCCAAGCTTTTTTAGTAAAAATTATAAAGATCGGTAGTATCTCCAACCTTCCAGCCAGCATACCTATAATATAACTTAATTTAACGATAATTGGTAAAGAAGCCATCTTTTCTACCGAAAAGTAAAATGGCCCTATATTAGACATCGCTGAAGACATACCAGATATAGACTGCAGGGCGTCAAGATCAGAGAATAAAGCTGTAATTAATCCTCCTAATAAAACCATAATTATCCAGATAAAAAACAAAGCTGATATCTTATATATCTCATCCCTGGGTATTAATTTCTTTTCTATCTTTAAAGGCATAATAGCCCTATTAGGTAAATATAATTTCTTGATCTCTCTACCAAATAGTTTATTTAAAATAGCAAATCTAATAACTTTAATCCCACCGGATGTAGAACCCACACAACCTCCTATTAACATTAAAAACAAAAATAATTGACGGGCCAGTGCAGGGAAAAAAGAAGAAGTTAATGCCTCAGTTGCATATCCAGTCGTAGTCATTATAGAAACAATTTGAAATAAACTCTTTCTCAAAACTACCTCAAAGTTATTGAGATACAGGGAATGATCAAAAAATTTAGCTGTCATTATTAAAATTAAAACAGTAGTGATAATGCCCCAGAAATATCTCATTTCAATATTATGAAATAATTCTTTAACATTTCCCTTAAATACCTTAAAATGAATCAAAAAATTTATGCCTCCAGCCAGCATAAAAAATATAATTACATATTCTATGATAATATAATAGGGATGTCCTGTCTGTGCAAAGTGAGCTATACTTACATCATAATTAGAAAACCCACCTGTGGAAAGAGTTGTTAAAGAATGTAGTAATGCATCAAATGGTGAAAGCTGTAAAATAATAAGTATGATAATCTCTAAAATGGTAAAGAAACCATAGATTAACCACAGTATTTTTATCGACCTGAATATATTAGGCACCGGTCGTGTAGTATCAATTTTATGAGATTCAGCTGTAAATAACTGCCATAGATCGCTTTCACTTCTAAATGTAATAAATAAAAAGAATGTTAATATACCAAGCCCGCCAAACCATTGAATTAAACTCCGCCAAAACAAAATAGAATGGGGCATTGTATCCAAGCTTTGAAATACTGTTATACCGGTTGTTGTAAATCCACTAACAGATTCAAAAAAAGCATTTATAAAATTTTTCTTTAAACCAATCATAAAGGGTAATCCACCAATAAGTGAAACAACTATCCAAGATAAGCCGACTATTAACATACTGTTGGTTAAATCCAAATTAAAATCATCGTCTTTAAACAGATAAAATATTGTTCCTAAAATAAAAGATAAAAGTGAGGGTATATAAAAAGATTTATAATATATATGAGCTTCATTATAAAATATACAAAATAAAATTGGTATTAAAAATCCGATGCCCATTATAATAAAAATTGGACTCATTATGTATAAAATATTCTTGATTTTTTTAGGTGTATAAATTGCAATCACTCCCCTCCTTCTTTTTTATATTATATAATAAAAAAAATATAAAGTAAATATAACTGATGTTAAGAAGGAATAGAGTTTGAAACATAGAATTTAATAATAGAAGATAAATCTGATTATTGGAGTGTATTAATATTATGGATAGAAATCTAGAATTTTTAAAAGCAGTAAATAGTTTTAAAAAATATTTGAAAATAGAAAGAGCTTATTCTCCATTGACTATAAAAGAATATGATCATGATCTGAAATTACTCTACAAGTATCTAATAGCTCAATTTGATTTTAAGGAAGATTTTTCAATCCAGGAAATATCAAAATATGAAATATCTGAATTTTTGAGTGATATTGTCTTGAGCTTTGATAATAGTGCTGTAACCAGAAACCGCAAACTATATTCAATACGTTCATTTTTTAAATTTTTAGTGAAAAGAGAATATTTAGATAAAAATCCTGCTTTAACCATTGAATCTTCAAAAACAAGGACCACTGCTGAACCAATCTATATGAAATTAGAAGAAGCCCAAAAATACATAGAAACAATAAATAAGGCAAATCTTTTAAACCAAAAAAGAGATCTAGCTATTGTTAAGTTGTTTTTATATGCGGGATTAAGAGTATCAGAATTAGTAGATTTAAACCTTGAAGATATAAATTATGAAGACCACTCCATCAAATTTTATGGTAAGGGTAACAAAGAACGTTATGTACCACTGCATTCTGATATTTTAAATGCAATTAAAAACTATTTGCCAGAAAGAAATACGATTAAACCCAATAGCAAAGATGCTAAAAAGGCGCTTTTCTTATCCACGAGAGGTAACAGAATCTCTGCCAGATCTATTCAATTATTTGTTAAAAAATATGCTAAAAAAGCAAAAATTAAGAATGCAAGTAAAATTACTCCCCACAAACTGAGACATACTTTTGCCACTATTTTATACCATTCAACCAAGGATATTAAGGTATTGCAGGATCTATTAGGTCATGAAAACATATCTACAACTCAAATCTATACACATACTGATACAAAACAAAAAAAGGAAGCAATTGATGAGCTTCCCGATTTTTAAAATAGTGGTGGTGGGAGCCAGAGTCGAACTGGCGACACGAGGATTTTCAGTCCACTGCTCTACCGCCTGAGCTATCCCACCTCTCCTATTATATAAAGTTTTGGTTGCGGGGGCCGGATTCGAACCGACAACCTTCAGGTTATGAGCCTGACGAGCTACCAGATTGCTCCACCCCGCGCTATAATGGTGAGCCATGGAGGAATCGAACCTCCGACAACCTGATTAAAAGTCAGGTGCTCTACCAACTGAGCTAATGGCCCCTATATTCAACGTTTAATATGTTAACATCTTTTCCCTATAATGTCAAGGTTTTAGGCAATTAAAACCCACCTATATATTTAAGCTAAATTCAATAAAAATAGAATAATTTCAAAACTATATAAGTATATTTATCAATGTCAATTAAAGTTTAAAACTATGAAAAATACTATTAATAATTTCATGTTAATATTATAATAATTTTAAAAAAATATTTTAATTTAATTATTGAATTATTAATCTATTCATCAATATTCTCTTTAAATTTACCTATCGTTGGCTTTAAAAAGAAATTGAGATCAAAAGTTAGATATTCTTCTTCATTCTCACCTTCAGGTACACTATCATATTTATCAAATAATTCTCGAATATAGTCTGTCATTTCATCCATATCTTCTTCCTTAATATGTATTTTACCCATAAGTAAATTCAAACTTTTTTCAGGTTCTGGATAACCAGCCTTTTTTAAAGCACTGTCTAAATCCTCGTGTTTTTTTGCAAGTTTTATCAAATCATAATAATCTCCCTGCATTGCATGGAGCAATCCAAAAATTATATAATCCTGAATTTGTTCAGGGATTATTGACAGTAGTTCTGGTGAAAAACTATAATACTCTGCTTTTTTTGCATACTTTTTAGTTACTTCCTCCTCCTTGCATAAAATCATATCTTCCTGTTCAAAAAACTTTAAATACTCTTTGATTAATTTCAGCTCTTCTCCCGATTTCTTTGCAATAACTTCAGCTGATAAATACTCTTTATGACTTAATGCAGAGAGTACTGTTAAACCAAATGGATCGGTCAAAAGATTTGTCTGTTCTGTTGTGGTGACCCTATAATTATTTTCACTTTCCATAAACTCTTTTCCCCCTACAGCTTTATGTTATATAAACATATTTCTCTTATAATTCTCGTATTCCTTCTATTTTAGTAAAAAATAGGCCCCTTTTACAGAGCCTATTACATATTTTATCTATTATTCACCATAAGCATTACTTGGCTGCCATTCTTTCCATACCTTGCCAACCAAATCCTTGCCTGGTTTTAATGTTGGCTTACCAGGTTTCCAGCCTGAAGGAGTTGCCTCCCCGGTCTTTCTGACATGTTGAAATGCTTGTAACTGTCTCATCAATTCTGATACGTTTCTACCTACAGGTGGTGTAAGAACTTCCATGGCTTGTAGTACACCATCAGGATCAATCAAAAATCTACCTCTTACATTAACCCCACCTTCTTCATCATATACTCCATATTTCTTTCCGATCTTGCCCGAAGTATCTGCTACCATAGGATAAGGAATTCCACCCTCAACCATTTTAGATAGCTCTACTTCATCCCAAATCTTATGTGAAAAATGGCTGTTGGTACTTACTGCTATCACTTCTGCTCCTAAATCTTTGAGCTCATCATACTTGACGGCAACTGCCGACAATTCAGTTGGTCATACAAAAGTAAAGTCGCCTGGATAAAAACATACTACTCTCCATTCTCCATCATAATCAGATAATTTTACATTCTTAAAATTTCCTTTGTGGTAAGCTGTTCCTTCAAATTCTGGTGCCTTTTCGCCAACTTTTAACATTTATTAACCCTCCTTAAATTCATATCTTATAATAAATATAGCATAAACAGGAATAATTATCAATATAAAAAGTATTTTATTTAAATAGCATAATAACAAATCTTAAATTATATGTTTTACAGTTTTATGGCCAATAATTTCACATAATTTAATATATTATTTTCATATTTCTTTGACATTTATATAATAATATAAAATCAAGAAAATATAACAAGCTGAATAATTTTAGGAGGTTAATACTTATGAAAAAAATAAAATCAATATCAAATAATTTTCTCATTTTATTGATGTTAATAGTATTATTAGCTACTTTTTCAACCGGTATCTTAGCTCAAAGTAACAATGAGCAAAAATCAGTTACCCCCACCAATATATTTAGTGATATAGCATCCAATGTAGATTCTGGAGTTGTGAAAGTAACTTCGAAAATTGAGGTAAACAATGGAAATATACCATATTATTATAGTGAAGATTTCTATGAATATTTCTTTGGCGAAACTTTACCCAAAGATAAGTCTAGAGTAACAGAGGGATATGGTAGTGGTTTTATTGTATCTGAAGATGGTTATATTATAACAAATGAACATGTAGTGCATAATGCAATAGAAATAAATGTAAATATACAAGGATTTAATAAAACTGTTCCTGCTGAAGTAAAATGGACAGATTATAATCTAGATTTTGCAATTTTAAAAGTGAATGTTAATAAAACCTTAAGCCCTATACCACTTGGCAATTCAGATAAATTAAAACCAGGCAACTGGACTATTGCTATTGGTAATCCCTTCGGTCTAAACCATACAGTTACAACTGGAGTAGTTAGTGCTTTAGAGCGCCCTCTACAAATACCAACAAATGGTGGTACTACTAGAACTTATAATAACCTAATCCAAACTGATGCCGCAATAAATCCTGGAAATAGTGGAGGCCCATTATTAAATATTGAAGGTGAAGTAATCGGAATAAATACAGCTGTAAGTAGTTCGGGACAGGGAATAGGCTTTGCCATACCTATTAATGAAGTTAAAGGTTATATCAATGATCTAAAAACGAAAGGTGAAATAAAAAGACCATGGTTAGGAATAATATATGGACCGATAACCAGTGAAGCTAAAGAATACTTTAATTTGGATAATACAAATGGGGTAATCATTCATCAAATCATAAAAGATAGCCCTGCCGAAAAAGCCAAATTAAAACAATACGATATAATAAAGGAAATTAATAAGAAACCTATTAAAAAAATAGATGATGTCGCTGAAATAATTAATAACAACCAAATCGGTGATAAGATAATGATCAATATCATTAGAGATGGTGATTCTAAGATATTTTTTGCTGAAATTGAAAAAAGACCTTCTAATTTAGCTGAAAACTTTTAATAAAAATCTTTACTCAAACTACACTCAAATATAACTTTCCCTCTACAGTCAAGGTAAAGATTATATAAATAAAAAATGAATTGATAGATAAAAAAGGTTCTTCTCTATTTGTTTATGAATAAAGAGTAGGACCTTTTTTATATTTCATAATCTACTCTTTGAGAAAAATACTGTAATGCTTGATATATTGACATCTTTGCCGGTATTTTTCTTTCGCTATTATCCAGTTGGTACAATTTTAAAGCAGAATATAAAGCAGTAAAATAATGAGGATCCCATTCAGGACTATAAAAATTTGTGTAAATTTTAAATATCCAATCTACAGCAGTTTTATAATCCTCTTTTAATAATTTAAAATAAAGAGGTAGAAATTTTTCGATATCTTTAATATTAAATAACTCTTCAAATTCATCATAATTTTCAGGTATACTCAACTCAGTTTTCATATTTTTTATTATATCTTTTTGTTTTTGATCTACTTCTTTATCAGAAATCCATTCCAAAAAGTTATGGTGCGGTATATAATCTCCATTTACATCATCTTTCTCCCATAAAAGAAAAAGAGTCAAGGTTATCATGTGGTGGAGGTTAACAATGCCTTCTCCTGATGCACTAATTTCAATTATATTTTCTAAATTTTTAAAACTACTCTTATCAGACTGAATATGTACACCTTTATCATAATTAAACCTGGATAAATACATGATATAGCTAAACAAAGCAGTTGTATCATGGATAGAACTTTCATTTAAGAGGTCTCTTAAAACAGGATAAAAACAACTGAAACTGTGTCCCAAAGATTTTGAGATAACTTCTGTACCCAAAAGTAGTAAGTTATTTTTCAAAACTTCCGGTTCAAACTTTAATAATCCTAAACTGTAACAAAATGCATTATGTACATTGCCCTTATCCAATTCATTAATCATTCTTTTTAGGGTGTTTTGATCTGCTTTGTTAGATTTATAGCCTATTCTTTCTGCTTTTACATTAATATAATGAATCTCCGTCAGATTGAGAGCCAGCATGAAAATTAATTTTTTTTCTGTATCTTTTGAAAAATACCCATCTACAGAAAGTTCTTTTAAAAATAAAGCCATCTTTATAATATGAAAGTTGCCAAAAGATAAATTGGCTTCCATTAACATAAGTGGTGCAAATTCTTCAACAAATTTAACAAAGTTAATATCTTTATATTCTAACTTGTGCAATATTGTTTTTATCTTTTCTTTGTTACGATCAACAATCGCTTTCCCCAAAATAGAATACATTTTTACACCCCCAATAAATTTTACTATCTATCTGTATTATATCAGAGAATATCAAAATATTAAATTATCTTTTTCTAATATTTTTCATTATTAAGTTAAAACATTTTTTTAATTTAGAACTTCCTTCTTCTCTTTTTTTGTTATTATAAATTCTATTAAATTACCAATAATAACTAAAGCAGCTAAAGTTAATATAAAACGTAAAGTTGCAAATTTTATACCAAGAAATTTTATTTCAACACTGATTTGTGGTATTTTTAAGGAAGCCCAAACTCCTAAAAAGATCATTACATTACTAATTTTTGCTTTTTTTCTTAATAATTCTGCAGCAATAGGGAAAGCAATATATAAGGGACCTGTGGGCAGGGTGCCTAAAATCATTGCTATAATAATACCTCTTAAACCAGATTCATCACCCAAATATTTATTAATAAGAGACTTGGGAATCCACACATCTGCAAGCCCCATCAAAATCAGTACGGCCGGAAATATCGTGATCATCTCTAATCCATATTTGCTTGAAATATTTAAAGCTGAATTCGTCTTATTGGGAAAGAAATACCATACACTTAATATAATTATAGTTAATATCATTATATATTTAATTGTATTCAGCAGTCCCTTGTTAATTTTATCCTTGAAATCCAATTGATTAACTTTGTTTTTTTCCATTATAACAACACCCCTATTAATAATGAGATTATTATTGCAAATAAAAATGCAAATATATTTCTTAATATGGTCATTTTTTTACCCAATTCTTTTAATTCAATTGGTAAAGTAACAAACCCAACCATTGTCAAAGTTGTTATAAAAGCAGCGACAGGAGTATATGATGCTCCAGCTTCGATTAAAGAACCAGCTAGAGGAAGTGCGACCAAACTGGGAATCATAGTAATAGCCCCAAATAAAGATGCAACTATTATCTCTATTATATTACTGTCAGAACCCAAATAATTTCTTATGACTTCTGGAGGTATAAAGCCCAGTATCAAGCCAATCATAATTATTATTAATATCATCATTGGTAGCAAATTTACAAATTTAACTAAAGCCTGTTTTAAAGATCTTTGTGCTTTTTGTTTATCTTGAATAAATGTAAAAAATAGTAAAGAAAAAGCAGAAATGTTAATAATTAGAGCTATCATTTATTGATCACCTTCTATATATTGGAATAATTCACTTTTTATCTCATTTAGGCTATCTTTTAAAGAATATGAAAATTTTTTGTTCTTCCATTTTAAAACAGTAATTCTAATACTACCCATAAATATTGAGGCAAATGCATCAGGATTAACATTTTCATCTATTACATTATTTTGAATACCACTTTTCATTATATTTATTAGCTGTTTTTCTCTCTTATCTTGATGTTCAATAAATTTTCTTTTAATTGAAGGATATTCTCTAAACATATCATCCTGAAAACTTATTATAGATAAATAAGGTTTGCTTTCAAATAAATCTATTTGTTTATCTATAAAATTATTTAATATATCCAAAGAATCATCATAATCAACAGTATTCAATTTACATCCTTGATAAAATACTAAATCTGTTAATTTATCTAAAATGTCTTCTTTATCTTTAAAATGTCGGTATAAAGCAGCCTCAGAAATATCCATTTTTTCAGCTATGTTTCTAACAGTAAGCTTATAAAAACCTTCTTCATAGATTATTTTTTGAGCGACTTCCAATGCTTCCTTTTTCCTCTCATCTGTACTTTTTCTTTTAGTTGACATTATTAACACTCCATTTATTTATGTTAGTTTACGTTAACTTATATAAATATTAACATACAACTGGGTAGTAGTCAAAAGAAATATTCTGTTTTTACAGGATAAATATTAATTTAATCAAATAAAACTATTTAAAAGTAAATATTATAATCCAAATCTAATAATTTAGTTTACTTTATTTACCTTTTTTTATATTATATTTTTTAAAATAATACAATGCCTTCTTAATTTCAATTAATACATATTTGTCTTTACCACTGAAAAAAATGTAAACAATATTATAAAGTTTACAAGCATACATCAAAAAATTAAGCTTTGAAATAAAACAACTATAAAAGCAAAAAAATCCATCCCTATTAAAAAAGTTATAAAAAGAGTTGGAGAATCAGTGTGCCTATGTTATTGAGGATATATTATATTTATCTTAGGTTATTATTTGAACTCTATATAGCATCCCATTATATATTTACCTATTTAATCATTTCATTTTAATATTAAAAGTAATATAGATAGGTTAGAATATGAATTAATTTGACAATTACATTTAAATCTATGCAGTCATCCTATTTCTTAAAAAACAAGCCATCGGTAGTTTTCTAAAAGTAATATATAAATAACAATTGTTACTGAGGAATTCATTGTTAAAAATTTACATATTATTTATGCTGTACTTAGAAACACACTTTTCATTACTAGGAATTTGAAATAAGTTTATTATTTTATACTAGAATCATTACAACTTTTTTCAGTTGATATAAAAAAATAATAGCCCAACAAAATATGGAGAGTACGACACTAATATATTTTGAAGAGCTATGAATGTTTGTTTTAATTTTGAATTTAAATTTTTTTTAACCGTTTAATATAATATTATTTCAAATAAAATAGACTACACTTTTCTTTCAGTCGTATACATTTCTATAATATTTTCTACTGGAGTATCAGCCTGGATATGATGAGCGGGTGCACATATATACCCTCCCCCTTGACCTAAAACCTTACATCTAGATCTAACTTCCCTTCTGACATCTTTTCTACTTCCATACGGTAATGTCTCTTGTAAATCTATTCCTCCATGAAAACCAATTTGATCACCAAAATTATTTTTAATCTTTTCCAAATTCATACCTTTTGCCCTCGGCTGGAGGGGGTTTAATATATTAATTCCCATCTCTTCAATTAGATCAGGTATTATGTCATATACTGCTCCACAACTATGATACATAATAGGAACAGAATATTTCTTTATTACTTTGTTTAAACGCTTATGTCTCGGCAAAATATATTTTTTCCACATATCCCTAGACATTAATGAGCTATTTTGCATGCCAATGTCATCATATGTATAAACAACATCAATTTTATCTGAAGCTTTTTTTAATGCTTTATCAGCTATAGAAATAAAAAGTTCAGTATATTTGTCCATAATTGCACAAGGTAATTCTGGTTTATCAATTAGATCGATAAGAAAGTTTTCCATTCCATATAAGCCCCATGATAATTCAAATATACCTCCCAATTCAAAAAATGGATATCTGATATGATATCTGGTTTTTTTATTAATACGATCAATTTTGTCACTTAAAGAAGAAAAATCCCAGTGGCTTATATCAGGCCACCCATCCCATTCTCTTATCTCATTGGGTGTTGCGCAGCCTCAGCTAAAGGATATTCAGCATATTCATGGTATACACCGCCTTTATATTGGACTTCTTTTCTTATCAAACCAAACATATCTATATAAGCACCATCTTTTTTTTTCTATAGGTGCTGGTCCTATGTAATCAGCTGCTACTCCTCTACAATCTATGCGTGAATTTTAATTATCCTCAATTAGAAAAACAAAATTAGCCTTGCATGAATATGTTTGTCTATTATTTTATAGCTGTTTCTAAAGCTATTTCCATCATAGTTGTAAATGTAGTCTCTCTTTCCTTAGATGTAGTCTCTTCACCTGATACAATAGAATCACTAACAGTTAATAAAGTCAGTGCATCTACTCCATATTTTGCTGCCAGTGTGAACAACTCTGCTGTTTCCATCTCAACTGCTAAGACTCCATATCGCTCCCATTTCTTCCAAGATTCAGGATCATCTCCATAAAAAGTATCAGAACTTAATATATTACCTACCTTTATATCTATACCTTTTTCTTTGGCAGTTTCAAATGCCTTTTTTAAAAGATCAAAACTGGCAGTAGGTGCAAAATCATTACCATCAAATCTAACTTGGTTGATCTTAGAATTAGTACAAGCTCCTTTGGCTAATATGACATCTCTTAACTTAATATCTTCATTAAAAGAACCACAAGAACCAACTCTTATCAGCTTTTTAACACCATAATCTCTAATTAATTCATTAACATAAATAGATATTGACGGCATTCCCATTCCAGTTCCCTGTGCAGAAATTCTTTTACCCTTGTAAGTACCTGTAAAACCATACATTCCCCTAACTTCGTTATAACACTTTACATTTTTGAGATAATTTTCAGCAATAAACTTTGCTCTCATTGGATCCCCTGGTAATAATATTTTATCAGCGATATCACCTTTTTTTGCTCCAATATGAATACTCATTTTTGAACTCCTCCTTGTAATTTTATAATTTATTTTAAAACCCTATAAAGAAAAATAATCATATTGATTATTATTAAAAAAACTGTCCATTAATTTCATATATTCACTTTTATTGAGAGCAAGGTTATACGAATCAATAATATTCTGCGCCCTTTGAGAAGTATTTATAAGTAAATCAACAGCTATCATTGCTAATAATTTAGCAGGTTTAATATAAGCAGCATCCGTATCTACTATATGAAATTCTTTAGTATGGGGTGAGCCCATCATTCCACCAACTTCTATAATTGTTCCTGGCATTATGTTTGTAAGATCGCCCATATCAGCCGAACCAGCAAAATGGCCATTATTAACTATTTTTTATCATCAATTATTAATTCGGCATTTTGATAGATAACATCAAACAATTCAGAACTGCTTTTTTGTGGTAAAAAACCTGGGGTGTCATCAATTATTACTTTACAGCCCATGGCCATTGCTCTGGCCTTAAGAGACTGATTAACCTTTTTGTTAGTTTCGAAAATAGAGTCTAATTTTTTTCCTCTAACATAAGTCGCTAATTTAACTTGATCAGGCACTATATTTACATGTGAACCTGCTTTAGTCAATATAGGATGGACCCTTATATGATAATCATCTTTAAAAGTTTCCCGCCAGGCATTAATTGCATTAATAGCTATATTTGCAGCCTGTAAAGTATTTCTTCCCTTATGAGGGTCTCCCACATGGGCAGCTTTCCCCACATAATATGCCCTTTTTGTTAAAAATCCATTTGCAGCCCCACCAAAACCACATCTAGCATTTCTTATGTTTGATCCCACATGTGTAATTAAAGCAATATCAACATTATCAAAATCTCCTATTCTAATTAACTCTAGTTTACCAGCCAGATATTTTATTTTATTATCATTTTTGGTTCTTCTTCATATCCGTTGTTAAAAATTAAATAAAAAAAGAAGGACATAAGCTTAAAGACCTCTAATATTTATTTATCTATAACAAATATAAGAGGAGGTCTTCACCTATGTCTAATTTTAGTATATCATCTTTATTCCCCTTTCGTCGAGTAAAAATTAGTAATTGTGGTCAAATACGAGAACCCGAACTTGGTACAGTTATTCATACAGAAATGGAACCTGATTTGAGATTTGCTCCTATTTGTTCAGAATGTGGGAGTAAAGCTAAAGGAAATCATTCCTGGCACCAGAGGTCACTTAGAGACTTAAATTTGGCACATACAAATCATCAAGTTACATTATACTATCGTAAGATTTATTGTCCTAATTGTGGTATTAGAATTGAACAATTAAATGTCACTGATTTTGGAGGTCCACATGTAACATATTGAATGGCAAGATATATCTATGATCTGTGCAAAAAGATGACAGTTAAAGAAGTAGCTGATCATCTTAATCTTGACTGGAAAACAGTAAAAAATATTGATAAACATTTTCTAGAAAAAGAATTTGGTGAAACAGAATATGAAAATTCAGGTTTTTTAACTGTTGATGAAATTTATTTCGGTAAATATCATAAATACTTGATTGTAGTCCTTGATTTTCAAACAGGACGTGTTCTCTGGGTTGGTAAAGAACGTAAAGTTAAGACTCTAGATAAATTTTTCAAAGGCATGCCAGAAAGCGATAGAGCCAACATTAAAGCTATTGCTATGGATATGTGGGATCCAGAAAATGGTGTCCAGAGGCTCTCATAGTGTTTGATAAATTCCATTTAGCAAAGTTATTGACCAAGTAAGAAGATCAAAAACCAAAAAAGCATCTACTGAACAAAAGCAGAAAGTAATTAAGGGTAGTAGATGGTTGTTGTTAAAGAACGAAAAAAATCTCAAAGATAAAGAGAAACCAAAGCTTGAAAAATTGCTAAATTTAAATGAAAATTTATCAAAAGTATCTATTCTCAAAGATGAATTAAAACATATATGGGAAAACGATAACTTACTAGATATGAGAGATGCATTAAATGATTTATATGATCAAATTTTAGAAACCGAATTAACACCAGTAATAAGATTTGTAAATCAATTAAAAAGACATCAATATGGCATTTTAAACTATGTTCTTTATCCAATCCATACTTCAAAATTAGAAGGAACTAATAACAAAATTAAAGAGATAAAAAGAAGTGCTTATGGCTTCCATGATAACAGGTATTTCGCATTAAAGATTAAACAGGCTTTTCCTGGGAATATCTAAAAATGTACCAACGGATATGGAGAAGAACCTATAATACACATATTATTTTTTAAAATATCTATAATCATAATTATATCCCGAAATATTCATAGAAACGAAGTATATGAACTTTGTTAACTAAAATCAACTTTCCATATCATAAAAAATGAATCTAAAGACTAAATCCACTATGTTTTAACTATCTGGTATATTTACACAATAAAAGAAATGATATACACTAAAAATAGAGACAGTTATCCTGTGAATGAAAGTTATCTTTTTAAAATGACTTTAATAAATTTAATACAGTCATGCTGCTTTTGAGTAAGCTATCATTTTGATGTTTTGATGTATTTTAAGAAAGAGTTTTTTGTACATCGCGTAACTGCTTAACTTAAAATAAGTATATCTTCCAGACCTTACTTTTCTTCCAGCAATTTTTATGACCTTTATCCGGGTGGTTTGAACAGTATCTTTTTGATATTCTTCTGGAAAACAGAGTCTACACATCAGATTATGAATATTGTAAGCCAGTACTATATGCTGTAATTTGTTTGCATTAGTCCAGTAATCAGTGCTTGATAATTTATCCAGGGCAAAACCATTTTTGCTTTCTTTAATGAAATTTTCCATAGTACCTCTTTTGGAGTAAAATTTAATTACAGCTTTTGCTTTAGCATTGATATTAGTTACTACAAATGTATAATTAGGAATTAGCTTCTCTGGTTTTTGCTCGATTTTAACTACTACCCGACGTTCTTTCATCCAGCTGCCAGCTTGATAAGAAAAAGTAGCATATACAACTCCATAACCATCATTTGAATTGATGACATTTTCCTTTAACTGTTCTAATAGTGGTTTAGCCTTTTTATATAAAATGCTGTTGGCTTTTAATCGTATTGCATATTGTAAATTACGCCTTTCACAGCATTGATAAAGTTCTGGTTTGGCAAAACCGCTGTCAGCTCTGACATATTTATTAATC
>JAGXLU010000082.1 GCA_018334565.1 Halanaerobiales bacterium | reverse complement strand
ATTCATCACCCATTTGAAAAAAGGGTGGGTTCTTTGCTCTTTATTCCTAAAACCAAATCAGCTGGGCTTTGATTTGTAGCAAGAGGAATATTATGAACATCACAGACTCTAAGCAAACCTGTTATATCCGGTTCATGAGGATGTGAAGTTAAAGGGATACCTTAAAAATATTACACAGTCCAATCTATCCTGTGCAAACTCTGCACCGATCATCTGATCTCCTCCCACGGATCCAGAAGCCATTCTTTGAACTTTTAATTGAGTCTTCTCATTTATAACCTGACCCGTAGTTCCGGTAGCTATCAACTTACATATTTTTAACATACCCAAATGTCTTTTGATAAACCTAACCATATCATCTTTTTTTCATCGTGAGCTATTAGGGCAATTCTTTTCATTTGAAACAACTATTATCATCTTTTGATATCTTCCCAACTAAAATGATATATCCAGCCTTCTTTATCGTATATATTCTCTTCTTTAGGTGGAAAAACCAAATAAGGTAAAGCTTGAAATCTATTTTTGGAAGCAAATTGTACACCCATTAATGCACAGAGGGCTGCATCATATTGGTCCGTTCCTTTCCTGATCTCTTCTGGAATCAAATTGTCTATTATTTGATAAGCCTCTTTGTATTTTCCAGGTTTTACAAGGGCAGGATATGTTTCGATAATATTAATTTCATTTTTTGCAAATCTGTTATGATCCATATTTAAATCATATTGTCCAGCCCAAGCTCTAAGGTGGCTCACCGCAACTGTTAAATTATTACCCAGTCTATCAAAAGTTGCAGATAGAGGCTTTTTACCATATTTACAATAGATATACCTATCTGTTGCACGATATGCTAATGGATTAAAGATCTCTAGATCAGGCTTATTTACATATTTAGCCTCTTGATTAATAAAATCAATAAAATCAACTGGAAAGGTCAAGGGAGCATCAATCCCAATTACCAGATTGGCATAATTATCAAATCTTTGCTTATATAGACTTTCAATTATTACAGATAGTTCAAAAATCTTCCCCTTTTTGATCTGAAAGTCTTTTTTATCAAAAAACCAACTCAATTTATTATTATTCTTATCTGCTTCAATCAGCACGAAACAATTATTTTTACCCATCCAGCCCCCTACATCCCAGCCTAAGGCAAATATATTATTCATTTTATCACCTAAAATTTTTATTTATTAGAAATAACTAAAATACTAATTTTTATCCTTTCTTTGTAGATAATACAAAAATTCCTTCTCGGGCACCATACTACCCCCAGTAGCCCAAATTAAATATTTTGCATTATCTAAAACATCTTTGTCTTCATATAAACCTGAAAAATCATTATCAATCTCTTTTTGTAAAAGCATACACGGACCTGGAAAACCGGCCAAGGCTGATGGTTCTAGTTTTATATTTTCTTTTTTATAAAGCCTTTTTAATAAATAAAACAGTTGATCATCCTTAACAGTATAAATACCCGCCAGTAAGTTTTCCATTAACTTACCCACAAACTTAGAAGGCCTGCCTACAGCAAGACCATCTGCCATGGTTTTATTACTGAGCCCAAACTTTTGAACTGTAATTTTATTATGCTCTCCCGTCATCATTCCAATTAACATAGAAGGAGAATTAGTTGGTTCGGCAAAAAAACAATGTACATTTTTACCAAAAACCTTTTTAAGTCCAAAACAGATGCCACCAGGACCTCCACCAACCCCACAAGGCAAGAATACTAAAAGGGGACTTTGCTCGTTTATCCTTATATTGTTATCAACAAATTGTTTTTTTAACCTTAAGGCGGCTACCGCATAACCCAAAAAAAGATCTCGTGATTTTTCATCATCAATAAAATATGATTTGGGATCTTGGTGGGATTCCCTCCTACCTTCTTTGACGGCCTGACTATAATCCGTATTATATTCTTTTACTTGGACACCTCTTTTTCTCAAAAGCTCCTTTTTCCACGCTTTGGCATCACTTGACATGTGTACTGTTGTATTAAAACCCAATGTACTTCCTATAATACCGATACTCAGTCCTAAATTACCTGTAGAACCTACAGCAAGTGAATATTGAGAAAAAAGAGATCGGAATTTTTCTTCTGTAAATACTTTATAATTATCGTTTTTACAAATTATATTATTTTTCAAAGCTAGAGATTCCGCATATTTTAAAACCTCATAGATGCCCCCTCTTGCTTTAATAGAACCTGCAATGGGAAGACTATCATCCCTTTTTATATATAGATCGCCTTTAATTGTAGAATGAAAAATATAATGTAGTTCTAATTTAAAACTATCAATATTTTGAAGCTCTGATTCAATTAAACCACCATGCTTTTCAGTTTCAGGAAAAACTTCTCTTAGATAAGGAGCAAACCGCCGCAACCTTTCTGCAGCCTCTTTTAGTTCTTTTGTTGAAATCTCAATTGAATTCTCTTCCTCCCTCTTATATTTTGGGTTTAACCAAAATACCTCCTTAGTATTGATTACATCATCCAAGAGGGGATAGTTTTGTTTCAATTTTTCAATCTTCGCTTTGGATATCATTATATTCAGCCTCTTTCCATACATTAATTGAAGTTTTTTGATATTATTATTATAATTATATCAAGAAGATAAATGGGGAGTGTGGTATTTATGAGCAGCTTTTATAGCTGGGGTAAAATATTAATATATATTGGAATCATAATGACCCTAACAGGATTTATAATAATGAAGTTTGATATTAATTTTAGCTGGTTCGGTCACCTTTTTGGAGATATTAGAATTGAAAGAAATAATTTTAAATTATTTATACCGCTCACTTCTATGCTTATTATAACTGTAATATTAAACTTGATTATATTTTTAATAAAACTTCTTATGTAAACCAAATAAAAATAATTAATAAAATCAAATAATTGGTTTCGTGGTTGATACTACAGTAAGATAAACTTGCTTTTAATCACAAAATTATTTTTACCAGCCCTTTGAATTACACTTTATAGTAAACAAACAGCCATTATTAGCTTAATTATTTAACCAAAAAAATAAAAAGGTAGGTTTTTTATCTACTCAACCTTAATTTTCTAGTTTAACACTACTAAAAAAGGGTAGTTAAAAACTACCCTTTTTTTAATTTAATTATTGAGCAAAATGATCGATTATTTTGTCTGCTGCATAATCTTCCCAGTCCTCCTTAACATTTCCTTCGGTATATTCGTCAGTTATTTCTTTTAAATAATCAATCATTTTTTCTTCTTTAATATTCTTTTTAAGTTTCCTTCTTATATTACTATTAAGAATAAAATCAGCGTACCACTTATACCACTCTTTATCAAATTTTCCATCCAGTACATTTTGTTCATACTTATGATGAGCTTTCTTTGCTTTAGACAATATGAATCTCATGTTTGATACTAAGCTTTCATCCATTATATATCCTCCTCTCATCCATTAAGTCCTATAATTATTACTTATTTCTATTATTCTATAAATCCAGGGTTAAATCCTTCTACTTTTTCAGTTTATTAAATATTCATAAAAATTTCAATTGGCCAATGTCTTTTATTATTTATTTTTAAAAAATTCAAATTTGATAAATTAGATTTATCAATATAAATAATTTATAAAAAGTGATGGTCATATTCCTTTTATAATTTATTTATAGTGAGCTTAGGTAGTAATAAGTATATTTCTGATATACAATATGTGCTTCATTGCCCCATTTAAAAAACCCCTTTTCTTTTCACCAAAAAAAGGGGTTAAAAATCATCTTTATTTTTCTTTACATAAGGATTACTTCCATTAATCATCTCTCCTGTTCACCTCCTATATATTAGTATAATCCTTATGGTTTTTGTATCTTTATATTTACAAATGTTCTTTTTGTTCTTCTCATATTAATTATCTCCTTTATACTCATTTTTTAAACAAACTTATATAACTCTACTCTCTTTTTATCTCTTCTCAATTACCTGAACATCTTTTTATAACTGCTGTTCTCTATTAGTAAAAATTCTGTTAGTCCATTCATAATAAAATAAACTCTTATTTTATCTTTTAAAATTAATTACATTAATTCATTTCTGTATTCTTCTATCCTTCTATTATTTTTAAGCTGTCTTTTCTGAAGTTTTTTGAAGCTGTTATCTTCAATTGAAAAGAATTCATTTAATTTGTTTTTAAACATAACTCCCACCTCCCTTTTTAAATATGTATTAATTGTACTTTAGAAATACTGATGGATTAATTCTTCTCTAATTCTTTGATCTCTTTTGTTCAATTTGATTTCTTTTTTCCAATTTCTGTTTTCTATCATTTGAAATCGCTCATTGATCTTAAACATTTATCCCGCCTCCTTGTTATCTTTCTTATGATCTACTTACATTATAAACTTAAGTTTAATATTTGTCAAGTATTATTTTAAAAAAATTAATAAAAATATTAAAAATATTAATATTTAGTTTAAATTTAGTGTATATTGAGGTTAAAATACCTTATTTTATCAACTTTTTGCCATATTTATAATAAATAATTCAATATTATCAATATATTAATCAATTATTTAATATCTTAATTAATATATTCAAGGTAAAAAATTAATAATCATTTTATATAAAAAATCCCACCTTGAAGTGGGATAAATGATCTTATAAATTATTATACATAATCAAAAATTATAATCCTTTAGCAATCTATTATATAAATCTTCTGTATCCTCTTTTCTACATAATTCAGTTCCAGGAGTCAT
>JAGXLU010000081.1 GCA_018334565.1 Halanaerobiales bacterium | reverse complement strand
ACTTGTTTAACTTCATTTACTATGGCACAACCAGAATCACATTCGATATCTTCATCAATACCATCAACCGGACAAGTATATTCCCCGGGATTGGTAAAGCTCCAAATAGCAAATTGTATGCTATTTGTTGTTATAGTATGGGTGTCACCACTAACTGGACATACAATATCATCATCCACATTATAATTGTTGATGATATAACTAATTATATGCCAGTCTATATTAGCATAGTGATCTTCAAAACGATCTGTACCCACTATATCTTCTATATTATCTTCACAGGGATTAAGTATTTGGTAGTAATCAGAACTATTTTGAAATATAACTGTCTCACTGTCCACACACCATGTCCCATCAGATACCTGATTAGATTCCAAATCGGCTTCAAGATAGAAATCAGTTAATGGATCATAGGAAACATTTATAGTACCCGTTTCATCAAGTCCATCCTCTGGCACAAAAACAAGTGGTTGTCTTTCTGTATCACCGTCCTTAATATAAAGCAATCTTAAGTTACATTCAGATCTAGGTCCATTCCTACCTATCTTCAAAGATTTCGGTAGGCCTACACCGTGCAGGCAGCTTTTACTGCACACGGCGTTACATCAGCAGTCTAAAAATATAAAACAGATAATACTTACAGAAGTTGGGGAAAACCTCTGTCTAAAATATATTAATTACTTATAATCATCTACCCTCCTTCTTATAAAAGATTATTTTTGATATGATAAGTTAGTGTAGTATATATATTCTAGTTGTAATAATATCAAAGTGAATAGTCTCTTATTGTAAATATTAAACGTACAATGATAAAACCCTTCTTTTGAAAAACTCTATCTTGTTTTGCAATTTCTACACTTAGCAGATTTATATTACAATTTCAATCTGATACTGTCAAGTAACCAGACTTTCCCAATTTCAGTTTCTCTATAAAACCTCACGTAACATATTAAGGTATAAGGCCCTTCATTCAATCTTTCACAAAACTTTCCAAATTAAGTCAAGTCGAATCTTCTTGAAATTAGTTGGCCATAAATCTAAAAACTTGAAATAATCTGTATCATGATAACCATAGGCTTTTTTAGTTTATTAAATTTTGTTGTTAGTTTTTTTCAATTTAGATCTGCAAATTGAAAAATCACCACAAATAATAATTCCATATTTGTATTTTGTTAAAAGAACTATAAATCTAACTACTAATTTAAACCAGGTTCAAATAATAACGATTATCCATTATCTAATGCTTCTTCTATATCTTTAAATTTTTTAGTATTTTAATCAACTTGAGTTTGTTTTTAAGTATATACATTTTATTTATCACCAGTAATTTTTCTTAACAGGATTATTCCTTAAACTTATTTGAATTTTAAATAAAATATCACTGCATATGAAAACCATTTGTTTATCGCTTTAATATAAGGATCTCATATATTCATAGTTACAGTTTAATGTTTAAAAGATCTTTTTGGGCCTATTCTCAAAAAATTCATCTAGGTTTTAGATTTTCTATTATTACCGACCCAAATTACGCGGCCGGCAATGAAGCCTAAAACAACTGTTAAATATTTATAATGTTTTCCAACTGAAACTTCATCGATAGTAATATAACCACAATTAGTATAGTCAATTTCACCATATTTTTCTTCTAAGAAGCTTTTATCTATATAATGAGCTATTCTTTCTGTTACTTTAAGTTCTCTCGGATCACTTATAATACATAAATATTCAACTCTGGTTTGGCCACAGCTAGGATAATTAACCTTGCATAATTTATAGGTTATAAACCCCTATTTATGGCCGAAGTCTGAATTTTGTAAAGTTCTTTGAGCATGAATACTGCTAGCCTTACTGCTGCATTTATAACTGATAAAAGTATATACTTTTATCAGGATTAACAATTTGATCACAACTGTTACTTTTTACTCAACGAAAGAAAAATAAAAATTATATACTAAAATTGGACATGCGTAAAGACCTCCACTTATATTTTTCTAATTAAAGAAATATTAGAGGTCTTGTAGTTTATATCCTTCTTTTTTACTTAATTTTCAAACACTGAAATGGAGAAGGTCTTTTTTTTATTTTTAGAAGATTCAAGAGCTTATATAATCATATCTATAAACTGATCTACTAACTCCGGATCAAACTGTTTACCTTTATTTTTATATATTTCCTCTATTGCTTCATCCTTAGATATTGCTTTAGAATATGGCCTTTCATGTGTCATGACATCAAATGCGTCTACAATGCTAATAATCCTTGCCAATAAGGGAATATTATCACCTTTTAAACCTTTTGGATATCCCTTCCCATCCCAATTTTCATGATGTGCTAATATGTCTTGAGCAACATGGGAAAATTCATCAACCTCTGAGCATATTCTATATCCAGTTCCTGAATGTTTCTTAATTTTTTCCCATTCTTCTTTTGAAAGTTTGCTTGGTTTATTCAATATCTCTTTTGGAACTATCGCTTTGCCTATATCATGCAATAATGCTAATAATTTTAATCTATCAAGTTTTGATTTTGATAGATTAATTTTTTTACCTAAATCCAAAGACAATTTTTTCATTCTTTCTACATGCTCTTGAGTTTCGAAACTCTTCTGTTGTAAAGTTACTAACAAAGTATCTATTATATGACTTTTAACACTCTTTTTTTCAAGTAATTTATCTCTGTACATCATGTCTTCAGCTTCTTGAAATAATGAATAAATATCAACATTCTTATCTTTTTTTACAGAATAACCAACAGCTAAAGATAATGGTATTTCATTAGCTCCCTCAACTTTTATTGTATCATATACATTTCTTATCCTCTCAAACAACTTTTCAGTGATTTCTTCAGAAGTTTGATTAAGCAAAATAACAAACTCGTCTCCGCCCCAACGTGCAATAATATCTTCTTCTCTAAAAATATTATTAAGAACATCTGCTGTCTTAATCAAAAATTTATCACCAGTTTTATGGCCATAAGTATCATTTATTAATTTTAGACCATTCAAATCTATCATTATCATGCTTATTGGTAGCTGTCTTTCTACATCTAATCTTTCAATTTCTGCTTCTAAAAATTTACGATTATATAAATCAGTTAAATTATCATGATAACTCATATATTTAACTTTATCCTCACGCTTTTTCCGTTCAGTTATATCATTATATATAGCATAAGCACCAAAAAATTCCTTGTTTACTTTAACAGGTATCCCTTTTATAATCATCTCCAAGGGATTACCTTGTTTATCATAGCGAGTTCCTTGTGTTTCTACTTTCTCTCCATTTAATAATTTATAAGTTAACTTGGTATCAGCTGAATCTCCTTTTCCTATATTCATCACTTCATCTAAGTTTTTACCAGAAATTTCTTCTTTTTTATAACCAAAAACCCTTTCAAAAGCTTTATTTATGTCTATAATACGATGTTGGGCATCTAACATAGCAATAGGATCTACAGTATTTTCATATAATGCACCCAACCATTGGTTTTCTTTATCTAATTTTTCTTTGATAACTTTCCTTTGAGTAATATCATTCGATAATATAAAAATACCTTCTGGGGAAGGATGAATCTTTAAATGAAACCATTTTTCTCTTCCATCGGACAAAAGATATTTATGGTCAGTTTCTCGTGTTACCCTATTTTGCATGCAATCTCTTAAAACAAGAAACAGTTCTGACTTTTTTATACCTGGAAAAACTTCTGATATCTCTTTATTCAATATTGATTCCTCTTTGAAATCATATTGTTCTAAAAAAGCCTTATTAGTATACAGATACTTCCAATTAAAATTTATTATTCTTGCACCTTCTAACATTGTATTAAAAAGATTATGATATCTTTTCTCCGATTTTTCTAAGGCTTGTTTGGTCTTGTATTTATCTGTTATATCACTAAATACTAATATAATACCTTTTGTCTCATCCTCTTTTTTGATGGGGGAAGCACTATCAGCAATTTGTCTTCTTGTTCCATCTTTAGCAACTAATGTTGTATCATTAGCAAGTCCAACAATTTTACCAGTTTTTAATGCTTTATCAATTGGACTTTCTAATGGCTCTCTTGTTTTTGAGTTTTCAATTTTAAATATTTTATCTATATTTTCCCCGACTGCTTTTTTGAAACTCCAACCCGTTAATTTTTCAGCCGTTGGATTCATTCTAGTGATAATACCCTCAGTAGAAGTGGTTATTACACCATCACCTATAGATTGAAGGGTCATTTCCAACTTATTTTCTCTATCTGATAGTTTTTTGGCTTGTAATATTAACTTTAATTGATTTTCAATTAACTCCTTAAAATCTTCCATTACCTTTTTGGCTAGTTCATTATATGAATTTTGTTTAACATCCAAAACACAAAGTGTTCCAAACATATCGCCATCGGGCCATTTTATAGGAAAACCTAGATAAGAAATCATGCCTAATTCAATATCAGGATTATCTTTCCAATTCTCATCTTCTATAGCATTGGAAACTAATAATTGATTATCATGGGAAACTACATATTCACAATAAAGCCCCTCAAGTTTCTCCCTGTCACCCACTTTATATGGGTTATTTTCTGTTTCACTCGTTTTAAATACCTCTATATAAGGAGGTTCTATTCTCATAATTAATGCTGATGGTATATCTAGTAATTCTGCAATATCATTAACAATTTTTTGCCATTTTTTTTGTACCTGAGAAGATATTTCAATATTTTTTGTTGAAGGATAGTTCATATTATTCACTCTACTCTCTAATCTTTTTAAAAGT
>JAGXLU010000080.1 GCA_018334565.1 Halanaerobiales bacterium | reverse complement strand
CTGCTTTTCCAATGTTACAAGAACAATATTTATAATTCTATTTTTTTAATATTATTTGCAAATTTTCTAGATGGACTTAATCGCTAAATTAATAGCTTTATATAACTTTTCCTTTGAAATAGGTTTGGTAATATAATTATTACAGCCTGCTTTGATTATTTTATTTATATCTTCTTGATGTTTATAAGCTGTAGTGGCTATGGTGTAAATGTTATTGCCCTTACTTCTCAATTTCCTCATAGCTTCCAAACCATTCAAAACAGGCATAGCAATATCTAATAACAAAAAATCAAATTTTTGTTTCTTTAATTCAACAAGAACCTCAAGACCGTTTTCAACAAATTTTAAATTAAAATCAGTATCTTTTAGATATTCAAATATCAATTCTTGATTTAAACTGTCATCTTCTGCAATTAGAATATCTAATTTGAAATCACCGCTAAATACTATTTCATATTCTATTTCTGATTGATAGTTTTCATCATTTACTGGTTCTATATTTTTATTATCCTGAGTGTTTTTAAAGGGTAATCGAAAGATAAATAATGATCCTTTATCTTTTTCACTCTCTAAAACTATATCCCCTCCCATTAAATCAGTAAGCTGTTTACTTATTGCCAAACCTAAGCCTAGTCCTTTGTTATCAAAATTTTTTTTATTAAATTCATAACCCTTTTCAAAGCTATCAAATATAATCTTCTGTTTTTCTTTAGATATACCAATTCCCGTATCTTTAACTTTTACATATAATTTATTTTCATCATAATTATAATATGCTTTCAGCAAAATATTGCCATTATTAGTATACTTGAAGGCATTGCTTAATAAGTTAGTTATTATCTGTTTAATCCGGTCCACATCTCCTCTGAGAATTTCCGGCAAATTATTATCAAATATATACATGAATTTTATATCTTTGGTTTTCTCATAATCAAACATACCAGCAATATCTTCTAAGATCTCTATAGGTGAGAATGTTTCGTTTTTAAATTTAATTTTATTAGAATTTATGCGGGAATTATCAAGTACATCATTTATTAAATTATTCAAATATCGAGCTGATTTATTTATAATTTGCAGCTTTTTATCATCATACTCTTTTTTATCTAATAAAACACTAGTAAAACCCATTATACTATTCAAAGGTGCCTTTATATCATGACTCATCCTAACTAAAAATTTAGCTTTAGCAGCATTAGACTGTTCTGCTTTCTTTTTGGCTTTTGTTAACTTCTCATTTCTAATTTTAATTTTATGGGTCATTTTATTGAAGTTGTTGGCAAGAGTCCCGAAAATATCATTATGACTGATCTCTATCTTCTTATCATATTGACCAGCTGCAACTAAATTTGTCCCAATATTTAATTTATATAAGGGTTTATATATTAAAGTGATAAACAGTACAATTATTGATAACAGAAAAAAAGAGAAAACAAACAGATTATTTATACCAACGGTTTTATTAAAAACATAAGCAATGTTATTTATCCTACTAATATTAAGCCTAATAAATAAAACATTTTTGATATTACTTTTACTTATAGAATTATAGTTATCTTCATAAATGGGAATTGCCATTTCAAATATATTCTCTTCTAAATTTTCGTTAATAACTTTTAACTCTTTTTCTTGAAAGATTTTCTTTACAAGCTCATCTCTAATAATTTGATTAATCTCCTGTTCATCATTAGATGCTAAAATTCTATAATTTGTATTGAAAAGTTTAATATTTTTTATTTTATGATGGGTTCCTAACTGATTTATTAACCTTTGAATAAATTCATGTTTGTTATTTGATAATAATTGGGCAATTGTCCAATCAAGTCCAGTGCTTAATAATAATGCTTCTTCTTTTATATCCTCTAGTAGATATTTTTCTATTGAATGATTATTTAGATAAATAGAAAATATTAAACTTAATAATAAAATAATCATTAATCCGGAACCTAATTTTAATAAGAAATATTTTTTCTTCATATGAACCATTCCCACAAAAACAAAAATTATGTTTATAATTTACTAAGTCAATCTTTTAATATCAGTAACAACATTTATCTTATCTTTAATCCTTTTTGTATCCTCAATTGTAACTAAAGGACTAATTACAACTGCATGAGGGAGTTTCTCAAAATAACGTGATGATATCACAAGATCAAATTGTTTTACAATTTCAATTTCAAGTTTGTTAAAGTAATAACATGAAAGATCTAAATTTGGAAATTTGTTTTCTAATCTATTAATCATAATTCTAGCAACTGGTATACTGTTATTATATATCAATAAGGTCTTTAAATTTACCTTGTTCATCTCTACCGCCGATAAAAACAATAAACCAATGTACATGACTTCACTTTCTTTGATCTTTATTTGCAAGTTTTCTTCTATAATCTTTTTGAAGCTATTAGCAAGTCCAAAAACAAAAGGATTGTTTCTTTTAATTCTTTCTATTTCAACTTCGCTAATATTTATATTATTAAAGGAATATATATCATATTGATATCGGACAAATATTGATCGTATAAACAAGGCCAATTCCTTGAATAATTTTTTGTCTTCTATCTTAATTAAAATATTTTCTTTAAATTTTTTCATAATAATTTGAGCTGTTTCAGTTATTTGAGGCTTAATAACTTTCTCTAATGACAGAGCATTATAATTTATTTTGTGACTGCGCAGACTCCATATTTGTAATATATAGGCTATTATTTCATATTCATTCAATTTAATATAAAATTCATTTACAGCTTTTTTTGTAATCTCCTTGATAAAATTATGATTAGGATATGTTTTTAAATCTATAATATCTTGAGGCGCGGTTTTTATATTATGGTTTTTATTTATCCTATTAATGCCTACTGCAGTATAAAAAACTAAATATAAAATAGAATTTGAATTAAAAATTACACCCAGTTCATTTTCAATACTTTTTATGAATGATCTAATTTTTTTAAAATCAATATCTATGCAATGTTTTTTTATATATTTATTTCCATAAACTCTTAAGTTAATATTATTCTCTAATAGATATATTATATCCTTTTTATCCTCCTCATCAACAAGATTAAGTAAAGTGTTGGTTATCAATATTCTTTTATAAAGTTCACTGCCATTGATAGTAATTTTGCCATTAGAACTTATCTTTAGTTTTAAATTATATTGATCAAAAGTATCTCTACCCTTTGTCAAGTCATTATAAAAAGTAGATTCACTTATATTAAAAAGCTCAAGCAACCCTTCTTTTTTAAAATATTCTTCACAAAATAGCTTGTGTATAATAAGATCATGCCTTTTTTGAAAACTAAAAACTTCATTGCTTTCATAATCAAAAGTTTTTTCTTTTAACTTTATCCTTGTTTCCTGAACAACCTTCAAATATATCCCTTTATTAGGTTTTGTTATTAATTTTGCACCATTCGTTTTAAAATAATTTTTTAACCGATCTAAATCTCTTCTGATCGTTCTTTTTGAGACATTAAGCTTGTTTGCAATTCGTGCAGTGGTTAAATATTGAGTGGAATTTAATAACTCATAAATTAATTTTTTGTGTCTTATCTTTTTTATTTCATCCACACTTTTACTCCTTTGAATTAATTCTTTGTTTTTTTCAATTCTTTTTTAAGTGATTTATTTTCGTAAACGAGGTTGTATTTCTCAATAGCATTAGAGATAATTGGAATTATTTCTAGCTTATATCCTTGTTCCTTCTTTACCCTATTTTTCGGTATATATTGATATATTTCTTGTTCAGAAAAACTTGAAATCAAACCTACATCCGTATAAACCGAAAATATTATCTTAACAAGATTGGGATATCCATTATTGATAATCTTGAGTAATTCGACCCCTGTAAACTCAGGTATATTCAGATCAACAACGATTACTGCAATATCTTTTTCATCTAATATTCTCAATGCATGATGACCTGTTTTTGCAAAAAACAACTTAAAATCATATTTCTTTAATTTTCGTTTTATTGTATCTAATATAATTTCTTCATCATCAACAAACAAAACATTTTGATTATATTTAATATCTGTGTTCATATTAACCTCCAAATACAGTGACAAAAAAAATAAAATATATTTAGTTTTTATTATAACAAAATAAAAATATCTATTCAATTTTAAAATGTCATTAATTAATGTGGACAAAAGAAAAATAGTAAATTTTGTTTATGTATTGTATGATTAAAATAATGTAAATCACACAAATACTAAAAAGAACACTTCTTATATATTCCTTTTATTATGTTATACATATTTAATTGGATTTCTGATAAAATATTTGTTTCTCTAAATATGAAAAAATTATCAATGAAACAATAAAAGGTTAAGTAAAGCATGGATAGAAAATGTATTAAAAACCTAATAAAATCTCACAATAGATCCTTATTTTAAAACTTATACATAGCATATAAAAATTGCTTACAATTTCTAAAATAACTTAAATCTGAATTCCCAAAAAAAATATAATTTTACATTAGTATATTATTTCATGTTCTGAAAATTTTTATCAATTCATTCAAAATCGAAGAAAAACTATCTTGAAAGTGATGCTTGCAAGTAATTTTTAAATTAATAAATACAAAAAATTATGGGGGCTTTTTAGATTAAACCCCTTCATATATCTAGCCCCCAAACTAGAAAATAGTAAGACTTCATTCCTAAAGGATGGGTTAAACCCATCCTTAATCCTTATGAGTTTATCAAAATTTATTATGATACTGTTTTAGACACATAACACAACATATCAAATAGGAGATATTTTTTATTACATGTTACCATTTTTTCATTTTTATTAAT
>JAGXLU010000079.1 GCA_018334565.1 Halanaerobiales bacterium | reverse complement strand
TCTATCTTTTTTAGCCCTTTCAAATTATAATGGAGATTCTTTAAATTTTCCTGGCCGTCAATAAATTCTATAATGCCATACCCAAATAGCCTAGAATTCCAAAAGTCCTTTTTAAACTCTTTTATTCCTACCATATCTAAAATATCATGAGCTTTTTTTATATTATCTTTCCTTTTGCTTAATTTAAAAGGTTTAATAAATCCTCTGTAGTTTTTTTCTCCTAATCCGACCAGAACATTTTCTATTACAGTAAGATCTAAAAAAGGTCGGGCAATTTGAAAGGTCCTAGCAATTCCAATATCAGCTATTTTGTGTGGCGGCATATTTATAATATCATTACTATTAAAGAAAATATTTCCTTTATCTGCTTTATATACACCTGATAAGGCATTAAACAAAGTTGTCTTGCCTGCTCCATTAGGACCAATCAAGCCAGTAATATTATTTTCCTTCACATTAAAAGATACATCATGTAAAGCTACTAATCCTCCAAAATGTTTTTCTACATTCTCTATTTTTAAGATATAATCGCTCATTTAAGCACCCCTCCTCTTAAAGTAGGATGCCCTTAAATTTGTCAGTTTTTGCCATACAAAACTATCATCACCTAATAGACCACTGGGTTGAAATCTGATCATTAATATCAAAATTAAAGCATATACCAAAAGCCTATAATCTGAAATAAATCTGAATACTTCGGGAATTAAACCCAATATAATAGCCCCCACTATCGGTCCTCTAATCGTATTATTACCACCTAAAATAACCATTGAAAGAATTGAAACAGAGGTCAAAAATCCAAAATCTGAAGCCATTATAAATGTCATATAATGAGCATAAACAGCACCAGTAAGTCCTGCTATAGAAGTACCGAGAACAAAAGCCATTATTTTAAATTTCTTGGTGTCTATTCCTAAAGAATCAGCTGCTCGTTCATTATTTCTAATGGCACCCAATGCCATTCCTAACCATGACTTTTCGATAAGTTTTGAAAAAATTATAACTAAAATAATCAATATAATTATAAGAATTAAATATCCATGATATGATAAAGGATTACCAAACCAATAGGGAGAAGGAACTGATAATCCCATTGAACCACCAAAAAACTTTACATTTTGGAATATAGCAGCAACTATGAAATTCAAAGCGATCGTTACAATTGCTAAAAAATCTTCCTTTATCCTGATACTTATCAAACCGAGGAAAAAACCAATAAATCCCGTAATAATTGCAGAAATAGGCATCGCTAACCAAAAATATATACCAAGCTTACCGGTCAAAATTGCCCCACTGTAAGCTCCTATTCCAAAAAATGCCCCTTGTCCGATATTGGGCTGCCCAGCATATCCAGTAATTATATTTAAACTTAAAGCTAAAAGTACAAATATACCAACATTGATCATAACCACAATTGCATACATATACTATATACTCTCCTTTCCTATATCCTGGATTTTTGGGTAAATAAACCCTGAGGACTTATCAGTAAAATAATCACTAGGGCAACAAAAGCTATGGCATTTCTGGGTATGAAAAATCCGATATAGGCTCCGACCATAGTTTCTATAAACCCAATAAGTAGAGCTGCAACCAGGGTACCAAAAGGATTACCTAGACCACCTAATACTATTATAGCAAGCATTTTATAGGAAACCACACTTCCCATTGTAGGATATATAGAATTATACAAAATTCCGATTAATATCCCGGCAGAAGCAGCAAAACTATATCCTAAAAAGAAATTTAAAGAAATAACTCTATTGGTATTAATCCCCATTGTTTTGGCTATATCTAAATCTTGGGCTGTAGCCCGCCAGGCAAGACCTATTTTAGTCATCTTTAACAGATACCAAAGTAAAAACATCAATATTAAGGCTACAATAAATATTAATACCCATACATTATTAATATGTAAATTGGCAAAATTTAAACTTTGGAAAGGTAAATTAACAGTGAATTCTTTTATTGTTGGACCTGCTATTAACCGAATAATGTTCTCAATAAAAATAAAGATCCCAATACTTGCTATTAAAGGTATATAAGCAGGTTGACTTAAAAGAGGCCTATATACATATTTTTGAATTAATATACCAAACAAACCGGTAATAATCATCGTTACAACAAAAGCTATTAATATATTACCACTTAATGAATAAAACAACAGACCTAAATACGCTCCCAGTACATAAGCACCGGCATTGGCAATATCTAATATCCCTAATATTCCATATATTAAAGTAGCTCCCATCGAAGTAAGAGCATATACACTTCCTATTGCAATACTGTTTAATAACTGCTGTAAAAACATATTCTATACTCTCCTTTTAATAAAGTATGGCAGGAAGGATTATTAAACCTTCCTACCTATTAAAATATATAATGCTCTTAACTTTTTAATTACATAAACTTAATTATGGAGCAATAATATCCATATCTGTAATTTGATCATAGTAATGGAATTCTCCATCTTTAACTATTTGAACCTGTACAGGTTTAACCGCTTCTCCAATTTCATTATATCTATATAATAAACCTGTGTTTGTCATATAATCCTCAACTTCATACATGGCATCCTTAATTGCCTCAGAATCAGGGCCAACCTGTCTCATTACATGAGCTAATAGCATAAATCCATCATAAGTGGAAGCACCAACCATATCAGGGGCAAATCCATATTTTTCAGTATATCTGTTTATATAATCTCTAACCTGTTCTTCTTCACTATCACGATTTAGATTAGTAGTGATAATTAAACCTTCTGCTGCATCTCCAGCAACTTGTAAAAACTGAGTAGTTGAGTCCATACCTTCCGTACCTAAAATCTGAGCTTCAATTCCGACATCAACCGATTGTCTCATAATAGCTGCACCCTCACCAGCATAAGCAACTACATAAATTAAATCTGGATTTAATCCTTTAATCTTTGTAAGAACAGGATTAAACTCCCTTTCACCAATAGCAAAGGAGTCAACATATACTACTTCTGCTCCTTTATCTTCAACGTATTTTTGAAAGTTATCATTTAAAGTATTACCAAAATCATTATCTACATAAAGAATAGCTATCTTTTGAGCCCCCAGATTATCTACAGCCATATAACCTCCAACTTTTCCCTGTACAGGACCAGGAAAAGATTGTTGGAATATATAGTCTCCGGATTTAGGAATATCGGGGTGTATAGCATAAGCTGAAATCATAGGCACTTTAGCATTTTGATAAATATTGGCAGCTGGTCTTGTAGTTCCACTGTAGGATCCACTTACCACGGCAACTACATTATCTCTCGTAGTAAGCTTTTGAGCAATACTCACAGATTGTTTTGAATCCAGATGGTCATCATAATTTACTAATTCTACTTCCCTACCATCAATACCACCTTTTTCATTGATCACTTCGATTGCTAGTTTAGCAGAATTTAAAGCACTTTCACCATCTGCTGCTGCAGGTCCGGTCACAGGTGCAAAAAAACCCAGTTTAATAGGATCATCTTGAGCCATTGCTAAACTATTGAAAGCTAAAACCATGATCACAACTAATATTAGACTAAAAACTTTTCTTTTCATCTTAATAATCCCCCTTAAATTTGTATTTTAAATATTATGTATAATTATTATATCACGATTTAGATTAAAATTAAATCTTTATATACCTGAATTATTCTTAACACAATACTTAAATCGAATTAAAGCCCGCCATAACAATAATTTATTACAATTAATTCTTTCACCCATTGGGTGAGGAAAATTAATTGAAATTATTCCTTAATAAATGTAGAAAAAGGAGCCCTCATCCTTTATAATAATAGTATCACAACCAAATATAAAGGAGGGCTCCTTGTGATTACTATATCTGAAAAAAGGATGGATTTCAACAAAAATATAAAATTAAATTTTGCTGGTGGTAATTTAACTTCTAATTCAGGACTATTACTTTACAAAGAATTTGATAATAAAATTAAATTCAGTCAAATAATTAAAGAAAGTTTATCTTTTGATGATAATATCGATCATAGAAAACACAAAAACGAAGATGTGATCTTACAAAGAATCTATCAGAATGCTGCTGGTTACCATGCTGATAGTGATGCAAATGATCTAAGATATGATAATATCTTCAAGACTGTATTAAATAAAGATCTTTTAGCCTCACAACCTACTATTTCAAGAGTAAATACTAAATTAAATAAAGAACATATGAAGCAATTACAAAAAGCAAACTATAAATTACTGGATAGAATACACGACTTTAAACCACCAAAAGAAATGATATTTGATCTTGATTCAACTAGTTTTAAAACTTATGGACAACAACATGGTGCAAAATATAATAGCCATTATGGTACTAATGGCTACCATCCTCTTTTGATGTTTGATGGAATTACTGGTGATTTAATAAAAGCTAAGTTAAGATCCGGTAATGTTTATACCTCTCGAAAAGCTGTTAGATTTATCGGTCCAATATTTAAAAAATACAAAAAGATGATTAAAAAGATACCTGTCTATCTTAGAGCAGATAGTGGTTTTGCTAAACCTGGTATTTATAAAATTGCTGAAGAACATAATATCCTCTATACTATTAGATTAAAGGCTAATGCAAGATTATATGATTTAGCTAAACCATTAGAAGATAAATTAGTTCAAAAAAATCAAGATAACCTCTATAAAAAACAGGTTGTTTATGGCCAATTTAACTATAAAGCCGGTAGTTGGAAAAAGGAGCGTAAGGTTATTGTCAAAATAGAAAAACCTAAAGGAGAACTAACTTATAACTACACCTTTATAGTTACTAATCTCAAAAAATA
>JAGXLU010000078.1 GCA_018334565.1 Halanaerobiales bacterium | reverse complement strand
GAAATTGAAATTGAAGCATTCAAAGAGTATATAAAGGATGTAAAAGAAGAAAAGTTTCCTACAGATGAGCATGTATACCATGCTAAAGATAGCAAAGAAGAATTTGATAAGTTATTTGCTGAATTTGCATAGTAAGGAGCTTATGAAGGAACAAAATATTAATAGGAGGTTTTAAAAATGGCTTTTAAAAAGATGGCTGATTATATAATAAATGAAACCGGATACTCATTAAGAGAAAGATATGATATGCCTGATTCAGAACTTACATTTCCTGGTGGTGCCCATGCAAGAATAGAAATTTCGGGAATAGAATCTGCATCTAATTTGGAAGAAATGGTTAAAGAAGCTGATAAAAGAAATGTTACCATACATAGGGTAATTTCTATAGTTAGAGGTGCTACTATGTTAGATGACCAGGAGTTAAAGCATTTTGCTCAAATTGGTGCAGATAATGATCTTGAATTACTTGTTAACCCGGTTGCAAGCAGAGCCTGGGATACTGGTAGGCAGTATACTTCTGGTGAAGAAGGAATTGTTTCTGGTATGAGGTTACGAGGCCATGATATGTTATATAGATATTTAAAAAATATAGATAGATGTATTGAAGCAGGTATTAGGGGTTTTCTAATCACAGATGAATCCGCCTTAACGTTACTTAATGATATGCGAGAAAAAGATATCATACCTGCAGATGTCAAATTTAAAGTTTCAGTTTTTGCTGGACACGGTACAGCTGTGGCAGGGAAAATGCTTGAAAATTTAGGTGCAGATAGTTTTAATCCACTTGCCGATATGACTTTACCGATGCTTTCTTCAATAAGGCAGGGAGGGGTAAAAGTACCTCTTGATGTATACATGAGTTTAGTAGAATCAATGGGTGGATTTCAGAGATATGATGAGGCACCAGATATAGCAAGAATAGCAGCTCCTGTGTACTTTAAAATTGAGCCAGGTCCTTCCGAAGGCGATTTATATAATACTTGGGTAGATTCACAAAGTCCTAAATATCTTGACAATCTAGCTAAGATGCGTGTTAAGATTGCTCAGATAATTATGGAATGGATTGACCGCAGCGAATACGATATTGTGATGAATGATTATAAAGAGGATCTCTCGGTGCCAAAGGTATAAGAGAAAAAACCAGCTGTTTTAGAGGGCAGCTGGTTATAAATTAAAAAATAAGGTATAGAGAACAATAATGAAAATAGATGTTATTATCCGATATAATTTTCAATATAAAAAACATAATTAAACACTATGATATGGAGGTAATATAAATGGACAATGTTTTTGATTCTGCATTAGACTCTTTAAAAAAAGCCGGGAAGATAGGCAAGATTGATTTAAAAGTGATGGAACTGTTGTCAAGGCCTAAAAGAATTATTGATTTTACTATACCCTTAAAAATGGATGATGGGAGCTTTAAATTATTTGAAGCTTACCGTGTCCATTATAATGATGCATTAGGTCCAACTCGTGATGGAACTAGATTTGTACCTAATCTGCATCTTGATGAAGTAAAGGCACTAGCATTATTTATGACAATCAAGCATGCTGTATCAGGTGTGCCTGCTGGAGGAGGCAAGGGAGGAATTAAAGTTGATCCTTCTAAGTTAAGTGATTGGGAATTAGAAAGATTGACCAGAGGTTTTATAAGGAATCTAAAACCAAAAGGTCCAAAAATAGATATTCCAGGAGCAGATATTGGAACTGATTATAGGACACAATCTTGGATGCTGGATGAGTTTGAACAGATAACAGGAGAACATAATCCACCAGCAATTAATGATAAGCCAAATATTATGGGGGGTACTGTTGGCAGTGCAGAGGCAACTGGTTTAGGTATCTTTTATGTAATTCAAGAAGCTTGTAAAGATAATAATATTAATTTAGGAGGGGAAAAAGTTGTCGTCCAGGGATTCGGGCAGGTAGGAGCTACAATAGCTCGTTATCTATATGACCTTGGTGCAAAAATTATTGCTGTAAGTGATATTAGGGGTGGATTTTATGATGAAGATGGACTTGATATCATTGAAATGCAGAGTTATGCTGAAAAAAATCATGATTTAGAAGGTTATTCAAAAGCTGAAAGCATTAGTAATAATGAACTATTAAAATTAAATTGTGGTCTTTTAATACCTGCTGCAGTTCAGAATGTAATTAATGGCAAAAATGCTGCTGATATAAAATCTAAGATGATCATAGAGGGAGCCAATGGTCCGATAACACCTGAAGGTGAGGAAATTTTAAGAAAAAAAGGCATCAAGGTAATACCTGATGTTGTGGCAAATGCAGGTGGAGCTATAGTTTGTCATTATGAAAGGATACAGGGAATAACAGATGATTATTGGGATATAGATAAAGTAGAACAAAGATTAAAAAAGCAGATTTTAATGGCTTATGTAAATGCAAGAAATACAGCAGAAGAGTTTGATACGACCACCAGGCTTGGTGCTTGGATTGTAGCGCTTAGAAAGGTTTCTAGAGCTGTCAAAATGCGTGGTTGGGTTTAAATTCATATGAGGGAGGGTTAAAATTGTTATTTAAAGAATCTGAATATAAGAGAAGAGTTGAAAAGACAAAAAATAGAATGAAAGACAAGAAAATAGATGTAATGATGTCATCTCATCCAGCGAATATGAACTATTTAACAGGTTATGATGGATGGTCATTTTATGTACATCAATGTGTATTAGTTTCTTTAGATCAAAAAGAACCGGTTTGGATAGGTAGAAATATGGATGCAAATGCTGCGAAGGTTACAACCTATCTGAAATCTGAAAATATAAAAAATTATGCAGATGATTATGTTCAATCACCAATCGGGAAACATCCTGCAGAGTATATAGCAGATGTTATTGAAGAAAAAGGTTGGGGGAAAAAGAATATAGGTCTAGAGATGGATCAATTCTACTTTACTCATAAAACATATGAAATCCTAAATAAACGATTTCCTAAGGCTAATTTTATAGATGCTGATCTTTTGGTGGCAATGGTTAGACAAATTAAGTCTGATGCTGAAATAGAAATGATGAAAAAAGCTGGTAAAATTGCAGAGAAAGTGATGCGGATTGGAATCGATGAACTCGAAGTGGGCAAAAGAGAATGTGATGTGGCTGCTGAAATTTCAAAAGCTCAAATTGCTGGTACTGATGAAATTGGCGGTGACTACCCAGCAATAGTACCTTTAATGCCGGCTGGAGATGGAATAGATGCACCTCATCGCACCTGGTCAGAAAGAAGGTATGAAAAAGACGAGTCTGTAATTCTCGAACTATCAGGTTGTTATAATAGATATCACGCGCCAATAACAAGAACGGTTTATTTAGGAGATCCACCTCAAAGAATGAGAGAAATAACCAAATATGTAGTTGAAGGATTAGATGAAACCCTAGAGTTCATAAAACCGGGGATTCCCTGTGAAGTAGTTGAAGAAAAATGGAGAGCATCGATTGCTAAAGGTAATTTGGTAGATGCTTCAAGATTAGGTTATTCTTTCGGACTGAACTATCCTCCAGATTGGGGAGAGCAAACAGCAAGCATGAGGCCTCATGATAAAACAACACTTAAAAAGAACATGACCTTTCACTTAATACCTATAATTTGGCAGGAAGACATCTGTTTTGAGATGAGTGCGGCAATCAGGATAACTGAAAATGGCTGTAAAGAATTCTATGAATTTCCTCATAAATTATTTAGTAAATAAAGTATAGCTAGATTATTCAATAATAATATTATAATATCTTAGATAAGGAAGGAATAAAAAGTTCAGTCAAGAAAGTATGCTTTAGAATAGTAGATATTAAATATAAAATAATTATTATAATATCAGTTATCCGGAGGGAAAAAAATGGAGAAAAAAGAAAATTTTTCACCCAAAAGCTTAAAAAGTAGTGTTGTTGAATACTTAAGAGAACGGATATTTTTAGAAGATTATGTGGGTGGAGATCGTATAGTTGAATCAAAAGTAGCAGATGATCTGGATATTAGTCGGGCACCGGTAAGGGAAGCATTAAAGGAACTTGAAAATGAGGGACTTGTAGAAACTATACCTAGAAAAGGAACATTTATAGTTGAATTTAGCCAGGAAGAGTTCCAGGAATTATTTGATATAAGGGTTATGTTAGAAGAAAGAGTATTTAGAATCTTAATTAAAAATAACCTATTATCAGAAGAAGATTTTGATTATTTGCATAAACTTGTAGATGAAATGGTAGAGATTGCATGTAGTGATAAAAATGATAATAAAAAATTAGCTGAGGTAAACAAAAGAGATATTGAATTTCACAGTTTTCTATGGTGTAAATCAAAAAGTAAATGGACTAATAGATTGCTTACAACCCTCTATTATCAGCTCCAACTTGCAATGTTAATAGATGCTAAAAAAGAAGAAAACCTTAGAGAAGCAAGTCTCAAACATAAAGATATATTGAGATGCCTTAAAAATGAAAGTGTTAAAGATACTAAAAAAGCTGTAATAGACCACATAAGAACTTTGGCTGAAATGAGCTAAGGAAGTTTTTTAAAAACAAATGTCGACAATAGACAATTGACGAAGTATTACTGAAGTTTGATGGAGGGTTATGATTATGGATAAGAAAGCAGTATATACTAAAAAAGCACCTGAACCAGGTAATTATTCATAGGCTGTAAAATATAATTGGTCAATATTTGTATTGGTTCAAACTGCTAATGATATAGAAACAGGATAACCAATTTATGGGACTGTTACAGAACAGACCAGAGACATTTTAACTAATATAGAAAACTCAACTTTCGGAGTTGCTTATTAGGTCTCGCCCTTTGATATAATTGGGTTTATACCCAAAAAAGTAGTCTAAAAACATACAAAAACATCCCTACTTATGGTATAATAGTAATGTACGAAGATCACTAACATACCAATAAGAAAGGGATGTTTTCGTTGAATACTATTATACCACAAAATGATTATAATGAAAAGCAAATTAACTC
>JAGXLU010000077.1 GCA_018334565.1 Halanaerobiales bacterium | reverse complement strand
TTCCTTTAGTGAAAACAAGATTATAACCATCTTGGCTTTTCTCGGCATTTTTAAAACTTCCCAGTTTATCTCTATAATTATTTAAAATTTGAACAATGCTGGCCTCAGGAACCTGTTTTAAAAAACTCTCTCTAAACAATTCCCCTATATTTACTTCTTTATGAGTAAATAACTCTTTAAACATTGTTTTGTCACCTTCTACATCAGCATAAATACTAAAAGAAAATAATAAAATAAACATTATAGATAATATTACTATTTTAATTTTCATCTAATTTGCACCTCATAAAATAATTTTATAAATTTCACCTAAAACAATAAAAGACTTAACCCCATTACTGCCATACCAACAATAAAGCCATATATCTCTTGATGTTCTTTGCCATATTTTCGGGATGTAGGTAGTAACTCATCTATAGATATAAAGACCATAATACCAGCTACAATACCAAATAAAATACCAAAAACCATGTCATTAAAGAAGCTTCTAAGAATATAATAGCCTATTACTGCACCTAAGGGTTCTGCCATCCCTGATAAAAAAGAATAAATAAATGCTTTTTTTCTACTTCCAGTAGCATAATAGAGTGGAACTGCTACAGATATACCTTCGGGAATATTATGGATAGCTATTGCAATAGCTATTGATATACCCAGGGCAGGATCAGAAAGAGCTGCAAAAAAAGTAGCTATACCTTCTGGAAAGTTGTGAATAGTGATTGCCAAAGCAGATAGTAAGCCCATTCTCTTTAACTGCATCTTATTATCCAGTTGTTCATCTTTGATTATTTGCAAGTTTTCTTTGGACCTTGCTTCATGAGGATTTTCATATTCAGGAACAATCCTATCTATTACCCCTATAATTAAAATGCCAAAAAAGAATGAACCCACAGCAACCCATTCTCCCCAGTTGCTACCATAATAAGAAACAAGAGAGTCCTTCGATTTTGCTAATATTTCTACAAAAGAAACATAAACCATAACCCCTGCAGAAAAACCCAATGATATCGATAAAAATGATGTTTTTGTTTTTTTGGCGAAAAAAGCTAAAAAACTCCCTATTCCGGTCGATAATCCAGCTAAAGTAGTCAGTAAAAACGCAAAAGCTATATTATTAATTATTGATCACCTCAATTTTATATATATAATAATTTAAATATAATTATATTCTATTTATTTTAACCACATATTTTAATCTACAATTTCAATTATATCATATAGTTTACTTATAAGAAATATTTTTATTTTTCATCAGTTGTTGAATATTTATTTGTTTATGTTTTCAAATTATAGCTATTTTATTAGATTTTTATAATTAATCTCTTGGTTATATTCTAACGATCACAAATAAAAACTTTTTTTTATCTCTTTTTGACAAATTCCTTTTAGATATTTAACAAATGAATTCTTGACTTAAATATATACTTTCAGTTATCATAATTATAGAGTACAATCATAATATATATTATTTCAGATTAAATATTCTTAAGGTTTTTAAATTTTATGACCAACTAATTTTCAAAAACTCAAATATTGAATTATTTTAGGCTTTTATGAAAGTTTATTATCTTCTATAAAATACATCAAGATATATTTATATGAGTTTTTAAATACTATATTTTACTTCTAACATATAAGCATATCAAAACTTATATTTATTATCAATTTAAGAGCATTTTTTAGGAGAAATTCTCTTGAAATTAATTTCAAAAATTTCACAATAACTTTTATTTAGATATTTTCAATTGTAATATATCTTTTGATGTACTTGATATAGATATTTTTTAAACTTTGTTAATAATTCATAAAGAAAGGTGAAAGCTAGTGATTAAAAAGCAGATAATCCCATTATTCATTTTACTTATTGTTTTGACTTTAACATGTTCAAGTTGTGGTAATAATCTATCTATAAGTGAGATAACATATAATGTGTCAGGATATGTCACTGATATTAATGGAGTTGGCATGGAAAACGTAATCTTAAACTTTGCTTCTCAGGGGAGTACTCAAACCAAAGCTGACGGTTATTATCAAATAACAGGTCTAAAGAAGGAAATATCTATTACACCAGCTTTAGACGGTTACTCTTTTGAACCTAATACTACAACTGTAAATCAAGAGCAAAATAATGTTGATTTTATTGGGCAAAAAGACAATCATTCGCCCCAAAGATATACATTTAAAATCATTAATGAATATCCACACGATATAGAAGCCTTCACCCAGGGATTATATTATGAAAAAGACAGTTTTTATGAAGGCACAGGTTTATATGGTCAATCTGATATGAGAAAAGTGGATTTACAAACAGGGGAAATATTGGATATATATAAACTGGGTAATCAATATTTTGGTGAAGGGATCACTCTCTTAAATGAAAAAATATATCAATCAACATGGAAATCCAATACTATGTTCATCTATGATAAACATCTTAATTTAATTAAAAAAACACAATTTCCTTTTTACTGCTGGGGATTAACAGATGATGATTTATATTTAATCATGAGCGATGGTACAAGCTTAATCAGATATATAGATCCTGATAAATATGAAGTTAGTAAAGAAATTAAAGTTACAATAAACAATGAACCCATCAACAATATAAATGAGTTAGAATATATAAATGGTAAAATATATGCTAATATCTGGCAGTCAAATACAATAATTATCATTAATCCACATAAGAAAAAAGTAGATGGAATTATTGATCTCAGTGGTATTATTAATCCTCATCTGTATCAACATGAACTAAATGTGTTAAATGGTATTGCATATGATCCAGATGGTGACAGACTCTTCGTAACAGGCAAACTCTGGCCTAAATTATTTGAAATTGAATTAATACCAAAATAAATGCAAATTTTTAATATAATTATTTGCTTTAATACTAACTTTACTCTCTATTTTCCAACCAGTCAATAACCATAAGTTTCAATGACCTTTCCATCTCCTCAAAAAATTTTGAATCTATCTTTTTTTTATATATATACTGTCCAAAGTTTTCTGCATTCAACTTATTGTCTGGCCTTATTCTTTCTTCTCTCCTTTTATACATATCTATTAACTCTTTCTCATCTAATCTCCTATACTCTTCCTTAAAAACTATATATTCTTTATTGAAACGATTTGACTTTCTCTTTTTAAAATCATCTGGATAGTATCCGAAGGTTAACATTACTAGAGGCATCGTGTATTGAGATAAATTAAACAAATCTTTTTTTAGTTCATAATTTTCTATAAGATCCCCAATATAACAAGACCCAATACCCAATGATTCAGCAGCAATCACAGCATTTTGAGCAGCAATAAAAGCATCTCCTGCTCCTAAAAATAGACTTGCCAAATTAGGATTTTTAAACCTCATATTATTATTCTCACAGTATTTCTTTAGATCACATACCTCAAAATAGTCATACATCCTCTGTAAATCTGCTAAAAATATTAATATGACAGGCGCTTGAGCAATAAAAGACTGGTTATCACAGCTTTCACTTAAGATTTTCTTTTTTTCTTTATTTTTTATTACTAAGATAGAATAATGCATTAAGTTGCCAGCTGTGGGTGCACGCATTGCACTATGAATAATCTTATTCAAATCTGACGGTTTTATATCTTTATCTTTATAACGTCTTAAAGAAACTCTATTTTCAAGCATATCTAGAAATGATTTCAAATAAATTACTCCCTCCCTTTTATTATACTAAGACATAATTCAATAAAAAGAGCTGTTTCCCTTTGAAAAATTTATAATATGACATAAAAGTTTGAAAACCCTGTTGTATTTTGTGTATAATATAATACAAAGTATTTGATTATATTAGAGGTGTTTTTTAATAATGTCTAATAATAATAAAAAACTACCCTTCATTATTGGCAGCTCATACTTATTGTCTTTCATTTTTATAAGAATGATGGTAATAATTGCTGGTTCTGTTAAACATGAAAATGTAATAGCTATTAAAGAAGGTGCTATAAAAACAAAATTATATATAGGTAGAAATATTATTATTAATGGATACCATATCCATCACTTTTATTTTGGAGTCTTATTATTAGCTGTAGCAGGTTGGTTGTCTATTACGAGAAATAAATATTTTTCAAAAGTTAAGTTAGCAATTATGTATGGTGTAGGTTTGGGCTTATTTATGGACGAAATCGGTATGCTTTTATCAGAAGGAAACTATTATTCAAGTCTATCGTATCTTCTAGGTTTATTTTTATTAGGAATTTTAATGAATATTATTTACTTTCCACCTTTTTGGAATTCAATTAAAAATAATTTTACAGATTTCAATTTATCAGGAGTAAAAATAATTGCAGTTGTTTTTAAAAAGTTCATTCAAACTTTGGACTTCTTTAGTAGAGGTATTATGCATCACAGAAAAGCAATTTTCATTATTATTCTTATTCTTATTATTATTGATTTCCTCCTTCCATATATTATAAAAATCATTTAGGTCAAATTCTCCCACCTAATCAGATACAAGATTAAAAAGGAGCTTGTTAAATTAAAAACTGTACTCAGTAAAGCCCTGAACTATTTACACCGGCTCTATCTCACAAGTGGGTGATTCAAGAATAGAGCTAGTTGAAAAACAGTTGACTAAAAAGCCCACAATCCCTACTGTAAAGATAATAGGAGCTATAGGTTACCTGTATGCTATCATTAGATAGCTCTCTTGACGATATTGAGACTGGCATTATCATCAGCATTTTTATCATAGACAAATTTATTTTGACTTCATCTATGACCCTTTTTACCACAGACAGCCCAAATTTGTGAGGTATCTTTAGGATTAACTTCTTGATAGGGAATACCTTTTAAATCAGCTTTATGCTTAATAAACTGCTTTAATTGATAGAAAGCTCAGGCCTATTTTTCATAATTATTAAGTGTATAATCATTTGTTATATTCTTTCTGATATTTTTTAGATTTTCTAACATAATTACGGCATTATACTCGTCAGCTATTTCAACAATTCTATTAGCTATTT
>JAGXLU010000036.1 GCA_018334565.1 Halanaerobiales bacterium | reverse complement strand
AAGACAGGGAAGATGCTATCAGTCGAGAATTTATTAATATTGCAGAGGAAATTATAAAAAGGAAAAAAGAATTTGATCCGACTATTAAGCCAATGGAACTCAAGGGTGGTCCCGGACAATAATAAATTATAAGATAAATCATGAGATAAGTGTCCGGTGTATTACCGGGCACTTTAGTGTGTGTGGTGTGTCTCGTAGTCTATACCAATAGTAGATGAAAATTCTATCTGTGCTGGAAGTATGGAAAATATGATTGAGATATTGTGGCACTTACAGACGAAATGGGTGAGTAAACGGAGAACACAAACTTCAGCCTAAGTTTATAAATGACGGTACATGAAGCCGACAAGGACAGGGTGTTCACTGTGAGGTGGAATCTGAAGAGTTTGAGGCGAGCAGTTAGTCCGGAATAATATATGAACCAGGGGTGGCATTCATCAACGGCGACCTGCCCACACAATGGGGAAGTCCAATAGACCATAGGAGTATGTTGGGTTGATGGGTGTGGTTAGGGTCAAAATGACTGCAAGATGGTATAGATGACCGAGAGAGGTCTATAATAGTCTTTGTAGAGGTAAGCAGAGATATAACCTTAAGGGAAAAACCTACGTGAAGCTATTGTAGAAGCCAGATGGTATCATAGTAATAATGAAGGTCAATTCTTTGATTGTCGGGCGACTGGCAGGAGAATAAAATTGATTGGAGTGAAGGATACCTACGTTATTGAAATTCAAAGTGAATATGAAGGTGGATTAAGTATAGTAGTTTAAACACCGGTTTAAGACTGGTGGGTCTGGCGAGGTAATGAAAAAAGGGAAATCATAACTGGAAGTGAGTGGTGTCGGGAATACTACCACCTGAGTAATGATAAACCGGAGGATGCGATTGGTGTAAAAGCCTAGAGACGTGGTCGGTAATATCAAGAAAAACAGGATTTAATCTGTTGTAATATTGAGTGGAGGATTGGTAAGTTGTTAGCTTACTCCTTGTGAGGGGGCAACAATAACGGTAAGCTGTTTACGGGAGACCCATACGTGCAGTTTGACGAGGGGTCCCAGCCAAAAGGTTGGTCCTACTCTATTTGTCGATCATGTTTTAATATATAATATAAAATATGTAAGTTTTGAAAGCAAAATAGAGACTAGCTAATGGCATTAGTTTCATCTACTATCTGGAATCTCAAAATAGAGTTTTTAGTTTGAGAAAGTCTAATAACATCTAAAATATAGCTACAGGATGAATTTGGAGGAGCACCTGGATTGTTAGCTGCTTTACTGTATTTAGTTAAAAAAAGTGAAAAAATGGGAATAGGAATAATAAAATATATAGTGATTTGTGTGGTAAATTATTTGATGGAGCTAAAACGGGCTGTCTATTTAAAACGATTAGTTTATAGCAATTAGTCCATTGATTTCTCGGAAATGATGCATCAATTTAAGATCAATTTAAGATAATTTGGAAAGGAGTGGTGATTAATGAAAATTGCAGTAATAGGAGGAGTAGCGGCGGGCACAAGCGCTGCTGCTAAGGCAAGTAGAACTAACCAAGATGCTGAAATTGTCATTTTTGAAAAGGATAAAGATATTTCATATGCAGGCTGTGGTCTGCCCTATTATATATCTGGAGTTACCGAGTCCAGAGATAAAGTAGTGATTAATAGTCCTGATGAATTTGAAGATAGTTATGGGGTAGAGGTAAAAATAAGGCATGAAGTCATCGATATTAACAAAGAGGAAAAAACATTGACTTATAGGAATTTAGAAACAGGCACTGAAGGGACCTATAAATATGATAAATTAATTATCACAACGGGAGCAAAACCAATTATACCACCTATCAAAGGTATAGATTTAAAAAATATCCAACCCCTACGTACTGTAAAAGATGCCGATCTTATCAAAGAGCAAATAGGTGATAAAAAGAAAGTATCAATTATTGGGGCCGGACTGATCGGACTTGAGATGGCTGAATCTTTTTCTGAACTGGGTAAAGAGGTAACGGTGATTGAATTACAGGATAAGATATTACCGCCCTTTAGTGAAGATATTACAAAGTATGTTGATCAACATTTGAGAGATCAAGGGGTTAACTTGATTTTAGGAGATGGGGTTAATTCTTTCGAGGGAGAACAGCAAGTAAAAAAAGTAATTACGAGTTCTGGCCGTGAAATAGAAACAGATTTTGTCCTACTTTCTTTAGGGATTAAACCGGAGATCAGTTTAGCGAAAGAAGCGGGTATTAAAATTGGCGAAACTGGAGCAATTGAAGTTAATGAGAAAATGGAGACAAATATTGATGACATATATGCAGCCGGTGATTGCGCTGAAACGATTAACCTTTTGACAGATGAAGAGGTATGGATTCCTATGGGATCAACTGCCAATAAGCAGGGCAGAGTAGCCGGAGAAAATGCTGCAGAGGGTAATAATCATCATCTGGGTGTATTTCAAACTGCAATTACTAAAATTTTTGATTATACTGTCGCCAAAACGGGTATAGATGAAACTGAAGCGTCCGAAAACGGTTATGAACCAATAGTAGTCACAATAACGGGGGCCAATCATGCTGGTTATTTTCCTGGTCTTAAAAAAATGAAGATAAGAGGTGTGTTTGATAAAAGAACCCATCGATTATTGGGTGCACAAATAGAGGGTGAAGATAGAGTTGATAAGAGGATCGATGTTATTTCTACTGCAATATATGGAGAACTGGGAGCGGAGGATTTATTTCAAATAGATCTGGCTTATGCTCCCCCATATTCAACACCTAAAGACCCGGTGGCTGTGCTGGGAATGGTTGCAGAAAAGAAATTATCTAAATAGAGTTAAAAAAGTGACCTTCTAAGGTCACTTTTCTTTTACCATAGCCAGCATTTGTTCATAGCTTAAAGTCCCACTATGCCTTTTTACAATAACACCATCTTGATCAATAATTAATGTTGTTGGAATGCCTCTAATAAGATACTTCGAGGTTATTTTACCCTCTTGATCTAAAAGAGTGGTGAAGGAATATTTATTTACCATTAGGTAGTCTAGGACATCATCCTTATTTTCCTGGGTATTAACTGCAATCACTTTGACTTTTTTATTTTCTTCATGTAATTTTTGGATTGCCTGCATTTCTGCTTTACAGGGTGGACACCAGGTAGCCCAAAAGTTCAAAAAAATAATTTCACCTCGATAATTACTGAGATTGATTTCTTTACCACTTATATTATTTAAACTGAAATCATGGGCGAGACTCCCAACTTCAGACCCTTTTGGGATAATTTGTTCTGAACCTTGTTGTGAGTCTTTATTGAAAAAGAAAAAGGCTCCCACGATTATAATTACAACTATAATCAAAGTCATAGTAATCTTATTATCAGAAAAATTCATCATAATTTCCTCCTAGAAATTAATTAGATTTAAATTATTTGTGAATACTAATATACCGAGTATTATAATCAAAATACCACCGACTATATTTATATAATTTAAATATTTATTTACCTTTTTTAGAGCGGGCAAGACTCTTTTAGCCGCCAGGGCTGTGAACAAAAAGGGCAGAGCGAATCCCAAAGAGTACATTAGTAGCAATAAGGCTCCATACATTAAGTTCTGACTATTGCTGGCCAGGATTAGTATAGATGATAATATTGGTCCTATACAGGGAGTCCAGGCTAAGGCGATACCAATTCCCAATATAAAAGACTGTAGGTATTTATTTGATTTTTGAGTTATAGATATTTTCTTTTCATAATACAACCACTTAATTTTTATAATGCCACTGATATGAAGTCCAAATATTACAATTACCACACCACTAATTTTTCTTAGTGAAGATTGGTTTTGCATTAAAAATCTACCTAAAAAAGTGGCTGATAGTCCTAACAATATGAATATACTGCTAAAGCCTGCAATAAATATTAAAGCAGGGACAATAGAATATTCATTATTTTTTTTCTTTTGATTGCTGTAATCTCCAAGTAGAAATGCAAGATAAGAGGGTATTAAGGGCAGAACACAGGGAGATAAAAAAGAGAGTAACCCAGCTGTAAATGCTATTAATAAAGATAAATCACTATTCATTCAAATCACCAACGTTATTTCATTATATTCAAATATATAAATATATTAACATATTTATCTTAGTAAATCAATAAAAGAATTACGTTTATAAAAATATCACTTAATTGAATTATCCTTATTTCTAAGTTATAATGTATTTAAGTTTAAAATAATAATAGGAGGTAAATATATATGTCTAAAGATGATAAAAGTTATAAAGCAAAGAATGCTTGGTTAGAAATGGAAGATGAAGAAAGAGAAGAAGTTTTCAAATTTAATAATGAGTATAAAGAGTTTTTAGAAAAAAACAAAACTGAAAGGGAAGTAACGAGCAGATCTATTCAGATGCTAAAAGAGGAAGGATTTAAAAATATCAGTGAAGTTGATTCCTTAAAAGCAGGAAACAAGGTTTTTGCTGTTAATAGAGGCCGTCAATTAATAGCGGCTGTTATTGGAAAAAAAGATCTTAAAGATGGTTTAAAAATAGTAGCAGCTCACATGGATTCACCGAGGATTGATTTGAAACCCAATCCTTTGTATGAAGAAGGAGGTCTGGCATATTTTGGAACCCATTATTATGGTGGAATAAAGAAATTCCAATGGGTTACAATACCGCTAGCTCTCAGGGGAGTAGTTATTAAAGAAGATGGTACAAAAGTCAAAATAAATATTGGCGAAAAAGAAGATGACCCTGTATTTTATATTAGTGATATTTTACCTCATTTGGGTAAAAAGCAGCGAGAAAAGAAGATGACGGAAGGGATAAATGCTCAGCATTTAAATTTAATAGTTGGTAGTATTCCCTTAAAAAATGATGAAGAAAATGATGAAGGAAATAAAATAAAAGATGCTGTATTAGAATATCTAGCAGAAGAATATGATATTACAGGAGAAGATTTAGTGAGTTCTGACTTACAAATCGTTCCTGCTGATGGGGTTAAAGATATTGGTTTTGACAGGGCAATTCTGGGTGGTTATGGTCATGACGATAGAGTTTGTAGTTATACTGGCTTGAAAGCACTTTTAGATATAAACCAGCCTGAAAATACTGCTATTACCATTCTTGTAGATAAAGAGGAAATAGGTAGTATGGGAACCACAGGTATGCAGTCAAGATTTTTCGAAAATTTTGTGGCAGAGATGACTGATAAATACTATAAAAAATACAGTGATTTAGATTTGAGAAAGATATTAGAAAGCTCCAAATCACTTTCTGGGGATGTAAATGCAGCATATGATTCTAATTTTTCAGAAGTATTTGATAAGAGAAATGCAGCCTTTGTTAATAAGGGTATTACTTTAACTAAGTATACTGGGGCTCGCGGAAAAGCTGGTTCTTCTGAGGCTTCTGCTGAATTTGTCGCAGAGGTCCGCTCCCTTTTCAATGAAGCTGGTGTTATCTGGCAGGCCGCAGAGTTAGGTAAGGTCGATGAAGGTGGGGGAGGAACCATTGCAAAGTTTTTGGCAAATTATAATATGGATGTAATTGATGCCGGCCCGGCAGTATTATCGATGCATTCTCCTTTTGAACTTGTAGGCAAAATTGATGTATACCACACTTATCTTGCTTATCTTACATTCCTGGAAAAGTAATTAAAGAACAAGGGGAGGTTAAGACCCTCCCCTATCAAATTCAGGGGGTTTCTTATGAGTAATAATTTTTTTAGTACTAAGAAGTTGCTAGTATATATGTTAATAATAGCTGTATTAATAGTGTTTTATTTATATAATTACTTTGATAAAATTGATCATTACATATATGATAACTATCAAAAAATAGAATACCTTTCCAACATAAATAATAAAGAAAGTGATGTTACTATAATTGAAGTAAATGAAATTAGTTTAAGGAAATTAGGCGATTTACCTTTAAGCAGGAATTATTATGTACAATCTATCCAAAAATTAAAGAATCATACTGATAATGTTATTGCTTTTGATATTTTATTTGATGAAGCACAGGAAGTAAGTGCGGAAAGTTTAATGATAGATACTTTAAGAGAAAGCAAAAATATTGTAATGCCGGTAGAAATTGAATATAGTATTCAGAGTAATAATTTAAACCAACAATTCGTTATTAATTCCATAAAAAGACCGATATCTTCATTTGAAAATCTGGTCAAACTGGGCCATACTTCTATTCTTTCAGATCAAGATAAAAAAATAAGAAGGTTACCCCCTTTATTTATTGAACGAAATAATTCTTATTTGCCTATTGCCAGAAGAGCGGCAGAATTGGCTTTACAGGAAGATATCATAATTACTGAAGGGGAGTATCTCATTAATTATCTTGGTCCTTCAGGGACTATTCCCCGTATTTCATTACATGATTTTTTAGATGATAACTACAGACCTGAGTTTATCGAAGATAATATTATTTTTATCGGGATTACAGCAGGCAAGCAAACCAAGCAGTTTGAGTCTATATTTGCAGAGGATGATTCTTTCAACCAGGTCCAACTTCTTGCTCAAATGACCAATAATTATCTACACCAAAATTATATTAATGTAAATAAAGTAGGTCGAAACATATTAATTGCCTTTGTATTATTGTGGCTGGCATTTTATTTATTTGAAAAATTTCATCCCTTTTATTCCTTTGTTATATTAATTTTGATGATTACAACAATAGGTATAGTAAATTATTATCTGTGTGTATATTATTATTTATATACAGAGATATCAATATATATTGTAGGATTTGTGATAATTTATCTAAGTAGTCTTATTACATGGAATCTGTTTAATAGAAAAAGGAAATATGCTATTGTACAAAAATTAAAGTCCTATTTTTCTGATTATCTTTTAGATGAAATCACTAAAAATCCTGATATGTTAACGATTGAGGGTAATCAATCAACATCAACATTATTGTACTTTGAATTCAGATCTTTCAAAAGATATTCCAAGGTAAATTCTCCTGAAAAAGTTATAGAAGATTTAAACCATTTTTACAATAATATTGCCCGGATAATCTTTAAGTATGATGGAGTTATTGACAAATATTTAGGGGATGGAATATTAGCTTATTGGAATAAGGGCTTTCAACAGGATAACCATCGTAGTAGGGCAGTAAAAGCAGCTTTGGAAATCATGAACTATATAGAACAAGAAAATATTGAGCTAGAACCTGCACTTGCTTTAGATACAGGAAAAATAATTTTAGGTGATATTGGTTCAAAGCAGAGAGTTGAATTAAAAGTTATCGGGGATGTTGTTCACAATATTAATGAATTGATTGAATTTACAACTTCTTATGAAATTTTAGTCGGTGAAAATACCTACTATGGTTTGCCCGATATCTATAAAGAATTGAATTGGAAATATAAGGAACTTAAGGTAGATAATATTGAACGTTCTCCTGTGGTTTACAGTCTTAAAGACTTTAAGGGCCTTGAGATAGATTAAAGAGTTGTTGTAGTTTTAAATTATGTGATGGTTTACGATGGATTTTAAAATTTGTTACCGTTAATAGGAAGTCCAAAATAAGATCATAGTATTCAAATTCTCTGGGACAGTATATTTTAGATAATATTAATAAAGAAAAATTTAAGACAGGTAAGTTATTTATACAAAAGAAATTGAATAAAGAAGAAGATAAAGTTGAAATATTTAAAAAAAGCAAATGAAGCTGATATTATTATTCTTTCCTATTTTTTCTATATCGACAAACATTCAGTAGCGGTATAAAAGTATTTGAGTTAATTAAAGATAATTTTTGAAAAAAGTAAAAGAAAATTCGCGTTTTTTGGTACTTTGTTTAACCAAAAGATAGTAGGATTAACGTTTCTCAACTGATTTACAAAAATCTTGCAGAGCAAACTGGCATGAAATGGCTGGGAGGATTATCATTAGGTAAAGGTCCATTATAATGGGAGAGCTTATTTAATAGGCGGAAGGCGGAATTTATCTTACATACCTACAACAGGTATAAATTTTATCGCCTATTTTACCGAAATATGTCTTATTAGACAGTTTGCATTGAAGAAAATGAAAAGATTTCAGAAATAGCTAATCAAAAGATGAAATTTAAAATGGCAGACTGGTTATATGTATTTGTTGTCAATAATATAATAAGGTTTAGGGCAATAAAATATTGATGATATGGGAAATATAAAATAAATGCATATGAATAAATATATAAATTAATAAAAAGTGCACTTTTTATTAATAAGACCCACTTTAAATATGATTATTCTTTTAAATTTTATATTAATAATATAAATTTAAAAAGATTTTTAGGCCAGTAAAATATAAATCAAACCTTTTTTATTGTACTTTAGTTTTTTAAAAAATCTTAACATGAGTTATATATAGTTAAATACTTAATATATTTACACTTTTTAAAAATCAAAAAGTCTTTTTACAGGGCTTTTTATTTTTTTTTGTAAAATATTTTACTTTATTTTTATTTAATTTCTATATAATTGTAATTAATGAAAATAAAAAAAAGTAACAATAATAAAAAGGGGTGGTTTTGGTGCCGAAGATCAAAGAAGAAGAACAAGAAAAGATAAAAGAATTATTTGAATCTAAAATGGAAGATGATGTTTATATACAGTTTTTTAGTTCAGAAGATGACTGTCAGTACTGTAATGACACTGAAGAAATATTAGATGAATTAGAGGATTTATCTGATAAGATTAATATTCAAAAAAATGAACTTGGTAATGGTAATACTGAAAAATACGGTATAGATAGAGTACCGGCAATTTTATTTACAAACCATAGTGGAAACGACTCTGGTGTTCACTTTTACGGTATACCCAGTGGACACGAATTTAATACCTTGATCGAGGGTATTGTAAGTATGTCTAATGGAAAAACACAGTTGACAGATGAAATTATTGAGGAACTCAAAAAAATAGAAGATGATATATTATTACAGGTTTTTATTACTCCAACCTGTCCATATTGTCCTCGAGCTGTAAAGGTTGCCCATGAAATGGCAATGCATAATCCTAAAATAAAAGGTGAAATGGTGGAGGCAATAGAGTTTCCCGAATTATCAAAAAGATTTCAGGTATCTGGTGTACCAAAAACTGTTATAAATAGTGGAGCAGGAGAACAGGTAGGTGCTGTACCTGCAAAGACAATTTTGAATAAAATAAAAACAGTAATTCAATAATATAATTTAAATAACAAGAAGGAGGAAATATAATGAGTAAAAAACCAATCGAAGTAAATGACGGCAATTTCAGAAGAGAGGTATTAAAATCAGATGTACCAGTATTGGTAGATTTCTGGGCTGACTGGTGTGCACCTTGTAAGATGGTAGCCCCTGTAGTAGAGAAAATTGCCAGGGAATATTCAGATGATATCAAAGTAACTAAACTTGATGTTGATAAAAATCAATCTACTGCTTCCAGATATAATGTGATGAGTATACCGACTTTATTAATTTTCGAAGATGGTCGTGAAAAAGATAGAATCGTTGGATATGCTCCCAAAAATAAGTTGGTTGCTAAATTAGGTTTAAAATAAGATAATAATTAGATGGGAAAAGCAGGTATTTACCTGCTTTTTTTCATTTAATCCCTCAAATATAGTGAAAATATTTTTTAACTATGATATAATTCATTTTGTATAAAAGGTGTAATTAGTTGTATTTTTTCTTTTGAGGAGTGATTTTTTGCATAAAATATTAATTATTTATTCAAAAGAAGGAAAACTAAAAGAAATAGCTGAGGGAATTGCTGAAGGAGCACGAAAAGAGGGTAATGAAACAGAAGTTATTGATACCACCTACTCTGAGCGACCTGTCACTTTTTTTCCATATGATCTTGTTGTTGCCGGTGCCCCTACTCAAGGTATTATCAGAGCATCAATTCCGTCTGACCTATCAGAATTTTTAAAAAAATGCAAAAGAACCGGGGGACAAAAAGCAGTTGCATTTGTAACACCGAGATTCTTTGCTACAAATAAGGCATTAAAGAAAGTGATGGGGGAATTAGAAAAAATAGGTTGTATAGTTAATGATTTCAGGGCAATAAAAAATAGAAAGGAAGCTGTTGAGTTTGGTCAGTCTCTACAGCTTTAATTTTTCAGATAAAAGCCACAGTTAAAGCTGTGGTTTTTTAAAATAATAATTGTTAAAGAGGTCTTTTTTATATGGAGAAAGTAGCTATAAAGTTATTAAATAAGCAGGTTTTACCGGATGGTCGAAAAGATGAGATTAATTTTCAGGGCCATGGTTATTATAACAAGAGAAATGGCAAACATTATTTAATATATAAAGAAAAAAATGAAGGATTAAAGGATGTAAAAACCATACTGCGCATTGATAAAACCTCCCACAGGATTTTATTAAAACGCTCTGAACCAAATGAGATGAAGCAGGTATTTGATGTTGATAAAAATTATAATTTCCAATATAATTTAAATGAATATAAGCTAAGATTTTTAATAGATACCAAAAATATTGAAATCAGAAGTAATAATGGGAATACCATAATAGTGATCGAATACATATTAAGTCATAGGGGACAGGTCTTTACTACTAATAAATTGAATATAGAATACAATTTTATAAAGGAGGAGCAGCAGTAATGGAAAATAATATGGTTGAGTGGGTAGAAAAAAAGTTGATAAAAGCTATAAAATCAGCTCTAAAAACAACTATGCAAGAACAGGATATTAAAATAGAGTCGATTCCCGACATCAAAGTTGAAGTACCTCGGGAAAAAGAGCATGGGGATTATGCTACAAATATAGCTATGGTTACAGCTAAACATTTTAAAAGATCACCTCGAGAGATTGCCGAATTACTTATTGAAAACATTGATGTGAAATTGATTAAAAGTATTTCAGTAGATGGCCCGGGATTTATCAACTTCGAACTCAACAATAGCTGGTTATATGATACTATACATTTGATTGATAGATTACAAAACAAATATGGAGAAATAAATATTGCAAATAATCAACGGGTATTGATCGAATTTGTCAGTGCTAATCCAACCGGACCTCTCCATGTTGGACACAGCCGAGGTGCAGTAGTTGGTGATATGACCGCGAATATTATGGAAAAAGCTGGTTTTGATGTTTGGCGGGAATACTATTTTAATGACGCCGGTAATCAAATTGATATACTGGCTGAGTCTACACTAATTCGCTACAAACAATTATTTGATGTTGATGCAGACCTTCCTTCCAATGCCTACCATGGAAAATATCTTATAGATATTGCGGAAAGTCTAAAAGATAAATGGGGAAGTGAAATTCTTGAAAAAGAAACTGTTGATCAGATTAAAATATGCAAAGAATTTGCTTTTAAGAGGCTTAAAAATAAGATAGAGGATGATTTGAAGTACTTCGGTATAAGATTTGATAATTGGTTTTATGAGAGCAGCCTTCATAATGGTGAAATAGAAAAAGCCATAGATATCTTAAAAGAAAAAGAGTATATATATAAAGATGAAGGAGCACTTTGGTTTAAGTCAAAAAAATTTGGGGATGACAAAGATCGGGTGGTTGTTAAATCAGATGGTTCATTAACCTACCTGGCTGCTGATATAGCTTATCATTTAGATAAGTTAGAACGTGGGTTTGATAAATTGATAAATGTATGGGGTGCTGATCACCATGGATATATAGATCGGGTCAGGGCATCTATCCAAGCTCTCGGCTATCCAGCAGAAGCTTTAGAGATTATTATAGTTCAAATTGTTACATTACTCAGAGATGGAGAAAAAGTAACAATGTCTAAAAGAGCAGGTGAATTTGTTACAATGAGAGATGTAATCGATGAAGTTGGTAAAGATGCAGCCCGTTATTTTTACATAATGCGTAGTGCTGATAGCCATTTTGATTTTAACTTAGAATTAGCGAAAGAGCAGTCTGCCAGTAACCCTGTATATTATATTCAATATGCTCATGCCCGTATCCACAGTATTTTAGAAAATGCAGGTGATATAGAGGTTGAAAAAGCCAACTTAGAATTATTAAAGTGTACAGAAGAGTTAGATTTAATAAAGCTGATGGCACAATATCCTGAAGTAATAAAAGATAGTGCTTTAAGTAGACAACCCCATTTGCTGGCAAACTATGCATATGATCTTGCTAATTCCTTCCATGTTTTTTACAATCAGTGCAGAGTGATATCAGAGGATAAAAAAAGAAGTCAAGCCAGGCTAAAATTGGTTTTATCATTACAACAGGTTTTACAGAACCTATTTTCAGTATTGGGTATAGATGCTCCAAAACAGATGTAGATATTATTCAAAAAAGAAAGGAGATGAATTTAAGCATTGACTAAGTATATTTTTGTAACAGGAGGGGTTGTTTCTGCTTTAGGAAAGGGAATTACAGCAGCTTCTCTTGGCAGATTGCTTAAGAGCAGAGGATTAAATGTAAGTATCCAAAAGTTTGACCCCTATATAAATGTAGATCCCGGTACCATGAGTCCTTATCAGCATGGAGAAGTATTTGTGACCAGAGATGGTGCTGAGACCGATCTTGATCTTGGCCATTATGAGAGGTTCATTGATGAATATTTAACTAGTAATAATAATGTAACTACCGGTCAAATTTATGGTTCAGTAATTGCTAAAGAAAGAAAAGGAGAGTATTTAGGAGCTACTGTACAGGTTATTCCTCATATAACTGATGAGATAAAAGAAAGAATTACAAGAGTAGGTAAAGAAACAGATGCGGATGTTGTAATAACAGAAATTGGTGGTACAGTAGGAGATATTGAAAGCCAGCCTTTTATGGAGGCTATCAGGCAATTAAAGGGAGACTTGGGTAAAAACTGCATATTCTATTTGCACTGTACCTTAGTTCCCTATGTTAAAACTGCTGGTGAGCTCAAAACCAAGCCGACCCAACATAGTTTAAAAGAGTTAAGAGGAATAGGTATTCAGCCGGATTCACTAATCTGCAGGTCTGATAGAGAGTTAACTAAAGAAGTAAAGGATAAAATCTCTCTTTTTGGGGATATCGAGAAAAAGGCTGTTATTCAAGTGGTTGACGCTGATCATATATATGAAGTACCTCTTATGCTGGAAAAAGAAGGTCTGGCAGATATTGTTATAGAAAAACTTGAGATGGAAGATATAGTTAAAGGGCCTGATTTAAATGAATGGAAGAATATGGTTGATGTTATGAAACATTTAAAAAATGAGATCACAATTGCTATTGTGGGCAAATATGTCGAACTTCCGGATGCGTATATTAGTATAAGTGAAGCCCTTAGCCATGCCGGGGTTGTAAATAAAAGCAAAGTTAATATTAAATATATTTATTCAGAAAATCTAGAAAAAAAAGAGAATTTAGATAAATTTTTTAAAGATGTACAGGGAATATTAGTACCAGGAGGCTTCGGCCGGCGGGGCATAGAAGGGAAAATCAGGGCTGTTAAGTATGCCCGCTTGAATGATGTGCCATATTTTGGTATTTGTTTAGGTATGCAGTGTGCTGTAATTGATTATAGCCGCAGTAAATTAAATTTTAAAGGAGCTAATAGCGCTGAATTTGATCCAGAGACCCCTTATGCAGTGATAGATTTGATGCCGGAACAGAAGGACATTGAAGATATGGGTGGCACAATGCGCCTCGGCATTTATCCTTGCCGCCTTAAAGATAATACTGAAAGCAAGAAATTATATAAAGAGGAAATTATTTATGAAAGACATCGTCACCGTTATGAATTAAATAATCAATATCGCAATGAGTTAAAGAAAAATGGTATGTTGATGTCTGGTGTTTCACCTGATGAAAAGTTAGTAGAAATTATTGAAATTAAAGACCACCCTTGGTTTATAGGAACTCAGTTCCATCCAGAATTTAAATCAAGACCAAACAGGCCACACCCTTTATTTATAGGTTTTATAAAGGCTGCTTTAAATTATAAATAATTTTATAAAGTATTAATAATTAATTTTAGGAGGAATAAAATGATAGAACAATATGTTGAGGTGGATTATGCACCCCCGCTGGCTACTATATTCTTTTCCCGACCTGAAGTTTTAAATGCTTATAATGAAGAATTACTGGACCAATTCAAAAAAGAAGTGGTAGCACTTTTTAGTGATGAGCAAATAAAAGCGGTTATATTAACGGGAAGAGGCCAAAAAGCATTTTCAGTAGGGGCTGATTTAAAACTTTTAGAAGATTTAGATTTTCATGATGCGGAGCGGTTAGCTGACAAAGGTAAAGCAATTTGTGACTTAATAGAAAAAACCGAAAAGGTAGTTTTAGCAGCTGTAAATGGTCATGCCCTTGGTGGGGCAATGGAGATAACCCTTGCCTGTGATTTGAGAATTGCTAGTACTAGAGCTCGTTTTGGTCAGCCAGAAGTTACTCTGGGTTTAATACCTGGTTTTTCTGGTACTCAGAGATTGCCCCGTGTTTTAGGGATAGGCAGGGCAAAGGAACTATTATTTACAGGCAACATTATTGATGCAGAAGAGGCTTTCGAAATAGGTTTAGTAAATAAGCTGGTTACACCACGTGACTTGTTAAAAGAGACCAAAAATATGGCTAACAGAATAACAAAGCAATCTTCTGAGGCAGTAGGTTTGATTAAAAATGCTATAAACTACGGATACTGTCACGGTTGTGAAGAAGGCAAGGAATTTGAAACCAATAGTTTTAAAAAATGTTTTAAAAACGAAGAACATATTAAAAGAATTAAAAAAATGAAAGAAAGTTTAAAAAAATAGGTGATATTTTCATGAAAGGCAAAACTTATATATTTTTTGATTTAGATGGAACACTACTTTCTGTCAATATGGATCAGTTTGTTCAGTATTATTTTAAATTGTTATCAGACTATTTTTCGGATTTATATAATCCTGAGTATTTTGTTGATATTGTTAATCAGGCGACTGCTGCCATGATAAAAAATGATGGGAAAATCACAAATAGGGAAGTCTTTGACCAAAAATTTTTTGATTTAATAGAATTAGGTAAAGTTTCAAAAGAAGAAATATGGGAGAGATTTCATGGTTTTTATAATGATGTTTTTCCTACTTTAAGTGAGTATTTCACAATAGATAATTTCGGTTATCAAATTGTTGAGATTGCTCTTGACCATAACTATGAACTGGTTATTGCAACCAATCCTCTTTTTCCTAAACAGGCCATTATTGACCGACTAAGATGGATGAATTTAAATCCAGGAGATTTCCGATTGATAACTTCTTATGAAAACATGCATTACTGTAAACCTAATATAAATTACTATAATGAGATAATAAAAAAGCTTAACTGTACCAGCAATGATTGTGTGATGGTTGGAAATGATTTAAGAGATGATATGGTTGCAAAAAAACTGGGTATCAAAACCTTTCTGGTTGAAGATTTCGAAGTAAAAAGAGCCAAAGTGGATATTGAACCTGACTGGCAGGGAAGTCGGAAAGAAATTCTTAACTATATAAAAAGAGGTGAGAGCGATGAAAAAAATTATTAAAACTGAGAAAGCACCTGCTGCTATAGGTAGTTATTCTCAGGCAGTTAAAAGTGGTAGTACTGTTTATATAAGTGGGCAGATTCCTTTGAATCTAGATGGAGATTTAATATTAACAAATATTACAGAGCAGACTGAACAAGTTTTAACAAACCTGTCAGCCATATTAGAAGAGGCAGGCGGAGATTTTTCAAATGTAGTTAAAGCCACAGTTTATACAGACGACATAGCAAATTTTAATAAAATCAATCAGGTTTATGGTAAATACTTTAGTGAGAATCCTCCCGCTAGAGCTTTTGTTGAAGTAGCTGCTTTGCCAAAAGGAGTAAATGTGGAAATTGAAGCAATTGCTGTGATTTAAAAAAATAACTCACCACCTCAAGCACTGTCTTTTTTCTATATAATGGAGGAATTTAGAGCTAATCAGCGAATTATTAATTTGAGGGGGTGAGTCCTGTTATATATAAACAGGATAACTTATGTTGCTCGATAAAACTATTGAGTTAGCCTTATGCTGTCATAAATGTGGAAGACTAGAAAAAACAAAAATTAATATTTTTGAGCTCCGTAATGGTCATTTTTTGAATTTAAAATGCTCCTGTGGTTGTGCAAAAGCCAGAATTAAAAAGAAAGGTGAAAAGCACCTGCAATTTGAATACAATTGTGTATTATGTGATGGACATCACCGAAGGTTATTTGATCAAAAAAAATTTTGGTCTTTTCATTATATCGATCAAATTAAATGTCTCGAAACAGGTCTGGAGATTGGATTTTATGGGCCTTCGGACTTAATTGATGATGAATTAAATAAACAAAAAAATGAGCTGGAAATTATGGCAGATGAACTTGGATTAAATGATTATCAAAAACCCGAATTATTACTGGAAGTATTTAATATCGTGCACGATCGAGCCACTTTGTCTAAGTTATATTGCGAATGCGGTAGTGATGATATTGATGTTAAGTTATATTTTAATAAAATAGAGTTGAAATGTAGAAATTGCGGTAGTACTCTCAACATATTTGCAGAAACAGAAGAACAATTAAATGAAATTAAAAATAAGGATAAAATCATTATTAACAATACAAGTATGACCAAAAGTGGTTGGTCTAATAATAAATATAAGGGGGAATAAAAATGGATTTAGTACCGATGGCAGATATTTTAAAAAAGGCCGACAAAGAATATTATGCTGTGGGCGGATTTAATATTAATAACATGGAATTCTTACAGGGTATCATTTGGGCTGCAGAGGAAGCTAAATCACCCTTAATTTTACAAGCTAGTGAAGGTGCTATCAAATATATTGGAATGGATTATGTTGTCAACATGGTTGAGGCGGCTGTTAAAGAGACTGAAATACCGGTTGCTTTGCACCTAGATCACGGCAGCAATTATGATGTAATTATGGATTGTATCAGAAATGGGTTTAGTTCTGTGATGTTTGATGGTTCTAAATACCCCTTAAAACAAAATATAAGATTAACCAAAGAAATTGTCAAAGCAGCTCATAGTGTGGGAGTAACCGTAGAAGCTGAGTTAGGTCAAATTGGTGGTGCTGAAGATGATCTTGAGGTGGATGAAAAAGATGCTAGTTTTACAGAGCCTGATGAAGCAGAAGAATTTGTGAAAAAAACTGGGGTAGATGCGCTTGCTATTGCAATTGGAACTGCACATGGAGTGTATAAAGGTAAACCTGAATTGGATTTTAAACGGTTAAAAGAAATTAAAGCAAGGTTAGATTTCCCACTCGTTTTACATGGTGCTTCAGGTGTACCTAAAAAAGATGTAATTAGAGCAGTGACAATGGGCATAAATAAGGTAAATGTAAACACTGCTTTTCAACAGGTTTTCACCGCAAAGATTAGAGAATTATTAGATAATGAGCCTGAATTATATGATCCCAGGAAATACTGTGGTCCAGGCAGAGATGCAATAAAGGCAAAGGTCAAAGAAAAAATCAAAGTTTTAGGTAGTGAAAACAGAGCTTAAATATATTTTTATGGAGGTAACCAAAATCTGCTTACTTCTTTTTATCTAAAATAGCCAAGAAAACTTCATCCAAGCTACTGTATTGGGTGGAGAGGTTCACCTTCTTTTTTCTCACCATAAGTAATATCCTTCCTGATATATTTAATTGAGAGGAGTAAGATATGCTAAATATCTGGATAGAATTTCTAATAATGGCTATATTAATTATATTATCAGGAACTTATCTTTCTAGATTTGGAGATCTAATAGCGGATAAAACCGGACTGGGACAAGCAGTTATTGGGGTTGTTTTGATTGCAATGGCCACCTCACTTCCCGAATTAGTAACCAGTTCTACTTCTGCTTATGTAAATGCTCCCAATATAGCAGTTGGTAATGCTTTTGGCAGTAACACTTTTAATCTGCTCATCTTAGGCATAATAGATATAATGCACAATAATGAGTTTCCTCTTTCCTTCAATTTAAATTATTCACATGTAATGACCGGTTCTTGGGGTATATTGCTTTCAGCGCTTGTTGTAATTTCCATAATAATCGCAAACTTCACAAATTATAGTATAGGAATAATGGGAGTCGGTATTGATAGTATAGTTCTTATCCTTACTTATTTTATTGCTATGTTTTTAATATTGAGATTTGAGAAGAAAAACCCGCTTGATGATAATATAAGGGAAGAAGCCCCTTTTTTAAACATTTCTTTAAATAAAGCAGTACTTGGATTTACCGCATGTGCGGTAATCATTATTTATGCTGGGGTAAGGCTAGCAATAACAGCAGATAAGATAGCTACTATAACAGGGATAGATCAAACATTTATTGGAAGTATCCTTGTGGCAGCAGCAACCTCACTACCTGAGCTTGTGACAGCTATTTCTGCAGTTAAAATTAAAGCCTATGATATGGCAGCCGGCAATGTTCTGGGTAGTAATATATTTAATATGAGTATAATTTTCTTTGCAGATATTTTTTATAGGGATGGTTATATACTGGCTTCTGTTAAAATGCTGCATTTAATTACAGCGTCCATAGGAATCATCATGGCTTCCATATTTATAACGGGATTATTTTATAAATCGAAAAAAACATTTATGGGTATGGGCTGGGATTCAATTGCTGTTTTTATAGTATACTTATTAGGTTTTTATCTTTTATTTGAACTGGGTGTTTCGCTATAAATATAAAAATGTGAGAGTTTAATTAATTTCTAAAAGAGAGGTGTAATACAATTTGTTAAATATTAGTGAGTTAGAAAAGAAAACAATAACCGAACTACATGATTTAGCTAAAGAGCTGGATATTTCTGGTTATACTACCATGCGTAAAAAAGACTTGATTTTTGCTATTTTGAAGAATGAAACTGAAAAAGGGGGGAATATATTTGCGGAAGGAGTATTGGATATAATTCCTAATGAAGGCTATGGTTTTCTAAGGCCTTCTAAATATGTGCCTTCCAGTGATGATATATATATATCAGCCTCTCAGATTAGGAGATTTGATTTAAGAACGGGTGATGTAGTGTCCGGGCAGGTTCGTGAACCAAAGGAAAATGAAAAATATTTTGCTTTATTAAGAATTGAGGCGGTTAATTATCAGGATCCTGAAAAAGCTACTGAGAGGGCATATTTTGAAGATTTAACCCCGCTTTATCCTCGTGAAAGACTTAGATTAGAATATAATCAACAAGATGTTTCGACCAGGCTTATGGATTTGATAGCACCAATAGGGAAAGGCCAGCGTGGTCTTATTGTGTCACCCCCTAAGGCCGGTAAAACGGTACTCTTAAAAAAGATTGCTAACAGCATAAGACATAATTATCCCAGTGTAAAGTTAATGATATTACTTATAGATGAGCGGCCGGAAGAGGTTACGGATATGCAGAGATCGGTTGATGCAGAGGTTATAAGTTCAACCTTTGACGAAGCACCTGAACAGCATATACAGGTCGCAAAGTTATTTCTAAAAAAGGCAAAGCGATTGGTTGAACATAAAAATGATGTAGTTGTTTTACTTGATAGTATAACAAGGTTAGCTAGGGCTTCAAATATCACAGTTCCACCTAGTGGGAGAACTTTATCAGGTGGACTTGATCCTTCTGCTATGTATTTTCCCAAAAGTTTTTTTGGAGCAGGCCGAAATATCGAAGAAGGGGGAAGTTTGAGCATATTAGCTACTTCCTTAGTTGAAACGGGTAGTAGAATGGACGATGTTATCTATGAAGAGTTTAAGGGAACTGGTAATATGGAATTACATTTGAGCAGAGAATTAGCTGAAAGACGTATTTTCCCTGCTATCAATATACAGAAGTCAGGCACGAGAAAAGAAGAGTTAATTCTTGATGAAGACGAGTTGGATGTAATGTGGGGCTTAAGGAAACAAATTGCTCAATCCAGACCTTATGATATAATGGAAACTTTTATCAAACAGATTCGTAATACAAAAAATAATCAAGAACTATTAAATGCTTTAAGACAAATAATTAAAAATGATTAAATGTACTTGAGAGTATTCTAATAATTATTTGACTTAATAATAACGATTATTATTAGTACATAAATGATTTTATAAAACAGTACCTGATATT
>JAGXLU010000076.1 GCA_018334565.1 Halanaerobiales bacterium | reverse complement strand
GGAATATAAACAATTTTATATCAATAATTTTTATGATTTCACCAACTATTTTAGAGAAGAACCGTTTTAATATATCAATTACTATTTGAGGGGAGTTAGGTTGTAAAATGAAGGACAAATTTGTGGGTGCATTTTTAGGTTTAATAGTAGGAGATGCTTTAGGTGCTCCTTATGAGGGAATGCAGAGGGGCGAATTTCAATTTAATGGTGAATTGAAAAGGGTTGGGACAGACAACATAAAGGCTGGTCAATGGACTGATGATAGTTCAATGGCACTCTGCCTTGCTGAAAGTTTAATAGATGATGGTTTTAATTTAAAAAGCCAGTTAAACAAATATGCTGAGTGGTTTGAACATGGTCATCTTAGTTCAAAAGAAAGGGCCTTTAAAATAGGTAGAAATACAAGTTTAGCAATCACAGATTTTATTAAGAAAAGCACACTTCCTCCCGAAAGAGAATATGCAGCCGGTAATGGCAGTTTAATGAGGTTAGCTCCTGTACCACTTTATTTTTGTAATGATTTTGATAAGGCTGTTTATTATGCAAAAATGAGTTCTCTATCAACTCATAATAATATTATGGCAGCTGATTCCTGTAAGTTCTTAGGTGCTTTTATTTACCATGCTTTAAAAAACAAGAGTAAAGAATATTTACTGGAGAGTTCCTTTAAAAAACTAGACTTAGATAAACGTGTTTTAGATAAAGTTAAAGGAAATTATAAATTCAAAGAAAAAAAGGACATAATCTCAGATGCATTTGTTTTAAATACTCTAGAAGCAAGTTTATGGAGTTTTTATCAGACTGACAACTTTGCAGCGGCTATCAAAAAAGCTATTAACTTAGGCGGTGATACAGATACAGTTGCAGCTGTAACAGGACAAATGGCCGGGGCCTTTTATGGAAGAAAGGAAATTTTAAATAAGTGGATTAATAACTTAGTTAAAAAGAAGATGATTATCCAGATCATAACTAAGTTATATCAGGTTAAAATAAGTGAATAAGGAGGTTGGTTTTCTTTTGAAGATAACAATATTATATGATAACACTGTTTATAAAAAAGGCTTAGAATCTGATCATGGATTCTCCTGTTTTATTGAGATAAAAAATAAACCCAAAATACTATTTGATACTGGAACGAAGGCCAATATTTTACTAAATAACATGGAGAAAATGAAGGTGACCCCTGATGATATTGACATTATTTTCATATCTCATTACCATAATGACCATACAGGAGGATTAGAAAAACTTCTTGAAATTAATAAAAATATCAAGACATATATTCCTATTTCTTTCAAATTTAAATCAGAGCATAAAGTAATAGCAGTTGATGATGCAATTGAGATTTTTGAAGATGTTTATAGTACAGGAGAACTCAAAAATATTGAGCAGAGTTTAATAATTAAAAAAGAAAATGAAGTAACTATAATATCAGGCTGTGCCCACTCAAAAGTAGAAAACATTTTAACTGAAGCTAATAAATATGGTAAGATAAAATATTTGATAGGTGGATTACACGGGTTTGATAAATATGAAATGTTAGAAAATGTTGAATATGTTTGTGGAACTCACTGTACCAAAAAACAGGTGCAAATCAAGAATAGATATCCTGATAAATGGATTCAAGGCGGAGTTGGTCGAATTATTAATGTGTAATTTTAAAGCCCCTCTTAATTGGGGGGATTAATTTTTTAAAAAGGAATATTTATGATTATCAAGAATTTATTACATAAGTTGTTGTATAAGAGGAGGATAATTGTGCTTACAATTACCATATCAAGACAGACCTCCAGCTTAGGAGACGAAATTGCTTCTGAGTTGGCAGATAAATTAGGTATAAGATTAATAACGAGGGATTATGTTGTTGAAAATTGGCTGCCGGAAGTAGCTGATGAACATGATCTTCATATGCTTAAAGAGACTTCTAAATATTATCTGAGAGCTTGCCAGACTGGTCAAACTTTTAAAGAATATATAATTGATAGATTAAAAAAAACAGCAGAAAAAGAAAGCCTTGTCATCTTGGGATTGGGTTCGCAGATTATTTTTAAAGATTATGCACATGCTATACACATAAAGGTTATATGTTCAGAAAAAAGAAGAATTAGAAGAGTTATGAATAAATACAATATCAACCATGAACAGGCTGTTCGTACTATTGATTTAAGTGATAGAAAGCACAGGAGATATGTTCATAGGCTATTTAATGAAGATTGGGGAAATGTATCCTTATATCATATAAGTATCAACACAGATGGTTTAGATGTTCAAGAATCCGTTAACTTAATAATACATATTTCTGAGATGAAAAAAGAAAAGCCCCAACCTCTTTACAAAAAAAATGAAAAATTATCAGCTGAAAAGAGTGGTAATAAAAATATTGATTTTGTTCATGAAAGCGAAAAAGATTTTGCAGATATATTGGATATGTATAACATACAGTGGGATTATGAGCCCTCTGAATTTCCTTTAGAATGGGACGCAGAAGGAAATATTTCTTTGGGGTTTAGACCGGATTTTTATCTACCGGAATTTGACACTTATATAGAGATTACTACTATGAAGCAAAAATATGTAACAGAGAAAAACAAAAAGGTTAAATTATTACAAGAATTATATCCTGATATAAGTATAAATATTGTATATAAAAAAGATTATCATAAACTTTTAAAAAGATTTGGGGTTAATGATATCCACAAAGAAGAAAATGTAGGTGAAAAAAATGAATAAAGATAACATAGGAAAAATTATTATTAGTAAGACAGAAATAGAAGAAAGGGTAAAAGATATTGCAGATAGTTTAAATAAAGATTATAAAGATAAAGAACCTCTATTGGTCGGCATTCTTAAAGGTTCAATTTATTTTTTATCAGATTTGAGTAGACTGCTTAATATAGACCATAATATAGATTTTTTGTCATTTGGTAGGTTTAAAGCAACTTCAGGAGAAAAAGAAAAAATAAAGATAACAAAAGACCTTGATTTAAGCATAAGAGATAGGGATGTTATAGTTATTGAAGATATCATAAGGACTGGTCTAACACATAGCTATATTTTAAAAAGCCTCCGACCGAGAAGGCCAAATAGTATAAATCTCTGTGTGTTAATAGATTGTACAAATCAGAGATTAGTCGATTTGCCAATTAGATATAGAGGATATGAAATGGGGAGTCAATTTTTAATTGGTTATGGATTGGATTATAAGGAGAAATACAGGAATTTACCTTATATAGCAGAATTTTTGGGATAAAAAAAGGCTCCAACGAACCTTCTTCGATTTTTTATTCTTTTCCCAATCTCCTTTTTTAGATCGAAGTTAATCTAACTTTTGAAAATCCTTTTTTTAAATCTTCTTCAGTCAATGTAGAACTTATTTACCAATTTTAGAACTTTTCAGTTCTACTTATTAACAAATTTCTCTCATTAACCTCCAATTTAAAATCCAGACCTTCTTGTTCAAACTTAACTTCGATAAAGATTGTTACTAGGAATAAATCCTCTTAGGGATTCCTTGGAGCCTAGTTTTATTATAGTGTATATAAAAAAAAATGTCAACACAGTAATACTTTCAATATATTAAATTAGGTTTATTATACTCTTGTTTACTTTAAATATTTATCGATATCTCATATAATCAAATAAATATAAATAAATTTTATAAAGATACATTGATTTTTTTGAATTATAGTGGTATTATGATTTTAAATTATTTTTTTAAAAATTTTTGGTGGGAAAATAATAATGTATAATAACCCTAAACTTCTGATTTTAGCTTTTAATGATGGGGCAATTTATTGTCAATTTACTTCTAAATGCGGAGAAATTGAAAAAAATTTGATAAGCGTTTGGTAATAAAAGTTAGTGCAACAAAACAGATTAAATTGATGTATGAACCAGATCATCAGTTCAATAATTTATATAGGATGGAGAGAGACAAGTTTAATCGACTGTGTATGCAGAGTATGTTAAAATAAAATTGGTTCATTGAGATCGGCAGAAAAACAAAGACTGAATATATGTAATTTATTATCAAGATATCTTAGTTTGTTTGATTATCTTCAAAGGGGTTATAAAATTATTACTTTTTAATTAAGAAAGGAGTATCTATAATGCTAAAGGGGTTTAAGAAGTTTATTTTAAGAGGTAATGTGATAGAAATGTCTGTAGGAATAATTATAGGTCTTGCATTTAATAAGATAATTACCTCATTTGTAAATGATATATTAATGCCTCCTATAAGTTTAATAATCGGCAAGGTTAGTTTTTCTAATTTATACATTAATCTTAGCCAGAAAGAATTCGAAAGCATAGCTGAGGCAGAAGCTGCTGGTGTTCCCATTATCAAGTATGGATTATTTATTAATACTTTGCTAGATTTCTTTATTGTTGCATTTGTTCTTTACTTGGTTATAAATTATTATAATAAGTTAAAGGAGAGAAAAAAAGAAGAAGAAATAGAAGCAGCTCCAGATACCAAAGTATGTCCTTATTGTTATTCAAATATCAATATAAAAGCTGTCAGATGTCCTAATTGTACTACAAAATTAAAATCTTAAAAATGTGAGGTTGATAATTATGGAAAATGGTATATTACAATATGTCATTTTAAATAATACTGTTTATAGTTACCTACTTTCAATTTTAATAGTAGTTATAGGTTTTTTTATTATTAAGACTGTTAAGTATTTATTTTTTGAAAGTCTGCAGAAAAGGATAAAAAAAATTTCGTTTAGTTTTGGAGATTTTTTTTATAAAACTCTTAATAAGAGAATTTTACCTATGACATATTTTGTCTTAATATTTATTGCAATAACTAGGCTTAATTTAATTGTTCCTATTGAAAGAATTATAGATATATTCTTTATCCTGCTTTTTGTATTATATGTAACATTACTAATCCAAGATATAATAATATATACCATGAAAAAATACTGGGAGAAAAAACAGAGCAGCCAGGCTCAGGATACTGTTTTTACAGTATCTGTTTTTATAGTAAGACTGGTAACATGGTTGATTGCAATCTTATTTATTTTAGATAACTTAAATATTGAGATCAGAGGGTTAATAACAGGCCTTGGAATCGGCGGTATAGCGATTGCTTTCGCTGCTCAAACCATTTTAGCAGATATT
>JAGXLU010000035.1 GCA_018334565.1 Halanaerobiales bacterium | reverse complement strand
AATATTAACTCTTTTATTTCATATATCTGCCACATTTACCCCAGTAGCTTTCGGACGATACGGACTTCGTTTTGTTTAGCAAACTTATCCTACTACCATAGGCCTCAACTGTGATTCGTATACCTCATACCTCAGACCGAAATTTCGCTTTAAGCTTCCTTCAGATTCCTCCTCACGGAGGACACCCTTGCTCTCAGCTAATCCCTATATCGCCTTCGGGATTCAGGACTTCCACCTTAAAGATTTAATATATGCCCGTCAAACTAACAAAACCGGAAGTCACCACGCTCCCGGTTAATTTCTTATATTTACTTATATATAATTTAAAAATCCAGACATAAAATGATGCCGAGAGCAGTAATTGGAACTATATTTGAACATGTGATATAATTTTATGCGTTCAAATAACTACGGTGAACAACGTAATAAGTTAAAAGACAACCCTGAATACAAAGTTTACAAACACATCAGATGGCTGCTTTTGAAAAACAGAGAAAATCTAAAAGAAAAAGAAGCAAACAAACTAAAAATATTTTCAACAAAAAATAGATAAATACTGTTATGAGATTGTTGGTTATGCAATTCATTCAATTCATACTTCAATATTAGAAGGTGTAAAAAATAATGTCAAAGAAATTAAAAGAACAGCTTTTGGATACCATGATCTAGATTATTTGAAACTCAAGGTAAAACAGTGTTATCCAAAAAATTAAAATATATTTTGCCCAACTTGAAACGATAAGTACCATATAATAATATGTGAACAATATCTACAAAATTACAATATATAAACCTTTACTTCTGTTTTAATTAATTTCGTATAATTATGGACATATAGGCAAAAAAAGTATAAAATGTATGAAAAGGGAATCGTGAAGGAGGAATAGGTAATGATAAAAATAGGTCTCCTTGGCCTAGGAACTGTAGGTTCGGGGGTTTATAAAATAATAAGTAAAAACAATATAAAGGTTGAAAGAAAAGTTGGCACTAAAGTAATAATTGAAAAAATATTAGTTAATGATAAAAATAAAGACAGAGAATTGGATATAAACAAAAACCTTTTAACAGAAGATCCGGCAGATATAATAGAAAACCCCAATATAAATTTAATTGTTGAACTTATTGGAGGCGAAAATCCAGCTTATCAATATGTGTTAAAAGCTCTTAAGAATAATAAAAGTGTAGTTACTGCTAATAAGTTAATAATTGCTAAATATGGTAGCAAAATTTTAAAAACCGCCCATCAATATGATACACAAATTAGTTTTGAAGGCAGCGTAGCAGGCGGTATCCCTATAATAAGACCCTTAAAAGAATCTTTAGTAGCCAGTGAAATAGAAAACATCTATGGTATTTTAAATGGTACAACAAATTATATTTTAACTAAAATGGCCGAAGAAAGTAGAGAATATGCAGACGTATTAAATGAAGCACAGCAATTAGGTTATGCAGAAAGAAATCCCCATTCTGATATCAGTGGACTGGATGCTGCTTATAAAATTGCAATTCTGGCCTCTATAAAATTTGAAACTTTAATTGATATAAGTTCTGTCTATTCAGAAGGAATTAAAAATATTAGTTTAACCGATATTATTCTAGCTGATGAATTGGGATATGTAATTAAATTATTAGCGATCGCTAAAAAAGAAGAAAAAGGCTTGGATATAAGAGTTCATCCTGCTTTTATTTCTAAAAGTCATCCATTAGCCCTTGTCAATGATGTATATAATGCAGTATATCTGCATGGAGATACAGTGGGAGATATTATGTCTTATGGAAAAGGCGCCGGTCAAATGCCCACAGCTAGTGCTGTAGTTGCAGATATTATTCAAACTGCTGCTGATATCAATTATAATAGATCAAATATATACTCAAATGAAGCACTCCAAAAAGAAAAGATCGTTGATGTAAACGAGATAAATAATCTGTTTTATATACGTATTTTGGTCAATGATAAGCCTGGTGTAATGGCACAGGTTACTAAGATTTTAGGAGATAATCAAGTCAGTTTGGCTTCTGTACTACAAAAAAATAGACTTACACCGGTTGTGCCTCTTGTTTTAATTACACACCCCGTCAAGGAAAAATATATAAATAAGTCGATGATAGAACTTAAAAACCTTGATAATGTAAAATCAATTGAAAGCCTTGTGAGAGTTATTGACAAGTTTTAATTTTGATATTTTTTTATATTTTTAAAATAACAGGGGCCTTTTAAAAAAAACATATATAATATTATTGCACTTTAAATACTAATTGCTCTTACAGAACACATTCTGATACACTGTTTGCAGCCCCTGCACTTAGCTGATACTACGAATGCTTTATCATTTTTTATTTCAATAGCATCAAAAGGACACGCAGACATACATTGCCCACAACCAATGCACTTTTCTTGATCAATTTTAATAATTTTATTCATAGAATAATCATCCTTGATCTTATTAACTAATTATCCATAATTAAAATATAAAGATTATATTCTCATCTATGAATATCAGTTTTATTTTCATCTCTAAATTTATATGTTATCATTTTCAGTTGCTAGTTCTTCCTTTATTGTTTCTCCACCTATTTGTACCTCAATCGAAGAATATTTTTCATAACCTTCCAACTCACTTACTACTGCTAAGACAGCATTATTTAATAATTTTTGGACAAAGGGTACCATATCAACCTCTTTACCATCTATGTTAAGTTTAATATTGCTTTTAGAAATTATACAGTCATCTCTTTTAGCTTCCCCTTTTAATATCTTTTTACCCAATGTTCTACAACTATAACCACAAGCTGTACAGCATTCAGGTGGAAAATCAGGCAACTTTTCATAAACCTTTTCAGCAATTAAATCAACTAGTAACTCCGTTTCTTTTACAGCATTAATCACCGGTATACCTTTATATTCGTCAATTTGATTGGAGATCTTACCTGATATCGCAAAAACCATTTCATCCAACCTTTTATCTATTTCCTTTAAAGAACTGGCCGTTAATATCTTGGGGAAATTGCCTTTTTCTATTCCTTCCAATATAACATAGTTTTGAGAATAATGTTTTAAAATCTTATCCAAAGATAATTTCTCATTGTAAAGGATATCAGTTTCATAATAACCACGAGCAGTAACTGGCTCTGCTCCGGCCTTGCCATGTCGATCTGTATTTGTTCCTTTTGTGTCTATTGAAAAGTCTTCATAATGAATCTCCTTAACCGAACCCACTGTATATCTTCTTTTTTTTAATTCCCTTATAATATTTTCAATTGTTGTAGTTTTACCAGTTTTACTGATTCCAAACACAGAAAAAACTTTCAATTTTTTTCACCCCATTATTATATATATCCCAAGAATTGAAATAGTAAATAAAGTACTGACAAACATTATTAAATAATCTTTTCTTGCCAATTCTAACTTTATATAGCTACTCCTATCCGGATAAGCTCTAAATGCCCGGGCCTCTAAAGATGTAGATAATTCTTTCGCACGGTGTATCACGCCTGATAATACAGGCATAAACATATATGAATAAATTTTAATTCTTTTAGTCAGGTTCAACTTATCAATTTCTACCCCTCTCAGTTGAATAGCTGTAAAGGCATCTTTTGCTTCCTCTCCCAGAATAGGTATAAATCTTATTGACAGTGAAACCATGAAAGCAATTTCATAGGGAACTTTCCATTGAATTAATGCTTGTATAATTTCACGAGGAGAAGATCCCGTCATAATAGTTGCAGAAATTATAATAATGAGCATTCTCAGTATAACTCTAATCCCCTTAGCCAATCCTCCTGTAGTAAGAATCGTAAAATTATTTATTGATAGTAATATTTCTCCAGCCGGTGAGAAAATACTTTGAATTAAGACAATTCCTATCAATAATGTTATAAATTTTTTTGTTCTTTTTAGAAAATCCCAATTTTCTTTAAAATAATTGGAAACAACGATTGAAATTAGTAAAACAACCAACAATAAATATATATCTATAACAAAAACAGCTAAAGTAGATAAAGAAAAAACCATTATTAGCTTAGTACGGGGATCAAACTTCATTAATCTCACCACCAGATACTTCTAAAGTCCGATCAGCATTACTTTTAATAAAACTTTTATCGTGACTGATTATTACCATACCTATGTTCTGTTGCTGAAGGTTTTTTAATATTTCAGATAGCTTATCTTTTTTTATCATATCTAAACCAGTAGTCGGCTCATCTAATATTAAAAAAGAGGGTTCATTGATCAATATTGCTGCAAGAGCAACTCTCTGCCGTTCTCCTCTGCTGATCTTATAGGGAGAAGAATTTTCTAAACCCTGAAGTGATAATTCTTCAATGATTTTTGATACTTTTTTATCTACTTTATCCTTAGGCTCTCCCATAAAAAGATGAGCAAAACCTATTTCCTCTTTTACTGTAGGATTAAATAGTTGCCTTTCAGGTTGTTGAAAAAGATATCCCACTTTTTTGCCAATATTACCCAAAGTTATTCCTTTAATATTTGTTCCTTCTAGAAAGACTGAACCCTGTTCAGAAGACAGAATTCCACTCATTAATTTACCTAAAGTGGTTTTCCCAGAACCATTTGGACCAATGATAGCGGTAATTTCACTTTTATAAAAAGAAATACTGACATTATTCAAAATCACAGGGCTTTTCTTATAAGAAAATGTCAGGTCTTTTATTTCTATAAAAGCTTCATTATCTCTATAAGCTTTCTTCAAATCGCTTTAACCTCCCATTTTTCAATGTCATTATACGATCTGCAATATCAATGTTATCTAAGTTGTGGGAAACCATGATTACTGTTTTACCTTCTTTTTTTAATTGTAATATAATATCCTTAATGGCATTTTTCCCTTTCTCATCTATCTGTGACATGACTTCATCAAAAATTAATATCTTGGGCTTTAATGTTAAAACAGAAGCTAAAGCTATCAATTGTTTTTGCCCACCAGATAAATGTCCTGTTTTTTCATTTCTTTTTTCTTTTATATTTAAAAGATCAAGTGTTAAATCTATTCTCTTTTTTATCTCATCCCTATCAATACATAGGTTTTCAGGACCAAAAGCCAGTTCACTTTCAACCATGGGAAAAAACAACTGGGTTTCGGGATTCTGAAAAACAATACCCAGTTTGGTAGCTATCATAGTCATGTCCATCTCTTGAGTAGAATGGCCATCAATTCTGACTTCACCTGAAAGTTTACCGCTGTATACATGGGGTATTATGCCACTTAAACAATAACATAGTGTAGATTTCCCACTTCCACTCAAACCCAAAATGGCTAATATCTCTCCCTTTTTAACCTCCATAGAGAGATTATCTAATATATTATGCTCCTGTTCTGAATAGCTGAAAGTCAGACCTTCAGTTTTTATTACAATACTCACTTAACATTAACCTCCGTTACAAATTTACTCCATCTCTGACCAAACTTATCATCTTTTATTACAATCCGGTAAGGACCACTGCCGCCTTCTTTTTTTGTTTTCAAATACTGTCCATCACTTTTATAAATTATATAAACATTATCTTCTTTTAAAACCTCTGTAGCTGTCAGTGCAACTGTATAACCATCAACTGAATTGATAATAAGCTGTTCTTTTTCTAAAAGATCAATACCTACTCCTTCTAGTATATTTATTAAAGGCACTCCTGTGAAACTATGTTCAACCGGTCCTGAATCACTAGTATCAAGGCCTTTATTAAAAGTAACTTCTCCCTGAGTTTTAATAAAGTTCAGATCTACAGTCTCTATTTGATTTCCGTTTTCTTTAAAGTGTAATTTTGCCAGTTTTTGGGCTTCTTCCTTTTCGGCCACATTACCCCTGTTTAAGTATGCAGTTATACCCACAACAGCAATAAGCAATATTATTATTATGGTTATTATTTTTTTATTCATCTTTAAGACCCCCATCTGTAATTAAATAAGGAACAAACATATCTTGATAAATAACCAAACCATGATCTCCGCCGTTTAGTATTGAATGCATGCCATGGTCCGCAGTAATAATAATTTTACCCGGCCAATTTTGTGCTAATTCCTGAATATATCTGTCCGATTGAGTAATCATTTCTATAGTCTTCTCACCATAGGGACCGTAAGTATGTCCCATATCATCGATTCCATGAAAATGAACAAAAACGAAATTTGCATTGCCGTTCATCTGTTTTAATGTTTTTTTAAAAATTTCATCATCAGTAATACCATTTTGATTTAAATCAGGATTTAATATAGGTTCAATTGAAGTATTCAATATTTTAATATTACCTTCTATATAAACGCTGTTCAATGACATTTTAGAAATTTTTTTAAATATATCATCAACTGCAATATGTTTAAAATCTCTTGAATAAATTTTGTTTTCCTGAGGGCCTTTACCTGTCAGGACAGCTGCTAAACCAGTATTTGTAACCGGTTTATAGGATGTAATAGCCTGAGAAGAGTTCTCAATCTCTGCCATAAAAGGAATAATTTCTTCATCCAAACAATAATTATATTGATGATACCCAAAGCCATCTAGCAAAACAACCAAAACTTTATAACCAGCTTCTAAATAATGCAAGCTATCATAAAAAACATCTTTATTGCTTGTTAAGGGTGCATCTAAAACTATACCTGTTATATCTTCTAACCATTCCTCACTTTCAGAATTAAAGTAACTTATTTTATTATTGGTTAATTCCAGAAATCCATCCCTGTGTATTAAAGTTTCTCCTTTCTTATTATATATAACCGTCCTTCCCAAAATTTCTCTATCAACCAAATCCGCAAGAGATATTACCCTCTTTTCTGAGTAAACATCTACAGAATATAATTGGCCATCTACATTTAAAGTAGAAGAACCTCTTAGAAATGGTTTTTTTGTATATGAACCAGTCAATAGCTCTCCTACTGTTGTTTTTATAATGTTTTCACTTTGAGTAATAATTGTTAGGCTATCAAAAAAATCTGATTTTTTATCTACTACAGTAATATTTTTTAATAATTTAATATTGCTGCTAATCGGATGATTAAAGTTTATAACCTCCCAGCCATTTTCAGAAGAGTAATTAAGATAGCTAAAGTTCAGTTGTTTTCCGTCAATTACAGCCCTGCGTCCGTCATTACCAGATAAGACTAGTTCGTATTCTTCAGATAAGGGTAGGGCTCTATTTACAACATCCTCGAGTTTATAAACTTTAATTTTTTTACCTTTATGTTCAATTTTCACTTGATTAAAACTACTGGTTTCTTTTAAGTTTATTACATCCTCTATATCCCCTCTCACAAAAAGATCAGGCACATAATGGTCTTTGCTCAAAAATAAATAATACGTAGCTATAAGAATTAGTAATAATACAATAGACAAAGCTAATAAAATCTTATTAGATTTATTCATTAAACCACCTCTAACTCAATTAGAAATATGTTAGCAAAATACATTATACTCTATAATACATCAAATTTTTTAAATTGCTTAATGATACTATAGGCTATAATTCCCCCTATTCCACCTGATAATGAAGCACTGCTTAAAGCGAGTATCAAAGGAATTATAGGAAGTCTAAAGAATACAATATTAACCAAAAATGTCCCACTTAAATTTGCCACAATACCAGCCAAAAAACAGGGTACCAATTTGGCAGGATCTTTAAAGAACAAATACAGAGTATCCATAGCCAGGCCAGGTATTATATATGTAAAAAAACTGACGATACCGTGTGTACCATAAATCCCTAATGAAACCATCATAATAGCCTGGACTGTTGAAATAAGAGTTGCGGCACCTCTTTTTTTAATAATTCCCGCTCCTAATACCAACCAAAGCATATAAAAACCACCAGCTATAACTCCGCCTGGTATATAAAGAGGTCCTGTTATCATGTGAGCTAATGGAACTACAATAGGTTTAGTTGCGACCCCAAGCCCAGCCATAAGTGCTATTATAATTAAATGAAAAATTGAAAATCCTTTCAATAGTTTCTTTAACAAAGTCAAACACCTCAAATCAACAGTCTGAAATTAGATTTTAAAAAAAGATGTTTTGATTAGATTTAACTTAATCTTAAAATGGATATATAATTATTTTATGATAATAACAATCCAATTTATATGACCATAGGTATCTTTTTTTAAAAACCAAGAAAAAAGAGCACCTTTTTTTATTGAACATTCTTTTTTAAAAAAGATAGGCAAAAAGGAGCTCTCTATCTTATTATATTAAATTTATTTATAAACAGGTTATTATATAATTTTTGCTTTTTATATTTTTAGTCTAAGGGCTTAATCTCATATAAGTACTTCACTGAGTATTGTTTTTCCAGATCTGGAAAAACGATACGTACTGTATCTTTTTCATCTGTATAAACTATACCACTTTCCATATCCTTTGCACTAACTTCCACAGAATAACCATCTACAGCTTTAACTTCATATCTATCAGCCTGTAAAAGTTTTGATTCCTTTAACAATTCACTCATTGGAATACCTTCAATGTCTTCTGCTTTTCTCAAATCAAAAACATTTTTAGCTTGTTCAACTGAACAAATTGACTTTGAACCATAATTAATAAATAACATATCTTTTATATGCATTCCTTTGGGAAAATCGGGAGAAAAGAAAAGGGGAGCGTTTTTACCAGTTATCTTAATATATGCTTCTGCAAAAACTTTCAGGGACTCGTTTTTTTCAAACCCATCTGCAGCTATAAACCTTACTGATCTCAAATCTGTATTAAGATCCATATATTCTATTAATTCTGATATTTTAATAGCTTTATCTTTACTCTCATAATATGTGTAATCTACTTTTTCTAATTCTGAAACAACTGTTTCTAAAAAATACAGTGATCTTATATTAACGGTTTCAACCATTTCTACTATTCTTATTTCTTTTAAGTTTTTAAGCCAGTACATAGACATCTCATTAGGTATTATTACTCTAATAGGTTTAGATTTCTCATATAAAGGTTCTCCATTTATTTCAAAAGTCAAAATTAATTTTCTTTGTTTCAAAATATTTTCTGATACATCTATTTGATAACCATCTCCGGCTATTAGCCTAATTGCTTTAAGATCATTTTTTGAAACACCTTTTGAAGATAATAAATCTGATAATAAAACTCCTTTTACCTCATAAACATTTTTATCATCTCCTTCATCGGCTGAAATAGCAGTTTCCTCAACAATAGGTAGTTCTTTTAACTCTTTTAAATTAATAGTAATATCTTTTCCTTTTAAATTTGAAATCATAAACTCACCTTCATCTGCGATTACACCTGTGTTTAAAATCATGGTTGTAATAAATAATAGTAAAAAAAATGAATAAAATATCTTCTTCATGTTTAATATCTCCCCTTTTTTAATATTTTTTCAGATCTTTACCCGGGAAAGAATTAGTTGGATAAGATATACCCAATAAAAAAACCCCGGAAAGGGGGGTTAACAAGAAACCATCTTGTTATAAATACTTTATATAATCCTTTCCAAACGGGAGGCTGAAATGTTTCCATATTCAACCCTATCGTTCGCTTTTTCATAGAAAATAAACTTTCATCAGAAAAAACGAATCGGATCTTATATATTTTATTAATATAATTATATATAAAACTTTATACATTGTCAAAGATCTACATTAAAAGAATATTCAAAAGAAAATTCAAGAACCTTTGGAATTAACAATTTAATAAAATATTGCAAATTATTTAATATATTCAATACAATTATGCTGTACTAAACTGTTTGGAATAAAATTCCTTATAATAATCACCCTTGTCAATCAGCTCTTGATGATTTCCTTTTTCAAGTAATCTTCCACTTTCAATAAATAATATCTTATCTGCATTAATTATTGTTGATAATCTGTGAGCTATTATGAAAGTTGTCCTGTTTTGTGTGACCTCTTCTATAGCCTCTTGTATTAACTCTTCGGTTTCTAAATCAACTGAGGAGGTTGCTTCGTCTAAAATTAATATACTCGGATCTTTCAAAAATGCCCGCGCAATTGATAATCTCTGACGCTGTCCTCCTGATAACTTAACTCCTCGCTGACCTACTTGGGTATCATACCCTTCAGATAACTCTTCAGTAATGAATTGATGTGCGTTTGCTTTCTTAGCAGCTTCAACAATTTTTTCCTTTTGAGCATTTGGTCTACCATATGCAATATTTTCAGCCACTGTTGTGGAAAATAGAAAGTCTTCTTGCATTACCATAGCCATGGAATTTCTTAAACTTTCTATATTATATTTTTGGATATTCTTACCATCAATACTAATTTGCCCTTCATCTATTTCATATAGTCTTAATAAAAGCCTTACAATTGTTGTCTTGCCCGCTCCACTTGGACCCACTAGAGCAATAGTTTGATCGGCATCAACTTCCAAATTAATACCTTTTAAAACTTCTTCCTGATCATAAGAAAAACTAACATTATCAAATTTTACATGTCCTTGAATATTGTTTGCAGGTATTTTGCCAGGCTTGCTTTTAATATCAGGGATAATTTCAATATGGTTGAAAAATCTTTCAATGCTTGCGAAGAATCTGCTTAAACCCTCTGCCATTTGTACCATTCTGAGTAAAGGCTCTCTAAATCTTTCAAGATAGCCGTAAAAAGCTACAATAGTACCCACACTGATAACCTCAATAGAAGTTAAATAACCCCCATAACCAAGGATAGCCAAAATTCCAAAGACATTCAACATTCTTGAGCCAGGTATTAATATACTGATATATTTTATCGCAACCATCCTGGCCTGAGCATGGTCTTCATTTTTTTCAGAAAATCTCTCCATTTCATAGTCTTCATTATTAAAAGCCTTTATTACCTTTATTCCTGCTAGGTTATCTTCCAGTTTATCGTTCATAGATGCCTTATTTTCTCTGGTTTTCCTGAAAGCCTTGTGCATCTTTTTCATAAATAGGTAGCCGAATATTAATAATATTGGGGTAAATATTAAACTCATAAACGCCAGTCTTACACTCATCGAAAATAATATAATTACGGTACCAACAATTAGTACAAATGAAGTAATTAGTGCTTCAGGTCCATGGTGGACAAACTCCTGTAAGCGATTCAGGTCATCTATAATTCTGGACATTAGTTCTCCCGTTTTCTTGTTATCGTGAAAGTTCATTGATAAGTTTTGGTAATGATTATATAGATCATTACGCATATCGCGCGTTATATACTGCGCGTATTTATGACCATAAAAAACTCTTACATATCTTATGATGTTAGCACTTAAATATACTGCTAAAGCATATAAAACTAAAATAAGTATATTGTTGAAATTACCACTTGGAATAGCATAATCAATAATTTTTTTGATTATAAGAGGAGGTATTAAAGCTAATAAAGCTCCTACCATGTGTAGAAATTGTATGGAAAAATATTTAAACTTGCGATCTTTGATATAATGTTTATAAAATTTCTTTAATAAATTGATGTAATTATAATCATCATTGTCGTAGATATTATCATTATGATAATTTGCCATCATTGATCCTCCTTTATATAAATTACATTATTAGTTTAAATAATATATATCCTAATGTCAAATATAATTTATACTCTATATATTAAGTATAGCTTTATATTAAGATTATTAAAATCTGTATATACACAACAAAAAACCCACCTAAACTCACCTTGATTTAGATGGAGGAATTTCTTTTTAAATCACTATTTGATATGCAACCTCGATGTTCATTTTTTAAAGAACCAACCAATAATTATAATTAGATCCTTTTATCTGCATCTTTAATGGCTTTTACAAATTTTTTCCACTCTTTGATTCGAAAAGCACAGGTAGCCGAAACATCTTCTGAAGCAATAAATAAACCAATTTCATCCTTGTCCGACTGAACACCTACACTCAATTTTTCTCCAATTTTCCTTTCATCTATTATCTCTTTCATAAAACCACTCCTTATTTCATTATTTTTTTCATAATACTTTTACCAATAACTTTATTTTTAGCTCTTTTGGCTATTTTTTTGGGACTACCACTAGACAATTTTTCAACATCATTAGCTTTTCTTGCCAACTTATAAAGAAAGCTTACTAATTTAGCCATAAAATACACCTCTAAAATTATTTTTTTATAAAATAAAAGTATTATTATTTGACCTCAATAAATCCTTTAATTGTGTTTCTAATTATATATAAATAATATTCTTCTTCTTTTTAGTTAAAAATACCTCATTAAAGAGGTATATTTAAACTAAATATCAGGTATTAATATAATACATTGAATAATAACTTTATTACCTTTCTTCTAAAGTTAAAAAACCCGTATTTAATAGGGCCTTAAAAATTATAATAGAAATTGGTGCTATAATGATACCTTGTAAACCCATAGTCATCAGGCCAACATAAATTCCAAAAAGAAGTATAATAGGATGGACACCAATATTTTTACCCAATATTTTGCTTTCAAAAAATGGTCTGGCACTGGTAACTATAATATATAAAATAAATATTATCAAAACATTCCTAATATTATTAATTAATATATTATAGATAATTAAAGGCCATAATATAGCTCCAGGTCCTATTACAGGTATTAGATCTAATATCCCACTTAAAAATGCGAGCAGGATCACATAGGGATATCCTAAAATCGCAAAGGTAATACCTGTTAATACCGTTGTATTAGTTATAATTAGGAGTTGGACTTTTAAATAACTAAAAATATCATTTATTATATTGGAGTTTAAAATCTTCGATATTTTACGTTTCGAAGTCAGATATTTTAATATTACTTTTTTGTCCTTACTTAAAAAAAATGTCGTAATAATTGTAAAAAGTAATATTATAATATAAGCAGGTATATATAATGTGATATTGAGAGACCAGTTAATCATATTTGAAATATAATCTTCTCCACGTTGATAAATATTATCCATGATTCTGCTTAAAATATTGGAAACAATATCTGGCATCCGGTCAAATAATTCTTGTTGCCTTAAGAGAAATTCGTCAACATAATCAACAATTTGATCCCGATATTGCGGTAAATATTTTGACAAGTAAATTAATTCATAAACGGTATTTGTAATTAAAACAACCGAAAGCAAGATCATAATAGTAATAACAACTAATATCATAAATAATACAGCAATATTTCTTGGTATTTTTCTTGATAAAAGGCAAACCGGTTTATCAATTATCAAAGTTATTATTAAGGCTAGAAAGAAAGGGGTTAGTGTAAAGATAAATATCTTTAATGAAAATACTATAATAATAAATACTGAAACAAATAATAAGTACCTTTTCCATTTTACATTTTCTAATCCCATTTTTGATCTTCCTTTGCAAATTTCTTCCTTTTCTCTTTCTTTTCTATATTAAAATTATAACATCCTATAATATTATAAACAAGAAATTAATATCAAGAATAAAACGAACAACTATTTATATAAAATTCCATTTAAATAGTCAAACTATTTTTATATTCATTGATTCTTTCTACCTGCAGACAAAATGATTCTAGTCTGGCTTCTATAACCTGAGTAAATATACTGCCGTCAACCTCAATAGCAAGGAAAGGTAATGATGAAAACTTTTCAATAACCTTTTTTGTTTTCTCATCTTCCGCAACTTTAAATTTTTGTTTTTCTAAAGACGAATTTAAAATAGATTCGGCCACACGATGAGGCATACATCCAAAAGGACCTATAATGATAACCCCATCAACATCATCTACTATTTCATCTACTGTCCCACCTATCGTTAATATTGCTTCTCCAGTTAACTTAGGAGACATAACACCCTCTGTTGATTGCACTATTTCATCTATATTTGTAACCTTATATTCACACAAACCAGACTCAGACAAAATCTTTTTAATGGTAATGTCCATTCTGCGCTGCACAAAAGACTTCAATTTATGCTTTATTATCTTTAAAAATCCTACATCAGTATTTGATATTCCCTCGTCAAAAAGGTAGTCAACATAATATAACCATTCATTACTGGGAGCAACCTTTGTTATAATCATTTTTTCAGCCAGTTTTTCAACTAAATAACGGCGAGAAAACTCATCACTTCTCACATAAATTTCTCCCGTTAGAGCCACTTTCTTGGCTTTTTCATAATCTTCTTTTAATTCTATTTTTGCCAATTTAGCAGCTTCATCTTTTAATGTCTGCTTTAGATCAAACCAGGAAGCTTCTTCGATATCTTTAAATATCTTATCTGTACTCTTTTGATAAATTTTTAAAGCCCTATTTTTATTAGCCGCAAGTGTTATAACCGTACTATAAATGTCATCTAAAACATCTGATATTATTATCGACTGCCAGCCTCTTAAAGTAAATTTCTGACCCATACCTGCATAACTGTTATTAGCAGTCAAGGTTAATAAAGCTACATCCTCAATTTCTTTTTCTTCAATTATATTGTTCATCAAAACATTATATTGCCCAAATCGGCAGGGTCCTGATGCTTCTGGCATAAAATAAACTAAGATCTCATCATCATTTTTTCTTTCTTTTAAGTATTTAAGTAAACTGCCTAAAGTTAATTGTAAAGGCAAACATTCTTTAGAAGTCGAATTCGCTCTTCCAATTTTTAACTCTTCTTTTCCAGGTGGGGGACAAACTTCAGCTTTAATATTACAATAATTAAAAGAAGCTGTGAAGGCCCTACTGGATTTGCCGCCCATAGAAGGGATTAATACTTTCACCCTTTCATCATCTAGAAAATAGCTCCTATTATAAGAATCGATTACTTCAACCTGGTCTCCATATACAATTTTTGCCTTTTGGAAATCCTTCGTTTTTTCTTCTTGAATATTTTGGTCTCTTTTCAGTTTTCTATAACTATCAACTACATCTAAGAAAGCCTCTATCCTTGTATTTAGACCTGCATCAGCTGTATGGCTATCCAGTTCCAGTGTTAAAGAAGGTTTGCTGCCATTTTCATCTCTAAAATAATTTATTAAAAACGAGTCTGGACCACAGCTAAAGTTAGTTATATATGCCCCAAATAAAGAAGAATTATCTTTAATAAACTTTGCTGCTTTCATAATATTTTGGCCCATCGACCAATACATTTTATCTGAAACTTTCTCTTCCTTAAGAGGAAGCATATCATACGAAAGAATAAGTTCTCCCCTAGAAGCGAACTTGTGTGGAATGCCCAGATTTGCTTCAGAAACAAAAGCATTATAAGGCCTTCCAAAAAGCACTATTGCCTTTTCATCAGGTGAATTTTTTAAATAATCCAATACATTTTGACCAATTTCTTTTAATTCTTTTTCAAAATTGTTTTGGTTCGCTACAGCTTTCTGATATGCACGTTTGGCTTCATTTTTTGAAAACCCAAGTTTTTTGCCTATATCAATAAATTCCAGTTGGGCTGAATATAATCCCTCTTTAAAATCTAAGATCGGGGAAAATACATTATCATTTTTAAGCTCTGGCCAGACAGAACTTAAATAATATGGTTCGGCCTGTGCCATTGGACAGAGCATGCTCTCCTCTGCACCATTTTCAACATATAAACCTCTTACATGTGGTAAAAATATATAATCATACTCTTGATGAAAGAGAAGATCATATATATATCCATGGCTTATCTCAACCGGATGACAAAAAGCGGCTGTTTCTTGCTGCTTACCTTCCTCTCTGACTTTTTGAGGTAATACAATTTCATAACCTAATTCTGCAAAAAATTTGGAATAAAGGGGTAATAATGAACTAACAGTCAGTGAACGGTTAATACCCACTTTACCATTTTTATTATTTTTATTTGGCAAGGCAAGATAATCATCAAAAATCAGTTTTTCCCTTTTGGAGATAAGGTTCAATTTTGTTACATCATAATCCACATCATGAGATAAGTTGACATATTTATTGCATGCACCACCAAATGGGTATTTTTTACCCTCTATCTCCATTACATTAATTTTACACTGTCTATCGCAATTTTCTTTACCACCCTGACAAATAAATGGTTTGTGATATTTTATTTCCCGATTAGCAAGTTCTTCTAAACTAAATTCAGTTTCATCTGCCAAGCCAAGTTTAAGATGTTCTTTAACAATCAAAGCTACCCCATAAGCACCCATAAGCCCCGGTTCAGGAGGGACAATTATCTTTTTGTCAGTTAATGCAGCCATAGCAACTGGAACCGCTTTATTATAACATACGCCACCCTGCATAAATACCTTTTGACCAACCGGCCTGTTACCTTTCACCCTGTTTGTATAATTTAGACAAATTGAGTAGACTAATCCCGCACATATATCTTCTATACTTATGCCTTCCTGAATGGCGCTTTTTATATCACTGCTGATAAAAGCGGAACATTGATCATTAAAATTTGGAGGGGCTTCTCCTTTAAAAGCTATCTCTTCTATTTCAGTCATCTCAATATTAAATGATTCATGAGCAGCTTCCTCTAAAAAAGAACCCGTTCCAGCAGAACATGCCTCGTTCATAGCATAATCAGTCGGAACTTGATTTACTATGTATGTATATTTAGCATCCTGACCACCTATCTCAAAAATAGTGTCCACCTCTTCATCAAAAAAAACAGCTGCTTTTGCATGAGCCATAATTTCATTATGAATAGAATCAGTTAAGGCATGTAAGCCAGTAATCTGTCTACCAGAACCGGTTACACCAAGACCAATAATTTTGATCTGGTTATCATCAACTTTTTCAAGCAATTTTCTATAACATTTCCTAGATGCCGCAACAGGATCACCGCTCGTTCTTAGATAGACCGATTTGAGAAGGGCATTATCTTTTTCTCTCATAATTATGGCTTTAGTTGTAGTTGATCCTACATCTACACCGAGTATACATCGATCTCCCTCATTTAATTGTCCCTTTTGCATGTCATGAAAAGTGACTTTATCTTTATATTTATTAAGTGAAGGTAAAAAATCAAAGGAACTCTTATTTTGATCATATAGATTTGTTCTATCTATTCTTTGTCCATATTTTTCACTCCAAAGAGAGGCTCCTAGAGCTTCAAAATATACAGCCTCATCAGGTACTAATACTTTATTAATTCTTTTTTTAAGATAATCAATCATTACTTTGTTACTGCTTGTTCCACCTACCACCATTACTCTGTCAGGATGAAAGTGGGAAAGCAATTCCATTATCTTATCTGCCATCATGCTGCATAAACCCGCAACTATTTTACCCTTATCTTCTCCTTTATTAAGTGCATGGGTACAGTCACTTTTACAAAAAACAGAACAGCGCCCAGAAAGGTGGTATGGATCATCCGTTCTAGAAATACTTAAAGCCTCTTCTAAACTCAAATCCATTCTCTTTATCTGCTGTAGAAAAAATTCCCCTGTACCTGATGCACATTTATTGCCGCTATGCACATCTGCAATTTTACCATCTTCATCAAGTTCATATGCCATAAATGTCTCACCACCAGCACTAACTATAGCATCAAAACTGCCATATTTATCCTTTAAACTATGATAAGCAAGTTCAGTAGCTTCAGGCTCAGATAAAGTGGGTATTTCTACAAAATCTTTAAATTTTCTACCTGTAACGGCAAAATTATGATCTTTATCAAAATCAATTTCTTTTAATACTTTCTTTAGAGTCTTCTTAGCATTTCCTTCATGAGGTTGTGTAATATACTCATCTATTCTAAGTTGGTCACTGTTTCGACTTGTCTTTACCAATTTAATATTTGAAGCGCCCATGCAAATACCTATAGAATCCATATTAACCAGTCCTTTTTTACAAAAAATTAGATTAATAGTTTATAACTATTAGATTAAGATAGTTTTCAAAAAAAATAATAAATCTATAAATAGCATTATGATAATCATTTTAAAAAATCTTCTGGCAAAATATTTTATTTAACACTTTAAAATGTTGAGAACATAATAAAAAACTTAATACATTCAATTAATATAAAATGAAGAGCTCTTATTGATAATAACACTTAATCTTACAAACATATTATAATAACAGCTATTTTTTTTCAACAAGAAATGATAATTATAACAAGGGAATTTCTATCAAAATAGTGATAAATAAATTATTTTTCCTTATTTTTACAGCAATAACAATGCCTGTTATTTATAATATGTATATAATAATATTAAAGCAGTATACTATAGGAAAAATGATTTATTGAAATTGCAGTTGTTAATCATTTATTATTAAGATATATCCTATATTAAATTCAATTTTAAAAATATCACTATATTATTTGTTAGCCTTTATAACAACAAAGCCACCTTCTCCGTACCCTTCTTTAAAATTCTGTATTTTATTAATATCAGTTAAGTTACCAAATATGGTCTGAACTACCTCAATATCATGAAATTCCAATCTCTTTAAAAGCTGCAATATGTTTTCTGCAGAATAAAAATCTGCTTTTTTGTAAAAAACATTCTCATCTTTTTTTTCAAGATATTGTTTCCCCAAATCACTATTTTTGTCAACAAACCCAATAATAAAGTTTCCCTTCTTAATTAAAACTCTTTTTACTTCTTTAAAAGATTTTTCTATATCATCTAAAAAGCATATTGTGGTAACCATTAATACAAAATCAAAACTCTCATCACTGAAATCTAATGATTCACCTACACCTTTTTGTACATTTATACCTCTTTTTTCAGCTAATTTCCGCATTTTATTAGAAGGATCTATTCCATGTTTTATACCTAAAGGTGCTGCAAATTTACCACTACCAACACCTATTTCAATACCTTTTTCATTTTTATTTATAAAGTAAGCAACTGCTTTTAATTCTGATTTATAGACAAATTTATTTCTTTCAAACCAATCTTCATATTTATCATAGTACTTATCAAAGGGTTCTGTTTTGGCTTCCATTTTTATTAATCATCCCCTCTAATGAAGCAGTTAAACCAAGATAACTTATATTAATCTTTTTCTTCTCTATTTTTAAGAATTTCTAATATAATATTATTTGTTTGATTCATTCCGGGAGTAGCAATTTTTGCCATGTTATCGAGAGTTTCTTTAATTGATTGACCTACTATACCAGTATTTTTTTCAAGATAATGATCTTGTATAGCAAATAATGCAGCTTCAACAGCAGCACCAGCCGCAGTAGCAGCCTTTAAAGAACAGCCAAAATTACCCCCATCACAAATCATGCCAGTTATATTGCCTGCCATATTATTGATTGCACCTTCTATTTGATTTTGGCTGCCATTCAACAAATAAGCAATACCCGCACTTGCTCCAGTTCCTGCTGCTACAGCACAGCCGCAATAAGCTGAAAGTTTACCAGTTTTATTTTTTAAATAATATGTTATAAGATAGCTTAAAACAATCGATTTGGCCAATATTTTCTTACTGATTTGCTCTCGGGTTTCAAATGCCTTCAGTGGAAGTGTTGCTATAATTCCATGGTCTCCACTCCCACAAAAGCTCATTGCCGGCAAAGGTACTCCTCCCATTCTAGCATCAACTGCATATGCAGTTAACCTTTTTGCGCTATTAACCAAATCATCTTTAATGTGACCGTCTTTTATTAACTCATTCAGCTGATAGCCAACTCCTAAACCAACATCTTTCATACCTTTAGATGCCAATTTGTTATTCATGTCTACAGCAGCAAGGCTAAATTTAACGTCATCATAAGAAAGCTCATCAATAAATTTGCTTATCTCTGTAAACTCTATACATGATTTTTCGTTATTACTTTTCTCTTTTTTTTTATTTTTCTCTCCATAGACTTTTTGACCATTATGTTCAATATAAACTATATTATTATGACTTTCTTCAATTACAACTTTTGCATATCCCTGTTCTGTTTCTACAGTTGAGCTACAATATATTTTTTTGTTACCCTCTTTTATTTTAATTTGTACAATGTCTTCTTTTTCATACAATCTCTGGGCGTTATTTATGTCCTGATCTGATATTTTATCAAATACCTCTAAACCCAAATCTGGTTGACCATTTACTGCTCCCAATAATGCTGCCATATGTATCCCTTTATGATTTGTGTTTGGAATGGAGCAGGCATAAGAATTTTTGTAAATCCCTGGATCTAATTCGAGTTCAATCCTTGTAATTTTACCCCCTACTTTTTGATATGCTCTCGCAGTTGATAAAGCTATGGTGGCAGGCTCTGTTACCCCAAGCGCAGGAGCCATTTCACTTTTTAAGAGGTTAAGTATCTTTTGTTTATCCATAAACATACTCCCTTCTTTAATTTAAGAACAAAATATTATATTAAACTCACAAAAAAAAATATAAGAAAAACTAATATTTTCGTTTAAGCCAATTATATGTTATAAAAATCTCTAATACAAATAGTTAACCTTCTTAGTTCATTTTTAAGTATCTAAATTTAAAACAACTTGTAAATTCAAACTTAGTGTAAATAAGTATTTTAATAATAATGTCTAATGGAAAAACTGATTCAAATAAATATTTTAACTTCTATCTGAAAATTGTCGCAG
>JAGXLU010000034.1 GCA_018334565.1 Halanaerobiales bacterium | reverse complement strand
TATAACAACAAATATTTAATTATGCAATATTTATACTTAAAGAAGGATATCTGCCATCAATAATGAAATTATATAAATAGATGAATAATATTGGAGGTGTTGATATTCTTTTGAATTATTAAAGGAGGGAAAAGATGAAAAACAAAATGGATGCCGTCATTAAAGAGAAACCTGAGTATGGAGCAGTTTTCAAAAAAGTTGATATTCCTGAGATTGGGCCTGAGCAAATTTTAATAAAAGTAGAGAGTACCTCGATATGTGGTACAGACCATCATATATATGTCTGGAACAATTGGGCACAGAATAATATCAAGCCCCCTCATATTATGGGCCATGAAGTTGCAGGGGAAGTAGTGAAAATAGGAAATAGAGTTAAAAAAGTACAAGAAGGGGACTTTGTTTCAAGTGAAACACATATTCCATGTGGACATTGTTATCAGTGCCAAACTTCCCAACCACATATATGTAAGAACTTAAAAATACTGGGTGTTCATCAAAATGGTGTTTTTGCTGAATATGCTGTGATTGAGGAAGTAGATTTATGGAAAAATGATCCGAATATACCTAAGGATTTAGCTTCAATACAGGAACCTTTAGGTAATGCTATCGAAACAATTTTACCAGGTAATGTGGGTGGTAAAGATGTGTTAATTACAGGAGCAGGACCGTTAGGTTTGATTTCAATAGCTGTAGCTAGGGTTTTTGGAGCCACGAATATTATGGTTAGTGAACCAAATAAATATAGAAGAGATTTGGCTTTAAAAATTGGTGCAGATCATGTATTTGATCCCACTAACGAAGATTTAATGAGAGCTGTGGATGATATTTTTGGATCAAAAGGTGTAGATTTTACAGCTGAGATGTCAGGTAATCCTAAAGCGATTAAGGATGGAATCAAAGCAGTCACAGCTGGTGGGATAGTTTCTCTACTTGGTTTACCAGATCAAGAGGTTAGTTTGGATTTAACCAATGATATAATATTTAAAAACATTAAAGTAATTGGCATAACTGGCAGGAAGATGTTTTCAACTTGGCATATAGCTAGTAATTTATTAAAAAGCAAAAGACTAGATCTTTCACCTATTATTACACATAAATTTCCCTTAAAAGATTTTGAAAAGGGCATGAAATTGATGACAGAGAATAATTGTGGAAAGATTATTTTAAAACCTTAGGGGGTTTTGTGGTATGAACAATGATTTTCAAAGATATATGGATAAAGAATTAGATCAGCTTAAAGAAGAAGGTTTATATAATGAAATTAGAACCTTACAGGGTCCTCAGGGGGCCTGGGTTAGAATTGATAGGAAAGATGTTTTAAACTTTAGTTCGAATAATTATTTGGGTTTGGCTAATCATCCGGAAACTGTAAAGGCTGCCAAGCAGGCCCTTAAAAATTATGGTATAGGCCCTGGTGCTGTTAGAACAATAGCTGGTACTATGGAGCTACACAATGAGTTAGAAAAAAAATTAGCAAAGTTTAAAAGGGTTGAAGCTGCCTTAACCTTCCAATCTGGATATAATACTAATTTAGCTGTTATTCCTTCTATTGTAGGAGGGGGAGATGTTATATACAGTGATGAGCTAAACCATGCAAGTATAATTGATGCCTGCAGATTGACTGCTGCAAAAGTTAAAGTATATAAACATGGGGACATGAATTCTTTAGAAGACATTTTACAAGAAAAACGGGAAGGTAAAGCGCTTATCGTCACAGATGGTGTATTTAGTATGGATGGTGATATTGCTAAGTTACCTGAAATTGTGGAGTTGGCAAAAGACTACAATGCTATTACATTGGTCGATGATGCACATGGAGAAGGTGTTTTGGGTTCACATGGCAGGGGGATTGTTGACCATTTTAATTTGCATAATCAGGTTGACATTGAGGTAGGTACATTTTCCAAAGCAATAGGCACAGTAGGTGGTTGTGCAGCTGGTAGTAAAAAACTTGTTGAATATTTAAAACAAAAGGCAAGGCCGTTTTTATTTAGTTCTGCAGTTACTCCGCCAGATGCAGCTGCCACTTTAAAATCAATTGAAATTCTTTCACAGGATGATTCTTTAGTACAGAAATTATGGGATAATGGAGATTATTTTAAAACTAATATGAAAGAAATTGGTTTTGATGTGGGTAACAGTCAGACTCCCATTACTCCTGTTATGCTTGGTAAAGCTAAATTGGCCTCTCAATTTTCAGCAGAATTATTCAAAGAAGATATATTTGCCCAATCAATAGGATTTCCTACAGTACCCAAAGGTAAAGCGCGCATCCGAGTTATGATTTCTGCTGTTCATAGTAAGGAAGATATCGATTATGCCTTAGAAAAATTTGCAGAGGTAGGTAAAAAATTAAGTATTATAAATTAAGGGTTTAATCCAGAAATAAAGATATAAATTGACCATTTAGACTATTTATTAAAGCACAGGATATAAAACCCTGTGTTTTATTTTTTAGGAGGTGATCTTAACTAATGAAATATTTTAATATAATAAGTTTAATGATATTAATGATTGTTATAATAACATCTCCAATTTTGGCACATAAACCAGTTAAAGTGAGTGCCCCTGCAAGCAGGGAGCAACCAATTTGGATAGAAGATCATAAAATATCCTGGGCAGCCTATAATCAATTGGAAAAAGAAAATGAAATTCATTACTATAGTTTTAATGTAAAAAAAAATGAAGAAATATATATTTCCTTGACCATTCCCATGTTGGAAAGGTTAAAAGATTTTAATCCAACTATTGCTTTGATCGGACCAGGGTTATCTGATAATAGTCATGAGACAGATGTTAATTTAAATGTTAAAAAAGATGAAAGTGTGATTATAAAAAGATATGAAGGAGGCGAACCCGAAGTATTTTTTGAACCATTTACTAGGACCAGTTATTATCGGAAACAGATCTTAACTATTAAAGCTCCTGTAAATGGGATATATTATACAGCTGTATTTAATGAAAAAAATAAAACCGGGAAATATGTATTAGCAATAGGAGAAAAAGAAAAGTGGGAGGTAAAAGATATAGTCAAACTACCTAAAACTTGGTGGGATGTGAGGATCTTTATGGAAAAAGAAGAATCCACTTATGCTGTGGCAGTGGGTGTTGGGTTGATGGCAATATATTTTTTGAGCAGCATATTTAAATAATCTAATAAGATCATATATTAATTGTTTAAAATTACATTATATTTTCAAATTAGAGTATTAACAATTTAAATTATCATGAAAGGTGCCTTAAGTATGGACAAAGAAAAACTTAAAAAATATGTGTGTTTTAAAATAAATGAATATCAAAATGAAATAATAGAAGTTGTTGAAAAAATATATCAAAACCCCGAAACAGGTTATAGGGAGAAAAGGTCTACCCAAATTGTATATGAGGTTTTACAAAAGTTGAATCTACAGCCTCAAAAAAATATCGCAGTAACTGGAGTAAAAGCTCAAATTATTGGTAAAAGTAAAAAACCACATATTGCTGTCTTGGGTGAGTTGGACGGTGTTATTTGTAAAGACCATCCCGATGCTGATTTTGAAACAGGAGTAGTACATGCTTGTGGACATAACAATCAAATTGGCATAATGTTAGGTCTCGCTTATGGTATTATTAATGCGAATATTGCAGAAAAACTTCCCGGGATAATTGATTTGCTAGCTGTTCCGGCAGAAGAGTATATCGAATTAGAATATAAAAAAGAATTAATTAATCAGGATAAAATAAACTTTTATGGGGGTAAGCAGGAATTAGTCAGAAGAAATTTTTTTGAGAATGTTGATATAACTATAATGGCTCATTCGCTTGATATTGGTGACATGAAAGATGTCATTGTAGCTCCTGCGGGAAGTGGATTTATATATAAAAAGATTGAAGTAAAGGGGAAGAAATTTACGAAAAAAGAGTTAACATATTTAATTGAATCCATTATTTCATTAAATAATAAGAATCAAAAATATGCTACTTATAAATTAGCTAAAAGTAGAGATTTGGATATATTAAAAAAAGAACTGAAACCAACAGATATTCTCATAGATCCAAGACAGATTGAAATATATGTGAGAGGTGATTCTATTAAATCGATATTAACTGCAAATAGAAAACTTAATGAATTTTTAAAAAAGAAATTTTCTCAATTATCTTTTGAATTGAAGATTATAGATAAACCTGGTTACTTACCACTCTTAAGATATAGTGAATTAGCAGATATTTTAAACAAAAATCTAGATGGTATTATTCCTGATTCGAAAAGGATTAGCCAAAAGCATTTTGTTGGTTCTTTTGATATAGGAGACATTTCTCATATTATGCCGGTTCTACATCCTTTTTTCTCTGGAGTAAGTGGGAGACTTCACAGTAAAGACTTCCGCACAACAGATTATGAACTTGCAGTTATCAAACCGGCCAAGGTTTTAGCGAAGACGGTTATAGATATTTTATGGGAAGGGAAAACATCTTTGCAAAAATATAAAAAGGCTCCCTATACAATAAATCAATACCTTAAAATACTTAAGCAAATGAGTTTAAATTAATAAATCACACTTATCCAATTTTACTTGAAAGAAGCAAAACATTTTTGGCTATTTAATGATTTGTCTTCATTTCAGATTTTAAGTAGATATAAAAGACAAAAAAATATTATTTTATGCATTATTCATATGTAATTTTTTAATATTTATTTCATTTACTTATCCAAGATATTATGATTTAATATATATATATAACATACTTCAAAAAATATATTTTTTTATAAAAATTATCTTTGTTAAATTTTTCTTGGAATAAAATACTTATATGGTAAACACTAAGTATTTTATAAATAAATACAAGTCCATGCTATAATAAGACAGTTATTTTCACATATTATTTTTTCATATTGTTTACAAAATAAGAAAATCTAGAGATTCATTATAAAACACTATTTTAAGATTAGCAGGTTATATTTATTGATGTTTTTATAGATTGGCGGTGTTTTTATGCAACAGTTGAAATTATTTGCATATGCAAAAATAAATTTATTTTTAGATGTTAAAAATTTACGGGATGATAACTATCACAATTTAAATATGTTAATGCAGTCAATAAAGTTGCATGATGAAATGATTATTAAAAAATCTGAAAGTGGTATAAAAATAAAGACTAATAATAAAAAAGTTCCTGTTAATAATAGTAATTTGGCTTATCAAGCTGCAGAGAAGATTTTTAAGAAAGCTGGTTATAAAGGTGGTATTAATATATACATTGATAAAAAAATCCCAGTAGCGGCTGGTTTGGCTGGAGGCAGTACAGATGCGGCAGCTATACTTAATGGTTTAAATACTTTGTGTAATTTTAATTTAGATAAAAAAGTTCTTTTTAAAATTGCCACTCAAATAGGTTGTGATGTTCCATTTTGCTTAAAAGGAGGAACTGCTTATGCAACCGGTAGGGGTAACAAACTAAAATTTTTAAAGCCTTTAAAAAAATATATAGTAATTTTAGTTAAGCCTCCTCAAATGGTAAGTACTGCAAGGATTTATCAGCTTTATGATAAAATTGATTACCAAAATAATTTGCCGGTCAAAAGGCTTGTGAATATAATCAAAAACCAAGCAGAGATGAATATAAATGATGGCTGGGCCAATAATTTAGAGCCTATTACCAAAGAAATAGTTGCAGATATAAAGGAAATAAAACAAATATTAAAAAACTATGGTTTTGGATTTACTATGATGACAGGCAGTGGTCCAACTGTCTTTTCGTTAATTAATAAAGAAAAAGAAGAGTTAGCAAAAGAAGTTGTTAGAAACTGGGAAAGGGAGCAGGACTTTATTACTCTTACAGAAACTAAAAATAGCATTTAAAAATATTTTGAATGGAGGATTAAATATGAAATTTGATGCTCTTATTATAGCAGGTGGCAAAAATAACAAGGGCTTAGAAAATTACTCTAACAAAGAATACGAATCACTTATTGAAGTTGCCGGCAAGCCAATGGTTCAACATGTAATAAAAGCAGTTGAAAACAGTAATAAAATTAATAAGATAGTAATTTTAGGTCCTAAAGAAATAGCTGAAATAACTAATAACCGATACGAAGTCATCAAGCCTGTAGGAAAATTAATAGAAAATATAAAGGAAGGTTTTGAAAGCTTTTCTGATCAAGACCACATTTTTTTAACAACTGCAGATATTCCCTTGGTGACTCCTGAGATCATTACAGGTTTTATTGAAAAATGTGAAAAAGAAATGTCATATGAACTATTTTATCCTTTAATATCTAAAAATAAAAATGAGGAAATATTTCCGGGGGTTGAAAGAACTTATGTTCACTTAAAAGAAGGAACCTATACTGGTGGGAATTTTGTTCTGGTAAGCCCCAAAATAATTAAGGGTCCAATGGAATGGTATGGTAATATGCTTTCTTTAAGGAAAAAGCCCTTTAAGATGAGTAAAATGTTAGGCCTTAAATTTGTTCTAAAACTTTTATTCAGAAAACTATCCATATCTGAAACAGAAAAGAGGATTTCAGAAATAATTGGTCATAAGTGTAAAGCCCTTATTATAGAATATCCTGAAATTAGTTTTGATGTTGATAAACCAAGTGATTTAAAAATGATGAGAGAAAAATATATAAAAATTTAGTAATAAAAAGTTGATATTTGAGCAGTTATTGTTATAATAAAGTACATAATTAATATTATTAAAATAAAGGAGAAGTGAGTAGTAAATGAGCAAATTAACCAAGCAAGACATTTTAAAGAAGGCTGATGAATTGGGCGTCAAATTTGTTAGGCTGCAATTCGTTGATATTTTAGGCATAATAAAAAATGTTGCAATAACTACTGAGCAACTAAAAGTAGCCCTGGATGGGAAGATTATGTTTGACGGATCTTCTATAGAAGGGTTTACGAGAATTCATGAGTCTGATATGTACTTAATGCCCGATTATGATACATTTGCCATCTTTCCCTGGCATAAAGAAAAGGGATCTATAGCAAGATTAATGTGTGATATATATACACCTGAGGGGGAACCATTTAAAGGTTGCCCGCGTACAACTTTAAAAAATGTAATTAAAGAAGCAAAGGAAATGGGTTATGAAATGCATGCAGGTCCAGAGCCGGAGTTCTTTTTATTTGAAAAAGATGGGAATGGAACCCCTACAACAATAACAAATGATAATGGTGGATATTTTGATCTTTCCCCCGTAGATTTGGGTGAAAAAGCCAGAAGGGATATCGTTTTAGCTTTAGAAGAAATGGATTTTGCGGTTGAGGCTTCTCATCATGAAGTTGCACCCGGGCAGCATGAAATAGATTTTAGATATACTCCTGTTTTAAAGACAGCAGATAATGTTGCTACTTTTAAATTTGTTACTAAACGTATAGCAATGGAACATAACCTACACGCAACTTTTATGCCCAAGCCAATATTTGGCGAGAATGGTTCAGGAATGCATGTACACCAATCGCTTTTTAAAGATGGAAAAAATGCATTTTATGATCCAGATGATGAATTACAATTAAGTGAAGAGGCTTATTATTATATTGGAGGTTTGCTTAAACATGCGAAGGCCTTTACTGCAATAACAAATCCAATTATTAATTCTTATAAAAGGCTTTTACCCGGTTATGAAGCCCCGGTTTATATAACCTGGTCTACGCAAAACCGCAGTGCTTTAGTTAGAGTTCCTTCTGCAAGGGAAGATAGCACCAGACTTGAGTTGAGAAATCCTGATCCAGCAGCTAATCCTTATTTAGCAATGGCTGTCACTTTAAAAGCAGGGTTAGATGGAATTAAAAACAAGATAGATCCAGGTCAACAAACAACAGATAATATTTATGATATGACTGCTTTAGAAAGATCAAAGCGTAAAATAGAAAGTCTACCTGCAAATATTATGCAGGCTGTAGATTTTTTAAGTAAAGATGATATAATTAAAGGAACTCTAGGAGAACACATATATGAACATTTTGTAGTAGCAAAAGAGTTAGAAACAGAGCAATATAATACTTTTGTTCATGACTGGGAGCTTGATCAGTATTTATTGAAATATTAGGTGAAGGATGATTATAAGATGAATAATGATATTAAAAATCAAATCCGCGAGCTATCAATTAAAAATCTCAACACACGTATAATTTCTTATTTGTCTTTATTTATAGCCTTTGTTGCGGTGGCAACTTATCTACATATTCCAGGCCCTAGTTCATCTTATTTTAACTTGGGGGAAGTGGCTATTTATATAATTGCTCTAATTTTTGGTAGTAGGGCGGGTGGAATAGCCGGAGGCATAGGATCTGCTCTAATGGATATATTTCTAGGTTTTGCTTTATGGGCACCCTTCACTTTTATTATTAAAGCCCTGGAAGGATTTATAGTAGGTAAATTGGCTAAAGAGGGGGATTTGAAAAGTAATATTGTTGCGATTATAGTGGGAGGAAATATAATGGTTGCTGGTTATGCAATAACAAAAGGATTTTTAATTAGCTGGCCGGCCGTAATTCCCGAAATTGGTATTGACTATGCCCAGATGATTATTGGTGCCCTGGTTGCACTTCCTTTAGCAAGGCAAATTAACAACTTACTATCTTGACAAAATAAAGTCATTCTGTTATACTTCTAACGGTTATTGAAGCTACTTTTTATTAGATTTGAGGTATTTTTATGAACCCTTATGTAAGTGAAAAAGATCTCTACAAATTTAAGCTTGCTCTAGTTTTAGGTAATGGTAATAGATTGAAAAAATTATTAAGAAGATTTCCGACTGAAAAGAAATTTAAAAGTGCTGCCTTAGCCGATATCGCTGAGACAATTAATATCAACGATTTAAAATCAGAAATTATATTAAAATTAGAAAATATTGATGTTGTTTTTGATGAAATGGTTACTTTTAGACCAGATAGAAGATGGAGCAAAAAACCAGAAGCTAAGAAAATTATGGGTATTGACACCGAATATTTAAAAAGTGAACTTGACTGTATTCAATATACAGTAATGGAAGGATTGAAAATTATAGATAATGGATTCATCTTCACCAATGATCTTTTGGCACCATCTATCAGTATAAAAGAGGGTATTGATTATTTAAGAACTGTGATAGATAAACATAATCCCGAATTAATAGTAGGTCATAATTTTAATTCTGATATTAGTATATTGGAAAATGCCTACATGAAAGACATCCCGGAACTATATTACTATGATGATACTATGAATTTGATGCAGTGGAGTAATTTATCTAATATATTGGGTAGTGCAGGGCTAAATAAAGTTGTTACTAACTTGTTTAATCTTGAGGTGGTTGATTTGTTTACTGCTTATAAAAATTTGAGTCTTTTAATGGAATATGGAATAAAAGATACTATTTATCCTATACTTGTCAGATATTATATAATTAATAATGAAATGCCTAGTTTAGACCTAAATTTTGAGATAAATAATGTTATAAAGAATGAAAATAGAGAATTATTAGAAAATGATATGATCTATCTGTAAGGAGGTTCTCATATGTCAGATTTACTGACTATAATTTTGGCTGCTGGCAAAGGAACCAGAATGAAATCAAAAAAGAATAAGGTATTACATAAAATAGCTGGTAAAAAGATGATAAATCATGTGGTAGATACGGCTGAAAATATTTCTTCTGATGAAGTGATTTGTGTTGTTGGTCACCAGGCCGAGTCGGTTAAACAAGCTGTAAGTAGTAAAAGTATAAAGTTTAAGCTGCAATCCAAGCAATTAGGTACAGCTCATGCTGTATTCCAGGCGGGAAAGGAAATAAAAGATCATAAAGGAGATGTGTTGATATTATATGCAGATATACCATTAATTAAACAGTCTACCTTAAATCAGATGTTAAATCATCATCATGATAATTTTGCCGATCTCACAATTATGACTTCTATCCTAAAAAACCCGAATGGATATGGTAGGATAGTTAAAGATAATAGTTCAAAAATTATTAAAATTGTGGAGCATAAAGATACAGATGAAAATGAAAAATCTATTAAGGAGATCAATAGTGGGATAATGTGTGTTGATAGTAAGATTTTAGATGATGCTCTCAATAATATAGATAATAATAATGAGCAACAAGAATATTATTTAACAGATATTGTTAGCTATATTAATGGGAAAGACGGCCGGGTAATATCCTATCAGACAGAAGATCCAGTTGAGATAACTGGTGTTAATGATAGGATAGCCTTATCTAAAGCAGAGAAAAAAATGAGAAAAAGAATAAACGAAAGACATATGGCAAATGGCGTTACAATTATTGATCCTGCTACTACGTATATTGATGAGTCTGTAGAGATAGGCTTAGATACTATTATTTATCCCTTTACTTATATTGAAGGAGATACAGAAATTGGTGTAAATAATATGATTAAGCCTCATAACCATATAATAAATTGTAAAATAGGAAAAAATAATATAATAATTAATAGTAATTTGATAAAAAATAGTAAGATCGGTGATGAATGTCAAATAGGTCCATTTGCACACATCAGGCCGGGTTGTAATCTGAAAAACGGAGTAAAAATTGGTGATTATGTGGAACTGAAAAAAGCAGATATTAATGTAGGAACAAAGGTTCCACATCTTGCATATGTAGGTGATGCTGAGATAGGAAAAAAAACAAATATAGGAGCAGGCACAATATTTGCTAATTATGATGGAGTTAATAAAAACAAAACGATTGTTGGCAACTCAGTATTTATAGGCAGCAACTCAACTCTTGTTGCGCCACTTACAATAAGAGATAATGGTAAAACGGGTGCAGGTTCGGTAGTTACAAAAGATGTAGAAGAAAATACTACCGTATTAGGAGTTCCCGCCCGTGAATATGTGAAAAAAAAAGATGATTAAAGGGGGATAATATGTCGACTTATAGTGATAAGTTAAAAATATTTCCTGGTAATTCCCATCCAGATTTGGCCCAAGATATATGTGAATACTTGGGGACAGAATTATTAGATGCCCGGGCTAAAAGATTTGCAGATGGTGAGATTACTGTTGAAATTAATGAAACAGTTCGAGGTGCTGATGTTTTTATCATGCAACCAACGAGCCCACCTGTTAATGAAAATATTATGGAACTTCTAGTAATTATTGATGCTTTAAGAAGAGCTTCTGCGCGGAGGATTACTGCTGTAGTACCCTATTATGGTTATGCAAGGCAGGATAGAAAAGCTCAGCCTCGACATCCCATTACTGCAAAACTAATAGCCAATTTACTAACTGCAGCTGGAGCTAGAAGACTTTTATCTATTGATTTACATGCCCCACAGATACAGGGTTTTTTTGATATACCGGTTGATAATTTATATGCAGCTCCGTTGATGATAGATTATTTTAGAAAAAAAGACATTGATAATTTAACAGCAGTGGCACCCGATGTAGGTTCAGTTAAAAGGGTAAGATCAATAGCCGAGAATTTGAATATACCGATGGCAATTATTGATAAAAGAAGACCCAAACCTAATGTGGCTGAAGTTATGCATGTAATAGGTCGTTCAAGTATTAAAGGTTCTAATGTTATTTTATTTGATGATATTATCGATACAGGTGGAACTATAACAGAAGCGGCAGAAGCTTTAAAGCAAAATGGTGCTAAAAAAGTTTTTGCCTGTGCCAGTCATGGATTGTTCTCAGATCCAGCTTTAGAAAGGATGGAAAAATCAAATATTGATGAAGTTATTGTAACAGACTCTATTCCACAAACCCGTAGTAAAAATTTAAAGAATTTAACCGTACTTTCATTAGCTTCCCTGGTAGGTGAAGCTATTGACAGAATATTTAAGGATTTATCTGTAAGTGTACTATTTTAATATTATTAAGGAGTGAATTATGTTATGCACAGATACAGTATTGAAGTGAAAAAAAGAGATGAAACTGGGAAAGGTGTTGCCCGCAGGTTAAGAAGAAATGGTCTTATTCCCGGTGTTGTTTATGGAAAAAACAGAGAACCACAGGCGTTGACGGTTGATCCCCTTGATTTAAAAGGAAGAGCTCAAAGTAATGCTATTATTGATCTTACTATTGATGGTAAAGAAGAAACTGTAATGGTAAAGGATATTCAAGAAGATGTTATAAAAGAAGAAATTATCCATGTCGATTTCCAGCAGATTTCAATGGATCAAACAATCAATATTACTGTACCGATTAAATTAATGGGAGAAGCTCCTGGTGTCAGAGAAGGTGGGGTTCTACAACAATTAATGAGAGAAGTAGATATTGAAGTACTACCGACTAATATTCCTGATAAATTAGAACTTGATATCAGTGAATTAACATTAAGTGATTCATTAGAAATTAATGATTTAGATATTCCTGAAGAAGTTAATGTGTTGAATCCGTTAGATAATGTAATTGTTACAATTGTTGCTCCTTCCGAAGAAATAGAAGAAGAAGAGGAAGAAGAGCTAGAGGAAGAATTTATCGAACCAGAAGTTATTGGTGAAGAAGGAGAAGAAGGCGAAGAAGGAGAAGAAGGCGAAGAAGGAGAAGAAGAAAAAGAAGATTGGCAGCAACAGGATTACTATCAACAAAGCTAATCATCTGAAGAATAAAAGCGTAACCTTTTGAGGTTACGCTTAACATTTCTTAATTTTATTGGCTGGGGGTTGTGAACTTGAAATTAATAGTAGGATTAGGAAATCCCGGCAAAAAATATGCTGAGACAAGGCATAATGTTGGTTTCATGGCTGTAAAAGAATTAGCCGATAAGTTCAAGATAATCAATATAAATAAGGACTGTGAATCCCTTGTTGCCCAAGGAAAGATTAAAGATAAAAAGGTTATGCTGGCTCAACCTTTAACATATATGAATGAAAGCGGCAGAGCAATTTCTAAATTAGTTGAAAAATATGATATTTTATTAAAAAACTTGTTAGTCATATATGATGATCTTGATTTACCTGCTGGCAAAATAAGAATAAAGAAAATGGGCGGTAGTGGTGGACACAAGGGGCTTCGATCAATTATAGAGCATCTAAATACACTTGATATTAAAAGGATTAGAATTGGTATAGACAGGCCCTTCGATAATGAGGTCAAAGAATATGTTTTGCAGCCTTTTGATGAAGATCAGCTAAAATGGATAGAAAAAGCATTAAATGATTTAGATCAAGCTGTAATAAAAATCATAAATGAAGATATTGATGGTGCAATGAACAAATTTAATTAATAAAGACCCGTACTTATTTAGTAGGGGTCATTTTAGTATTTCATAAAACAATAGATTTAGGTGAAGTTATGCTTAAGATTAATGGTTTGTTTCATAATAGCAAAATAAAACAGCTTCTAAATTTAACCAAGGAAAACAGAAAGGTCAAAGTGACGGGAGCTGAAGGGACATGCTTTTCATTTTTAATTTCCAATATTATACAAAAATTAAATAAAAAGGTATTAATAATTACTCATAATAACAACAGGATTGAGAACATATATGAAGATTTAATCAGGTTAATAAGTGGCAAAAAGGTAAATATTTTTCCAGAAATAGAGGCTCTTCCTCATGAAAAGATCAATCCTGATCTAAATATCCTGCAAGAAAGAATCAAAGTTTTAAATAAGACACAATTTGATGATAGCCAAAATGTTATTATTGCTAATGGAGTTTCCATTTTAAGAAAATTAATGCCAGAGGATTATTTCAAATCGAAGAGTTGGAAAATTAATATTAAAAGCCAGATTAATTTAAAAAATCTCAGCAGAAGATTGATAGAGATTGGTTATCGTAGAGAAAAAATGGTTGAAAGCCCCGGTCAATTTAGCATAAGAGGGGGCTTGTTAGATATTTATAGCCTGGTATATGAAGATCCTATTAGGATTGAGTTTTTTGGTGATGAAGTTGATTCAATAAGATTTTTTAATGTAGAATCACAAAGGTCAATTAGAGAAGTGGATCAAATCATCTTAACACCCGTTAATGAAATCATTTTTAATAGGCAAGAAATTAATAACTTTTTGCCAGAAATTAAATTAGATTTTAAAAATCAGATAAACAAATTAAAAGATATGGGCAGCAAAGAAGAAGCTAAATATTTAAAAGAACTAAATAATGAGTATTTAAATAAATTTAACGAGGATCATTATTTTGAAAGTTACGAACAATTTTTACCATATTTTTATAATTCAAAATTAAGTACCATCTTTGATTATTTAGGAGAAGATTTCTATTTAGTTTATGATAATAGTGAAAGAGTCTGGCAACGTATTAAATCTTATTACAGAGATTTGGAAGAAACAACCAGATCTCTATTAGAACAGGGTAATATTTTACCTTCTTATTTAGAAAATTTTCTTACTAAAGATGATTACATCATTTATGAAAAAGAATTTGAAGGTCTTTATTTTACAGATAAATTAAAGGGTAGCCCTCTTAATGAAATTGATAAATCAATAGAATTCAAAACAAGTGGAGTGGAGTCATTTAATGGTCAGTTTAATATTTTGATAAAAAGATTAAAGGAACTAAAAGAAAGTGGTTATACAGTATTATTAACATTAAATACTGAATCAAAGGCTAAAAAAATATCCGAATACTTAAAGGATAAAGGTATAGAAAATATTTACAAAAATAAAATCAACACAGGTCAAGTAAATATCTTTGATGAGAGTTTTTCTGAAGGTTTTATCCTCGATGACCTTCAATTAGCGGTTTATACAGAAAAAGAAATTATAGGTAAAAAACAAAAAAGAAAAAGGAAAGTTTCTGACTTTGAAGAAGGAGTTAGAGTTTCTTCAATTAATGAACTAAACAAAGGTGATTATGTTGTGCACGAAAACCATGGTATAGGTAAATACCTTGGTGTTAAGACACTTAAAGTAGAAGACAATCATCAGGATTATTTATTAATTAAATATAAAGACACTGATAAGTTATATGTACCAACTGAAAAAATAGATCTGGTACAAAAATATATCGGAGCAGATACAAAACCTCCAAAGTTATATAAGCTAGGAGGTAATAATTGGCAAAAGGTAAAAAAGCGTGTTCAAAATTCAGTCAAGAAAATGGCTGTCGGTCTTTTAGAACTTTATGCAAAAAGAGAAACTACAGAAGGGTATGTTTTTTCTGAAGATACAAAATGGCAGCGGGAATTCGAAAAAGATTTTACCCATGAGCTGACCCCGGATCAATTTATGGCGATAGAGGACATTAAAAAAGATATGGAATCTTCTACTCCTATGGATCGTTTGCTATGTGGAGATGTTGGTTATGGCAAGACTGAGGTGGCTATCCGGGCAGCTTTTAAAGCAGCTATGGATGGTAAACAGACAGCTGTTTTGGTACCAACTACCATCTTAGCCCAACAGCATTACAATACCTTTACTGATCGGATTAATGAGTACCCTGTTAAGGTGGCTATGCTCAGCAGATTTCGTACTCCAGTTGAACAAAAGAAAATAATTAAAGATCTTGCAAAAGGGGAAATAGATATTATAATAGGTACTCACCGTCTAATTTCAAATGATGTTGTATTTAATGATCTTGGTTTATTGGTAGTGGATGAAGAACAAAGATTTGGTGTTGCCCATAAAGAAAAGTTAAAATCATTAAAGTCAAATGTTGATGTTTTGACTTTAACCGCTACACCAATTCCTAGGACTTTACATATGTCCTTAATTGGTGTCAGGGATATGAGTGTAATTGAAACTCCCCCTAAAGATCGCTATCCAATTAGAACACATATAAGAGAATTCGACAGGACTTTAATAAAGGACGCTATCAATAAAGAACTGTCCCGCAATGGGCAGGTCTATTTTGTTCATAATAGAGTAGAGGATATTAACGAGAAGGCTGAATTAATTAATAAATTGAATCCGGAAGCTAGAATTGCTATTGCACATGGCCAGATGAGCGAAAGAAAATTAGAAAAAGTAATGTATGATTTTTATGAAGGCAGGTATGATGTGTTAGTATGTACAACAATAATAGAAAATGGTTTGGATATTTCTGACGTAAATACTATTATTATTAATAGAGCGGAGTATATGGGTCTAGCTCAACTTTATCAACTAAGAGGCAGAGTGGGCAGATCGAATAGAATAGCATATGCATACTTATTATATGAGAGAGATAGAATTATAAACGAAGTTGCAGAAAAAAGATTAAAAGCAATAAAAGAATTTACTAGTTTGGGCTCTGGATTTAAAATTGCTATGAGAGACTTAGAAATAAGAGGAGCCGGCAATCTCCTTGGTGGCGAGCAGAGCGGTCACATAGCTGCAGTAGGTTTTTCACTGTATTGCAAATTGTTAGAAGGTGTAATCAAGGATCTAAAAGGTCAGGAGGAAAAAGAGCAAGATGTCTCAATAGATATTGACCTTGATGCCTATATACCGGATAATTATATATCAGATTCAGGCCAAAAGATCGAGATGTATAAAAAGCTTAAACAAATAAAAACTGAAGCAGATATAATTTCATTAGTAGATGAATTTATTGACAGATATGCAGAGCCCCCACAGCCTGTAATGAATTTAATTGAGTTGAGTAGACTTATAATATTAGCTAAGAAACTTAATATTAATACTATTACAGAAACAGGCCCAGGCTATAAAATAATATTTAGCGAAGATCACAGAATAGATGGAACTTATATTATTAGTTTACTGGAAAAATACCCGAAAAAGATCAAAATGAAAAATGCAAGCAATCCTGAAATATTAGTTAAAGATAAAAAATTAAAAATATTAAAGAAGGTGCTTGAGTTCTTAAAAGAACAGCTCTTCAGTTTAGAGGAGTAATAGATAATGAATAAAAAAAGTTCAAGTTTTATAAAGGGAGCATTTATATTAAGTGCAGCGGGTATAGTTGCTAAAATAATGGGGTTTAGCTATCGTATTATTATTAGTCGTATATTAGGAGATGAGGGTATAGGTTTATATCAAATGGCTTATCCTATATATACAACTTTACTGGTAGTTTCCAGGTCAGGTATTCCAATAGCACTGGCAAAACTAATCTCTGATAGAATTGCAAAAGATCAACCCAAAGCTGCTTTCAAGATATTTACAGTGGGAAGAAAGTTGAGTTTTTTTGTAGGTTTGTTTTTTTCAGTATTGATGGCTATTTTAGCCAAACCTTTAGTTAATCTATTAAACTGGGACCCGCGTGCATTATATGCGGTTTTAGCACTTTCACCAGCGATATTTTTTGTTTCTATTATGGCAACATATAGGGGGTTTTTCCAGGGGTTACAGAATATGGTTCCAACAGCTTATTCTCAAATATTAGAGCAGTTCATACGTATGATTACTATGATAGGTTTAGTATACTTTCTTATTAAATATGGATTAGGTTATGCAGCAGCAGGAGCCACTTTTGGGGCTGTTACAGGCTCGATTGCTGGGTTGTTGTTGTTAGTTAAAATTTATAGGGATAAAAAAGAAGATATCTTTGCTTTTATTAAATTAGGTGGTATTGAAACCATCGATACTTTTAGGATAGTCAAAGATATTGCTTATCTGGGAATACCGATCACTCTGGGAGCACTGGTTCAGCCCCTCATGAATTTAGTTGATGCAGCCATAGTTCCTAATAGACTGCAGGTAGCAGGTTTTTCTATTAGAGTAGCTTCTCAATTATATGGAAGGCTGGCAGGCATGGCTCTAGTTTTAGTCAATTTTCCTACTATTATTACAGTGGCTTTAGCTGCAAGTTTAGTCCCATCAATATCTGAAGCTTTTGCATTAAACAAAAACGAATTAATAAAACGAAGAACTGAAACAGCTTTGAGATTAACAATACTTATAGGGCTGCCATCTGCAGCAGGTCTTTTTATATTGGCAGAGCCATTGACAATACTAGTGTTTAACAATTCTCTAGCAGCTGTCCCATTAAGAATAGTGGCCTGGGGTGTATTATTTATAGCTATACAACAGAGTACCTCGGGTATAATACAGGGTATTGGCAAAACAAAGATTCCAGCCCGAAATCTTTTTGTTGGAGCATTAGCTAATGCTGTGATTAATTATTATCTTACTGCTTTACCCGCTTTTGGTATCAGAGGTGCTTCATTTGGTACAGTAATTGGATTTGCTGTTGCGGCAATGCTAAATCTATTTTCTTTAAAGCATTATACTGATTTCCAAATAAAATACAAAAAACTTATTATAAAACCAATAATCATGGTCGTAATTATGACGGTTTTTGCAAAATACAGTTTTAATTTAATTAATAATTATTTTTCAAGTTTGAGTATTACCAATACAAATATCTATTCTGTTTTTATAACTGTTTTTTTATCAATCATTATATATATGGGATTATTAATTGGATTCAATGAATTAAAATACTCTGATTTCATGATGATTCCATTTGTAGGAGAAAAAATTGGTAAATTTTTAAGAAAAATAAATATATTGTAGGTGAGTGAGATATATGGAAAAAATGAATTTTGAAAATGAATTCGAAAAGTTACTTTATGTAATGGAGAAGTTAAGAGGGCCTGATGGATGTCCCTGGGATAAAAAACAGGATTTATATTCTCTAAAACCATATATAATAGAAGAGGCTTATGAAGTAGTAGAGGCATTAGAAAAAGAAAATATGGATTTATTAAAAGAGGAACTGGGGGATTTATTGTTACAGGTTATTTTCCAGGCACAAATAGGTAAAGAAAGAAAATTATTTGATATAGATGATATTATAAAAGGAATAGTTGCAAAATTAATCAGGCGTCATCCACATGTTTTTGGAGAAAAAAAGGTAAAATCTGTACAAGAAGTTAACAAAACATGGGAGGAAATTAAGCAGAAAGAAAGAATTATTAATAAAGAAGGATCAATTTTAAGTGATATTTCCAAAATACAACCTTCATTAAATCAAGCTTATGAAGTTCAACAAAAAGCAGCTGAGGTTGGTTTTGATTGGAATGAAATCGAAGAAGTAATTGCTAAGATTGAAGAAGAGATTGAGGAGTTAAAAGAAGTTATAGGCGATGAAGATACAGATAAAATAGAAGATGAAATGGGAGACTTATTATTTGCAGTTGTAAATTTATCAAGGTTTAAAAGTATTAACCCAGAAATTGCACTTTTAAGAACAATCAATAAGTTTAAAAAAAGATTCCAATATATAGAAACTTCTCTTAATAAACATAATAAAGATATAAATAAGATGTCACTTAAAGAATTAGATAAATTTTGGGAAGAAGCTAAAGAAAATAATTTATAGGAGGAAAAAAATTGAAAAGATTGCCCGCAATAATATTCTTTGTTTTGATATTAATATTTAGCATATCGATAGTATCTGGGGCGCAGGATTTTAAAGTAGATGCCCAATCAGCTATTTTAATAGATGCAGAAAGTGGTCAAGTTTTATTTGAACAAAATCCAGATGAGCCTTTGCCCCCTGCTAGTTTAACCAAGATTATGACACTACTTTTAACAATGGAAGAAATAGAAAGTGGCAAGTTGTCTTTAGATGATAAGGTAACTATAAGTAGATTGGCTCAATCAATGGGTGGTTCTCAAATATTTTTGGGAGAGGGTGATGTTGTTTCAGTTAGGGATTTATTAAAAGCAGTGACTATGGCTTCTGCCAATGATGCGTGTGTTGCTTTAGGTGAAACTGTGGCGGGTTCATATAATCACTTCATTAACCTGATGAATGATAGAGCTAATGAACTAGGTTTAAGAAATACATATTTTTCTAATTCAACCGGTTTGCCTACAGAATCAGATCATTATACTACAGCCCGAGATGTAGCTAAGATGTCAAGGAAACTTGTTAAATATCCCATAATATTAAAGGATGCTTCTATTTGGTTAGATTATATACAGTTAAAAGACAGAAAAGCGATGATAACCAATACCAATCATCTTGTTAATACTTATCCAGGCTTAGACGGAATCAAGACCGGACACACAAGTGCAGCTGGTTTTTCATTGGCGGCAACAGCTCAAAGAGGTTCGATGCGATTGATTTCTGTAGTAATGAAATCAAATAGTGTAAAAGCAAGGGAGGATTTAACAGCTCAACTTTTAGATTATGGATTTAATAGGTTTACTAGAAAAAAATATTTAGAACAAGGCGAGACCATTCAAAACATAAGTGTTAAGCTGGGCTCAAAAGAATATACGACAGGAGAAATTGCCAAAGATTTAGCGGTGGTTGTAAAAAGAGGTTTAGAAGGTACCATTAGTACCGAGATAGAAATTGATAAAAGTTTTGATTTCCCTATAGAAGTGGGAGATAAAATTGGACAGGCAAAAGCATTCAAAAATGAAGAGCTAATAACGACATCAGAAATTATTGCTACTGAAAAAATTAACAAGGCGAATTTTATAGCCCTGTATTGGAGGAATTTTGTTAATTGGCTAGGGGGAGGAATGACCAATTAATATAGATAAAAAATATTTAAGGATATCTAATACCACGCCTATCAGCAGGTGTGGTATATTATTCAAAAAAATAGTCAAGAAATATATTTTTTCCTCTTGACAGCGGACAAGTTAGTTGATAAGATATAAAATGTCGCTGAGGAAAAAATCTGGAGTATAACGAACTGCAAAATACTCTTGACAGCGGCCGCGAAAAGTGTTAGTATAATTTCGCA
>JAGXLU010000033.1 GCA_018334565.1 Halanaerobiales bacterium | reverse complement strand
GAAATGGAGAAGATCCTTTTTATTATAAAACATCATATCATAACTTTTACTTTGAAATTATTTTTTTGAACCCAAATATGATTTACTAATTTTAAAAAAGTTTTAAACCTTAGTTAGGAATTCTAATTAAGGTTTATTTTCTGTGTTAAACAAATAAAAAAATATTTTTAAAATATTCAATTAATTTGAAGGAATTCTTAAATCTATCTATAATATATATATTGTAACCGGTTTCGATTTTATTTTAGACTTTTTATTTTAATTTACATAGGAGAGATTTATATGACCACTATTAAAGACATCGCCCAAATTGCTAATGTATCTACTACTACAGTATCCAGAGTAATAAATAACTATCCTGATGTTAGTGATAAAACAAGAAAAAAAATTAAAAAAATTATACAAGAAAAAAATTATAGACCAAATTCTGTTGCAAGAAGTTTATCAACAAATAAATCTAATTCCATTGGAATATTTTTTACTGATCATTTTAACAGTGGTTTGCATCACCCTTTTTTCCGCGAAGTAATTTATGGAATGGAAAAATCTCTTGGAAATAAAGGCTATGACATTGTGTATTTTACAAACAGACACTGGGGTGAAAAGTTTAGTTATGTAGAAAAATGTAAAGACCGCAATGTAGATGGAGTTGCACTTATGGGAGTTTTAAAAAATGATCCAAATATAAAGAAACTACTAAATTCAAATATCCCTTCAGTTTTTGTTGATGTTGATATATCTGGTAATTATTCATCTTATGTCATATCAGATAATATAGAGGGTTCTAAAAAAGCAATTAATTACCTTTATGACCTTGGGCATAGAAAAATAGGAATGCTAATGGGAATTGATACAAGCAAAACTAGTCAGGATAGATTAAAAGGATATAAGCAAGCCTTAACAGAATTAAATTTATCTTTTAACAAAGATTGGGTTTTTGATGGAAAATATTCAGAAGAGGGTGGCTATAAAGCTATAAAAAATATGTTAAAGTTGAGGTCATATCCAACCGCGATCTTTTGTCAAAGTGATGGAATGGCTATTGGAGCAATGAAAGCTATAGAAGATTCAAGTTTAAAAATTACAGATGATTTTTCAATTATTGGTTTTGATGATATTGAGGCAAGTAGATATGTTAAACCTCCATTAACAACTATAGCTCAGAATAAAGAGAAGATGGGTAGTTCTGTTTCAAAACTTCTTATCAAAATGATAGAAGAAAAAAAACAAAATGTTGATCCAATAAAACTACCAGTTAAATTAATCAAAAGAGAATCTTGTTCTAAAATCTAAAATTCATATCTTTATAAAAAGAGAATATAATAATATTAATAACAAATGAAAATATATTTTTTAATGATATTCGTAACCGGTTACATTATTTCGAACTTTTTTACACCTAACAGGGAGGTGAAAGTATAAACCTATAATTAATGTGTTTGAATTACTTTTGAATAGTTACAAAAAAAATAAGGAGGAAAAAAATGAAAAAATTAATTACTATTACCGTAGTAACTTTATTAATCGTTTCTTTATTTAGTTTTGCAATTGCTGCAAAAACTAAAATTAAAGTGGCTTGTTTCCCAGATCAGGATTCTGGATTTGAAGCAATACTGGATGATTTCTATGCTGAATACCCTGATATAGAAGTCGAATTAGTAGTAAACGGTTTTGATGACCATCATAATGCTTTACTTACACAGATTGCTGCAGGTGGAAATGTTCCAGATGCAACTACCATTGAAATTGGTTATATAGCTAATTTTGTTGCAAAAGGAGGTTTTGTTAACCTTTTAGAAGAACCATATAATGCAGAACAATTCAAAGAAAACATAGTTGAATACAAATGGTCTCAAGGAACTACTGATGATGATAGATTGATTGCTTTTCCTACTGATATAGCACCCGGAACTATTTATTATAGAAGAGATATCTTATCAGAACTAGGTTTTGATATTGATGATATGAAAACTATAGATGATTGGATTGCTGCTGGATCTAAATTTGCTGAAGATTTAGATGGAGACGGAGTTAATGATCGTTGGTTATTGGCTGACGCTGCCGACATATTTTTTATGATTGCAAAGAGTGGAGATGAACTATATTTTGATGAAGATGGTGACTGTATAGTAGATTCACCAAGATTTATTAAGGCATTTAAAGCTGCCAAAATAGTTCGTGATAAAGGTCTAGATGCAAAAATTGGTGCCTGGACTAATGAATGGTATTCTACATTTAAAGATGGTACCGTTATAATGCAACCTTCTGGTGCCTGGTTGGGTGGCCACATTAGAAACTGGATTGCACCAGATACTTCTGGAAAATGGGGTGTAGCTAATTTACCTGATGATATGTATGTAAACTGGGGAGGATCATTTTTAGCTATTCCTGAAGATGCAAAAAACAAAGAAGAAGCTTGGAAATTCATTAAATTTGCAGCTACAAGAAAAGATACTCAGATTGCTCAATTTAAAGCTTCAAATATCTTCCCTTCCTGGAAACCTGCATTTGAAGATCCTATCTTTGATCAAGAAATGGAATTTTTTGCTGGTCAAAAGGCACGTCTACTTTGGTTAGAAACTGCCAAACAGATTCCTACTGTTGTAACAAATAAACATGATGTTATCGCAGAAGAAATAGTATCTGCAGCTTTAACAGATGTATTAAATAAAGATGTAGATATAATAAAAGCTCTAAAAGATGCTAAACAGCAGATTGAAAGAAGGGCAAGAAGATAAACTATTATAATGTATACTAAATAGGGGTGGTTATCCCACCCCTATTTTTACAAAGGAGGTTTAATAATAATGAGAATAAGTAAAAAATTAGCACCATATATATTTATATCTCCTTTTTTTATTCTGTTTTTTATATTTGGTGCCTTTCCAATCTTATACTCGTTTTTCTTGAGTTTTCAGATATGGGATGGTATAGGACCACAAGAATTCGTTGGTATTGAAAATTATATATTTGTTTTAACAGATCCCTGGTTTTGGCAGTCAATTTGGAATAGTATAGTAATATTTGTATTAACTACTATTCCCCAACATGTTATTGCATTATTTTTAGCTTTTGTTTTAAATTCTAAAATGGTAAAATTTAAAGATCTTTTTAGATCTTCATATTTTTTACCTTACATAACTTCTGCAGTTGCTGTTGCGATGATTTTTAGTATGCTTTATGGAGAACATTTTGGAATTTTAAATACCATATTAAAACACTTGGACAATTTACCTTTAATAGGAACACTTTTTGATTTTATAAATATAAATCCACCTATAAGGTGGTTGGGGGAAGAAGCCTGGATCAAGCCTTCAATTGCATTAATGGTTACCTGGCAGTTTACAGGTTGGAACATGATTATTTATTATGCAGGATTACAAAATATTCCTGAAAATTTATATGAAGCAGCTGAAGTAGATGGAGCAAATATGAAACAAGTATTTTTCAAAATTACTTTACCAATGTTAAGACCTGTAATATTTTTTGGAGTTACACTCTCAATTATAGGTAACTTGCAGTTATTTCAGCAACCATATATTTTGACCGGTGGAACTGGTGGTGTTGGGAGAGCAGGACTTACTACTGCATTATATCTATATCGCACTGGTTTTAATTGGAATATGTTCGGAGTAGGTAGTGCAATGGCATATATACTTTGTTTATTTATTATTGCGTTATCATTAATTAATAGAAAAATATTCCAGGAACGTTAGGGGGTACAATATGAGTAGAGAAAATAACAAGCAAAACAATCTTCCTGATTATAAAAAATTAAAAAAAATAACAAATAAAACAATACTATATCTGATATTAATTGCAGGGGTAGTAATAACATTTTTTCCATTCTATTATATGATGGTATTAGCTACAAGATGTAGATCTGAAATTTTCTGTTATCCACCACCTTTATGGTTTGGAAATTCAGCTATTATTAATCTAAATATATTGTTAGACAAACTACCATTTTTTAAAAACATATTAAACTCTATAATTGTTTCTACATTAGCTACTTTATTAGTACTGTTTTTCTGTTCATTAGGTGGCTATGGGTTTGCTAAGTATAGCTTTAAAAATAAAGAAAAATTGTTTTTCCTTATGCTAGCCAGTATGATGATTCCACCCCTATTATCCATTATTCCATGGTTTATTATGATGCGGGTTTTTGGATGGATCAATAGTTTTAAACCATTAATTATACCTGGAGCTGCTAATGCATTTGGAATTTTTCTTATGAGACAATTCATGGAAAAAATTCCGAATGAAATTATAGATGCAGCACGAATAGATGGAGCAGGTGAATTTGAGATATATTATAAAATTGCAGTTCCATTGAGTAAACCTGGGCTTGCTACATTAAGTATTCTTACTTTTTTATCATCGTGGAATAATTTTATGGGTCCATTATTAATACTACAAGATAAAACAATGTATACAATCCCTGTTGCTTTATCTAAATTAAATGGTAATTTTGAAACACCGTGGGGAGCAACAATGATGGGAACAGCTTTAGGAGTATTACCAATTGTAATAGTCTTTATTATGGCTTCTAAACGTTTTATCTCAGGATTAACTAGAGGAGCAACCAAGGGATAAATGTTATAAACTGATTTAAAATAAATGGAGGTACAAGATGGAAAAATATAAATTTCCACAAGATTTTAGATGGGGAACAGCAACTTCTTCTTACCAAATAGAAGGCGCTTATAATCAAGATGGAAAGGGTCTGTCAATCTGGGATACTTTCACGCACTCAGAAGGTAATATATACAATAATGATACTGGTGATCAAGCCTGTGATCATTATAATAGATATAAAGAAGATGTAAAACTAATGGAAAAAATGGGAATCAATTCTTATAGATTTTCAATATCCTGGCCAAGAGTATTACCAAACGGAAGAGGTGAAGTTAATAAAAAAGGATTAAAATTTTATAAAAATTTAGTAGATGAACTTTTAAAGGCAAATATAGAACCAGTAGTAACTTTTTATCATTGGGATTTACCTCAAAAATTGCAAGATGAAGGTGGATGGGGTAATCGCGATATCGTAAAATATTTTGTAAACTATGCAGAATTAATATTTGATGAGTTAGGTGATAAGGTCAAGACATGGATTACTATTAATGAGCCCTTTGTAGTCGCTTTTCACGGAAATTCTAGAGGTGACCATGCTCCAGGGATAAAAAACCATAAAGTTGCATTACAGGTAGCACATAATCTCTTGGTTTCTCATGGAGAGGTTGTAAAAAAGTTTAGAAATAAAAATTTAGATGGCGATATTGGCATATCATTAAATTTGACTCCAACTTATTCATTCACTGACAAAAAAGAAGATGTTCAGGCTGCAAAATTATTAGATGAATATATAAATGGATGGTTTTTAGATCCTATTTTTAAAGGTAAATATCCAGATAAATTATCAAATATATATTTAAAAAAATATGGTAAAATTAATAAAAAGAAAAATGATTTAGAACTTATAAATCAAGATATTGATTTTTTAGGAATTAATTATTATTCAAGAGCATTGGTTAAATACAACCCTGAATTAAAATTTTACGGAATTGAAACTGTCAAAAGAAAAGAAAATGATTATACAGAAATGGATTGGGAGATATATCCTGATGGTTTATATGATTTACTAATAAACATCAATCATAATTATACTGACATCCCTATATTTATTACCGAAAATGGGGCAGCTTTTGATGATAAGATTATTAACAAAAAAATTAATGATAGTAAAAGAATCAAATATTTATATAGTCATTTTAAAAGCGCTTATAAGGCCCTTCAAAATGGTGTACCTTTAAAAAGATACTATGTTTGGTCGTTAATGGATAATTTCGAATGGGCATATGGATATAGTAAAAGGTTTGGACTTATATATATTGATTATAAAACTAAAAAGAGGTTTCTAAAAGATAGTGCCTACTGGTATAAAAAAGTTATAAAAAATAATTCAATATAAAAAATAATGAATAAATATATAAAGAGATTAGGAGGATTAATATGCAGCAGAAAGGATGGGAGTTTATTGGAAATAATGGTGAGTTTATTTTAGAAAATCCAACTTTGAATAACTATCTTTATTTCCCATTAGTTAATGAAGCAGGAATGATGTCATCTATTGCTCCCTCATTACATGGAAATATTAATACTGGACAAAATTCATTTGTTTCAGAACCATTATCTGCAATTGATTTGCATAATAATAAATCTTCAAGAAATTTTTGGTTATTAATAGATAATAAAAAAGTATGGTCAGCAACTGGTTATTCTTCTAAACAAGAAACATATAAATTTGATGAAAACAAAAATGAAAATGTAAAATTAGAAGCAGGGATGCTTTTTCATAAAATAATAAGGGAAAATAAAAAAATAAAGATCAAATCTGAAATTATAAATTTTGTGCCGATAACTAATGATTGTGTTGAATTGATGAAGATAACTATTACAAATACAGGTAATAAAACAAAAAGTATTGTTGGTACATCAGCAATTCCACTATTTGGACGATCAGCCGATAATTTAAGAGATCATCGACATGTAACTTCTTTATTGAATGTTATAAAAACTGTAAAAGATGGTATAATATTAACTCCTACTTTATCTTTTGATGAAAGAGGGCATAAAATAAATAAACTTTCTTATATGGTATTAGGAAGAGGTGATAAAAACAAATCACCTATTGGCTTTTACCCTGTATTTGATGATTTTATTGGAGAAGGGGGGTCATTAACCTGGCCTAAATCAATAATCAATAATAATAATAATTATTGTAAATCCAATGAAATAATTAAAGGACATGAAGCAGTTGGGGCTTTAAAGTTTGAAGAATTTGAACTAAAACCAAATGAAATAAAATCATTTATAATCGCTATAGTAGTTTCAGATAAAGATGACCGTACTAATTTTGGAGATAAATATTGTAGTATAGATTCCTTTCAAAAACATTTAGAAGAAAACAAAAAATATTGGAATAATATAACTAATAATTTGAAATTTAATTCAAGTGATTTTGACTTTGACCAATGGATGAAATGGGTAACAATTCAGCCTACCTTGAGAAAATTATATGGTAATTCTTTTTTGCCTCATCATGACTATGGTAGAGGGGGCAGAGGCTGGAGAGACTTATGGCAAGATGCTTTAGCTTTACTTTTTATATATCCGAAAACTGTTAAAGATATTCTATTTAATAATTTTGCTGGTGTTAGATTCGATGGAAGTAATGCAACTATTATAGGTCCAAAATCAGGAAAATTTAAAGCAGATAGAAATGGAATTAATAGAGTTTGGATGGACCATGGTGTTTGGCCATTTTTAACTACCAAATTATATATAAATAGAAGCGGTGATTTAGAATTTCTATTAAAAAAGCAAAGTTACTTTAGAGATAATCAATTAAATAGATCAGAAAAAGTTGATGAAAACTGGAATTTCAATAATAAAAATATATTACTCGATAAAAATAATAATACATATTATGGAACCCTTTTAGAGCATATTTTAATACAACATCTATCAATTTTTTTTAATGTAGGTGATAATAATAATTTTAAATTAGAGTCTGGAGACTGGAATGATGGTCTTGATATGGCTAGAGATAGAGGCGAAAGTGTAGCCTTTACAGGATTATATGCTAATAACATTTTGGAGATAGCAGAGCTATTAAAAGAACTTCAAAATAAATTAAATATTAATCAGATAGAGTTGGCAAAAGAAATAAACATATTATTAGATACTTTAAACAAAAAAATTGATTATAGTTCACCAAAAGAAAAACAAAAATTATTAAAAAATTATTTTGAATCGTGTGAAAAAAAAGTTTCTGGTAAAAAAATAAAGGTTGATATAAATAATTTAATTGTAGATTTAAAAAGAAAGGGTAGTTCGATTAAAGATCATATAAGGGAAAATGAGTGGGTAACAAACAAAGATGGTTATGAGTGGTATAATGCATACTATGATAACGATGGAAATAGTTTAGAGGGAGATCATCCTCTTGGAGTAAGAATGACTTTAACCGGACAAGTTTTTAGTATTATGAGTAATATTGCAACAGATAAACAAATTAATAAAATAATTAATTCTGTCAATCATTATTTAAAGGATGAAAAAGTAGGTGGATATAGACTTAATACAAACTTTAATGAAGTTAAACTAAAATTAGGACGAGCATTTGGTTTTGCATATGGTGAAAAAGAAAATGGAGCAATGTTTTCACATATGTCAATGATGTATAGTAATGCTCTTTATAGGAGAAACTTTGCTCTAAATGGATTTGAAGTAATAAACTCCCTTTATAATCACTGTAAAAAGTTTGAAGTAAGCAAAATTTATCCCGGTATACCTGAATATATTGATTCTAGAGGTAGAGGCTTATACCATTACTTAACAGGCTCTGCAAGTTGGCTGCTTTTGACAATGATAGAAGAGGTATATGGTATTGTAGGGGAATTAGGTGATTTAAAGTTAAATCCTAAATTAATCAAATCTCAATTTGACAAAGAGAATAAAACAAGTATAAAGACTAATTTTGCTGATCGTAAATTAAAAATTATCTACAGTAATCCTAATTTAAAATCCTTTTCTGATTACACAATTGTGAGGGTTAAAATTAATAATAAGAAAGTAGATTTTATTGGAAATAACAGTTCTGCTGTTCTAAAAAGAAATACAGTATCTAAATTAAACTCAAAAGATATAAATATTATTGAAGTTTTATTAAATTAGTAAGTGAGGTATAAAATGACTTATTGTCCAAATAAAAATAGATATAAAAATATGGTTTATGACTATTGTGGAAATAGTGGCTTGAAGTTCCCAGCGATATCTTTGGGATTATGGCACAATTTTGGTCAAAGCGATAGTTTTGAAAAATCTAGGTCTATTATAAGACGTGCTTTTGATTTGGGGATTACTCACTTTGATCTGGCAAACAACTATGGTATCCCTCCTGGATCAGCTGAAAAAACTTTAGGCAAACTTTTAAAGACCGATTTAGCTAACTATAGAGATCAATTGATAATTTCAACAAAAGCAGGTTATGGAATGTGGGAAGGTCCTTATGGAGATGGAGGTTCTAGAAAATATTTAATTTCCAGTTTGAATCAAAGTCTTAAAAGTTTAAATTTAGATTATGTTGATATTTTTTATCATCATAGATTTGATCCGGATACTCCACTTGAAGAGACAATGGAAACACTAAATCATATTGTCAAACGAGGTAAAGCTCTTTATGTTGGTATTTCAAATTACAATTCAAAACAAACAATAAAAGCTGTTGAGATTTTAAAAGACTTTAAAACCCCATTTATAATAAACCAAGTGTCATACTCTATTTTTGACCGGTGGATTGAAAAGGATGATTTGTTTGATACTTTATCTAAACATAAAATAGGTGGAATAGCTTTTACACCCTTAGCCCAAGGACTTTTAACTGATAAATATATTGAGGGGATTCCGAAAGATTCAAGAATAGCCAGTAGTAGCCAATTTCTAAGCAAAAATGATATTAATAATAATAAAATTATAAAGCTTAAAAAGTTGAATAAATTAGCCGAACAAAGGAACCAAAGTTTAGCACAGATGGCTTTAGCTTGGGTTCTAAGACAAAAAAATATTGTCTCTGTATTGGTAGGAGCAAGTAAGGTCAAACAAATAGAAGAGAATGTTAAAACTTTAGAATATTTAAAATTTAGTAAATCTGAGTTAGAAAAAATTGATCAGATTTGTGATTTATAATAAGGTAGGTATCTAAAAATGGGACAGATAGATAAATTACTTAAGATAAAAGAATATAAAGATAAAGGTTATAAACCACTTATAGATTATCAAACTTGGAGAATTGCTTTTTTAAATTATATTGAGGAATTACTACCAGAAAATATCAACAAGTTTCAAAGACATGATAAAACTGATGAAGTTTTTGTTTTATTAAAAGGAAAATGTATATTATTTTTAGCAGATGGTAAAGATAAAATTAAAAATATTTATGCACAAGATATGAAACCATTAAAGCTATATAATGTCAAAAAATCGGTATGGCATTCTCATACCCTTAGTAAAGATGCGATTGTTTTAATTGTCGAAAATAAAGATACTTCTTTAATAAATTCTCCTGAAAAAATACTAACCGAAGGACAACAGAAAATAATTATTAAACATACAGATAATTTATGGGAACAATATTAAATATTTTGGAGGAAATATATATGAAAGAAGAATACTTTATAAATGATAAAGATAGTTTTGTGATTAAAAACTATCAGAACAAGCCGACTTTTTCTAGTTTTTTACCTGGTATAGCTGGGAAATTAGGGATTCCAATGTGGGTATTTTATGTAAACAGGGGTCAGGCTATTGCAAGTTTTGGAACAAAAGATAAAGATAACTCAATAATGGAATTTTATCCTGCCAACAAATCATATTCAAATGTATCTTTAAATGGCTTTAGAACCTTTATAAAATTAGATAATAATGTATATGAACCTTTTAGAGAAATTAATGATCAAGTAAATTCGAAAATGGTAATATCGCCTGGAAAATTAGAAATTACTGAAGTCAATAAAAAAAATAATATTAAAACAAATATAATCTATCACACCTTAGCAAATGAGAATTTTGCAGGTCTAATAAGAAGAGTTGGAATAACTAACTTAGATCATAAAAAAAGAGAAGTTCAAGTTTTGGATGGTATGCCTAGAATTATTCCTTTTGGAATTGAACATAATGCATTAAAAAATATTTCTCAAACTATTACAGCCTGGATAAAGGTTTATAATCTAAATAATAAAATTCCTTTTTATAGACTTAAATCTTCAGCTAGCGATCAAGCAAAAGTAGATCAAATTAAAACAGGAAATTTCTTTATATCTATTGATAAAAAATCTAATGAACTGTTAAATCCAGTAGTAGACCCCCTTATAGTTTTTTGCAATGATAAAAGTTTTAATAAACCATATGGATTTATAAATAATGAATTTAATGATTTATCAAAACAAATTAATGAAAATCAGTTTCCCTCTGCGATGTCATTTAATAAAAAAGCCTTAAATGAAAACGAAAAAATTTGTACCTGTTCTATTTTTGGTAATCTAAATAATAAAGATAAGTTAGATATTATAAAATCTAAAATATTAGATGATAATTTTTTTGATCAAAAGATAAAAATTAATGAAAATATACATAATTATTACAGTAATTTTAGCTTTACTAAAAGTGGAAATAAGAGGTTTGACGGATATATTAAACAAACTTTTTTAGATAATATTTTAAGAGGTGGATTCCCTGTTACTGTTGGTAAAAAAAACAAAAAACCATATCATATATTTTCAAGAAAACATGGCGATCTTGAAAGAGATTACAATGATTTTTCATTAGAACCGAGATATTTTTCTCAGGGGAATGGCAACTATAGGGATATAAATCAAAATAGAAGAAGTGATCTCTTTTTTAATCCCAATATAAAAAGACATAATATAAAAACCTTTTTGAATTTAATTAACTTAGAAGGTTTTAATCCTTTAGTAATTAATGGACAGAAATTTATTATTAAAAATATAAAAAAAATAAGTGATAAAATATATTTAAATGATAATAAACTTTCTGAAATTATTAATAGACCTTACTCTATCGGTGAATTGTATGAATACCTAATGTCTAATAAAAGAAGACTAGATATTAATCTTGAAAGAATAGATATGATAGTTGATATAATTATTGATAAGTCAAATGCTATTCTTAAATCAGATTTTGGCGAAGGATACTGGATAGACCACTGGACTTATAATTTAGATTTAATAGAAAATTACTTAAGAATTTATCCAGATAAAGTTGAGGATTTATTTACAAAAAAAGAGTACAAATATTATGACAGCGAAATAAAGGTTTTATCCCGCAAAGAAAAATACTGTCTCACTGATAGGGGTCCAAGACAGTATAATGCATTAAAAAAAGACAAAAAGAAAAAAGAATTAATTAAAAATAGAGATCACGGAAAACATTATAAAAAGTTAAATAACCAAGTATATAAAAGTAACCTTTTAGTAAAAATGTTTATTATTATACTTAATAAGGTTTCGAGTTTAGATTCCTATGGATTAGGAATTGAGATGGAAGCTAATAAACCTGGTTGGTATGATGCTTTGAATGGTCTTCCAGGCTTATTTGGATCATCCTTTGGTGAAACAGCCGAGCTTTTAAAATGGACTAGATTTACATTGAAGATAGTAAAAAAATTAAATCTTAAAGAAATTGTGGTTTTAGAAGAAGTATATGATTTTTATAATAGGATAGATAGATTAATACTTAATTGGTTAGAAAACAAAGATAACTATAAATATTGGGATCAAAGCAATAGGGCAAAAGAAAAATATAGAGAAAAGATATTTTATTCCTTAAAAGGAAATAAAAAAGGCATTTCAAAGGATAAATTAATAATTTTTTATAAAAATATTATAAAAAAACTTAATTATTCTATATCTAATTCAAAAAATGAAGATGGATTATATAATATGTTTTACTCTTATCACGCTGAAGATTATGTTAGTATCAATAAATCTTCAGATCAGAGTCAAACTTTAGTTGAAGTGAAATCATTTAATAAAAAGCAACTATCTAACTTTCTAGAAGGCCAGGTAAAAGCTCATAAAATATTAAATTCTAAAAATAAATCAAATAAATTACATCAAAATATTTTAAAAAGTGATCTATATGATAACAAATTAAAGATGTTTAGAGTAAATGGTAATTTAAATAAAGAAAGCTTTGAAATTGGAAGAGCTAAAGCATTTTCACCAGGTTGGTTAGAAAATGGTTCGGTTTGGCTTCATATGGAATATAAATATCTGCTGGAACTGTTAAAAAGTGGTTTATATAAGACTTTTTATGAAACATTTAATAATATAGTCATATTTAATCAAGATCCAAAAGTATATAAAAGAAGTATTTTTGAAAACAGTTCTTTTATTTTGAGCAGCTTAAATGAAGATATTACAAATCATGGTAGAGGTTATATTGCTAGGTTAAGTGGTGCTACTGCCGAATTTATTGATATCTGGACTAGAATAAGTTTTGGGAATAATCCATTTGATTATCTCGATGATAAACTGATCTTTAAACCAAACCCGATACTGAAAACAGACTTTTTTACCAAGAAAAAATCTAAAGTAAAGATTCAAAATAGTGAAAATGAAAATAAAACTGTTATATTACCAAAAAACACTTATAGTATAAGATTTTTAGGTAATATATTAGTTGTTTATCATAATGAAAAGATGAAAGATACTTTTGGTAAAGAATGTGTAAAAATCAAAAAAATTAAATTAACTTATAATAACAAAAAAACTTATCTTATTAAAAGCTCTATGGTCAAAGCTCAAAGAGCTCATGATATAAGAAATGGCTTGATAAGTCAGATGGATATAATTTTAAATTAGATATTATAATATATTTATTAATTTGGAGGAAAAATATATTGAATTATAAAAAATATATCACAGCAAAAAATTCAGATCAAAGATTAAGTGAAATAAGCACTAATAATATAAACAAAAGATCTAAAAACAGATTATTCATTGATGAAAGTAAAACTTACCAATCTATCATCGGTTTTGGTGGGGCTTTTACTGAAGCAGCTTGTTATACTTTAAATAAATTATCAACTAAAAATAAAGTTAAAGTTCTTAAGGCATATTTTGATCAAGAAAATGGTCTGGGATACAATCTAGGAAGAGTAGCAATTAATAGTTGTGATTTTTCTTTAGATAACTATACATATGTAAAAAAAGATGATGATAAGTTAACTTCTTTTGATATAACCAGAGAAGAAAAATGGGTTTTACCAACAATAAAACATGCCAAGGATATCAGGGGAGAAGCAATAAAAATATTAGCTTCCCCCTGGAGTCCACCTGCTTGGATGAAAACAAATAATGATATGAATAATGGTGGAAAATTATTAAAAAAGTATTATCAATCCTGGGCTAATTATTATGTTAATTTTATTAATGAATATAAGAAAAGAGAGATAGATATCTGGGGAGTTACAGTACAAAATGAGCCTGCAGCAGTTCAAACTTGGGATTCCTGTATTTATAATGGAAAAGAAGAAAGGGACTTTGTAAAAAATTATTTAGGACCAACATTACATAAAAATAATCTTGGTGATATAAAAATAATTATATGGGATCATAATAGAGACGAAATTATAAATAGAACAACAGAAATATTATCAGATAAAAAAGCAGCCCAATATATTTGGGGAACAGGAATCCATTGGTATGTAAGTGAAGAATTTCAAAATGTAGGAGAAGTACATAAGAAATTTCCTGATAAAAACTTATTATTTACTGAAGGTACTCAGGAAGGAGGGGTTCATTTAGGATCATGGAAAACTGGAGAAAGATATGCTAGAAATATGATAGGTGATCTAAATAACTGGGTAAGGGGATATATAGATTGGAATATAGTTCTAAACGAATTTGGTGGTCCTAACCATGTCGGCAATTATTGTGATGCACCGTTAATTGCAGACACGAATAATGATAAAATAATTTTTAATAGTTCTTATTATTACATTGGTCATTTCAGTAAATTTATCCAAGAAGATGCAGTTAGGATTAATTCAGAAATAAATAACGGAAAATTAAAAGTTAGTACTTTTAAAAATCCAAATAATGAAATTGTAACAATTATTTTAAATGAGTCTGAAGAGAAATTATATTTTGAATTAATCTATAATAATCAAAGTATATATAATAAAGCACCAAAAAGATCAATTCAAACTTTATTGATCAAAGAGGGAGGGATTTAGATTAAAAATTATTTAATTATTATTTTGATTGTATTACTATTGATCGGAAATATTAATATTTTTGCACAGGAAAGTAAAGAAAAGACAAATAATACAGCTACTAGCTACGATAAGTTAAGCTTAATTTGGCAGGATGAGTTTGATTATCAAGGTTTTCCTGATCCTGCAAAGTGGTCTTATGACGTAGGCGGCCATGGATGGGGAAATGGGGAAAAACAGTACTATACAAAAGAAAGAAAAGAAAATGTATGGGTTAAAGATGGGAAGTTGTATATTACTGCAAGAAAAGAAAATTATGAAAGAAATAAATATACGTCAGCTAGATTAGTAACTAAAAATAACGGTGATTGGTTGTATAAAAGAATAGAAGTTAGAGCAAAGCTTCCTCAAGGTAGAGGAACATGGCCTGCAATATGGATGCTACCTACTCATTTTGAATATGGACAATGGCCCGGCAGTGGTGAAATTGATATAATGGAACATGTTGGATATGATATGGAAATAGTTCATGGTACTGTCCATACCAAAAGTTTTAATCATTCAATTAATACCCAAAAAGGTAGTTCTATGTATGTTGAAGATGTTCACAAAAAATTTAATACTTACAGTATTGAATGGTATCCCAATGAAATTAATTTTTTTATAAACAATATTCACTATTTTACTTTTGATAATAGAATGGAAACATGGCGAGAATGGCCTTTCGATATACCATTTCATCTAATCCTTAATATTGCTATTGGAGGTGGCTGGGGTGGCGTAAAAGGAATAGATGATAGTATCTGGCCTCAGACTATGGAAATAGATTATGTGCGTGTATATGGCCTAAATATAAACAAAAGAGATAATTCCGCACCAACAAGTCCAAGTAATCTAAAAATAGATGTAAATCCAATTAATGCAGGCATCCAATGGGATAATTCTAATGATGACTTTGGAATAAAAGAATATAGAATTTTTTTAGATAATAAATTAGTTGGAAAAACAATACAGAATAATTATATACTTAAAAATTTGATGCCAGAAACCAAGTATGACATTCACATTGAGGTTATTGATTATGCAGATAATGTATCAAAATCAAAAAATAAAAAATTTAAAACTTTAGCCTTCAATCATCATACTGTTCCAGGTAAAATAGAAGCAGAAGACTATCTATTAATGGAAAAAGGAGTGGAAACTGAAAAGACAGAAGATATAGGTGGAGGAGTTAACCTATGTTATATTGGAGATCATGATTGGATGGAATATACAGTTGATGTAAAAAATAACGGAACATATCAAGCATTTTGTAGATTTGCTGCAGTAATTGAAGGGGAAATACAGATTAAAGATCACAATGATAAAATTTTATCTGCAATTACAGTTCCTGTAACTGATGGTTGGCAAAATTGGACTACAGTTAGCTCAGATAAATTTTATTTACAAAAAGGCAAACAAAGAATTAGAATATATACAAAAATAGGCGGCTTTAATTTAAACTGGATTGAGCTTAAAAAGATGGACTAAAATTTTAATAAGCTATAATTGTTATTATGCAAATGTGAAATTTTTTACTTTTAATTATATTTTAAGCCCAAAATATTTTTATAATTTAATTCTAGGAATATTTCTAAATGAATTTACTTATTAAAAGCAATCTTCCTATTCAAATTCAATATAAATACTGAATTAATTGACATATATATGGCTAATTAATGTCAACTACCACCCCTAAATCAAATAAGGTTTAGGGATATCTTGAAAAAGTCAAACGTGGTGGTAGGAGATTAGCTTTGGTGATGTCTTCTCGAAGGTAAAGGCAAAAGAACTACGTTCAAGGCTGAGTGTTTGATTATATACCCCGGAATACCACCCTAGTTCCAGGCTCTGGAAGTTGTGATGGACAAAACATATCGTTATCCTGATTGTATGCAATATCATTACAACCTACGTCTGTCTCAACATTAGCCAAGAAAACTTACCTCTATTTTTAAGAGATGACCTTTACATGTCGTAAAATTTATAGTTTTAAAGAAAATGTTAGTTAAAAAAAAGTTTATGTTCAAGACAAAAATGGTAAACCTTTAGACCCTACTAATTCAGATAGAGCCAAAGTAGTACAAAGAGAACCTTTTACTATTAAAATTGTAGATAGGAAAAAGGAAAATTATTATACCAAAAAATGCAACTTTAGGTATAGATGCAGGGTATAAAAAAGTGGGTTTTTCTGTAATTAGCGAAGTAATAATTGAGGTTGCACAGTTTGATACTCAAAAAATGCAAAATCCTGAGATTAGTGGTGTTGAATATCAGCAAGGCAAATTGCAAGGATATCACGTGCATAACTATTTATTAGAGAAGTTTAATCGTAAATGTGTTTATTGTGGTAAGGAAGATCTACCTCTAGAGGTAGAGCATATAGTAGCTGAATCTAGAGGAGGTTCTGATAGAGTTGATAATTTAACAATTAGTTGTCACGATTGCAACTAAGAAAAAGATGATCAAGCTGCTAAAGAATTTGGTTATCCAGAAATCAAAAAACAAGCTAAAGAAACTCTAAAATCAACAGCTTTTATGAATATAGTTAGGTGGAAAATAGTTAATGAATTAGATTGTAAATATACTTTCGGACATATAACTAAAAAGAAAAGGATAGAACAAAACTTAGAGAAGACTCATTATAATGATCCTTTCGTAATTACAGGTGGAAAAGATTAAGAAAGGCGTCAACTTATTAAAGCAATTATTAATTGTAGAAATAATCGTTCTTTACAAACTAACCGCAAAACTTATAGTAGAAGCGCTAGGAAGCAAAAATATCTTTTAGCACCAGAAGATTTAGTTAAATATGAAGGTGAAGTTTGTGAAGTTAAAAGTGTGTTCAATTATGGCTCTTGGATCAGAATGAAAGATAGTAATGGTAATACTGTTAATTCTAATATTAATGATATAGAACTTGTGAAATATAGAAGGGGATTGTGCTTTGTCAGTTAAAACCGTCTCAATTCATCACCACTGAAATCAACAAATTTGCATGGGGTTTTCTTGAGACATTTTGGATAAATAAAGGATATTTTGAATTTGTAGTGAATAATATTGTATAATAATTTAATTAAAAAGAGGTATTAAATAAATTTTATACCATAAATAGATAAGTAGACCCCAACTATCGGTGTTTCTCCGTATAAAAATTGCTGGGAGATCACCTTGTGCGGTGAAATCCACCTGGTGGTGAATGCCTACTGTAATTCATTAAAAAAGTTAGAAATGTTATTTTTACTGGTTTAGAAGAATAAAATATCTCTATCAAAAAAACATAGACTGAAAACAGAAAATGTTTATAAAGCTTATGATGATTAAAAGCAACCTTTATATATGAACCCGAAGAAGGAGCAAATTTTATAAATTAAGTACTATATAATAACTATTAACAAAATATGCATGCCATTTCTACAATAAAACCAACTATATATGGATCATATGATAAAATTTAACTGGATAGTAAATTGTAGTCAGGTACTTCCCGTCAATTTACATAGGAGGCTATAATTATTACTGGATTATCGTAAAAATTACTAATTCTTCAAATAGTTGGTCAAAATCGGTACAGATAATAGGCAATCGGTCTCCGACATCAATTTATTTTATATATCTGGAAACTGGCAATATTTTATTATTTCAGGGTATTTAGAAAATTGGTTAATAAAATGTTTGGACAGCTAATCAAGTTAATTTATTGACACAAATTATATTTATTAGCTCGTCGCTAAATTTCTTTATTTTATGGCGAGTTTTTATATGGCTATAATCTCATCAAAAATCTTTTTGTCCAGTCATTAATTAAATCGAAACAAAAAGTTCTAGTTGCTTAAAAAAGACAGGCTCTAACCCTGGGTATATTCAATATCAAAGATAATTTTTTTATCTTTATAGACAAGTGCCTGAGTTTTATTGGAAAAAATCAAAATTAACTAGATTATTAAGGATTTGAACGGAACTTAGTTTTTGATGGAAACAATTTATTACAATTCTCGTATGTTGGGCTTTATGAGTATCAATCTCCACAAAAAGGTAATCTTTAAAATTATCCATGTCGTATAACTGCTTTCGGGTTTTATAAATCATCATCAGGCTTGTCCGGTCTTAATAGCAGTTAATTTGCATCGTTCAATTGACGTCTTTGATTATGTGAAACTGACAGACAACAGTCTTATAAGAGGTTTTACTCTAAGATTTTAGAACCGAAAAAATGTGAATAGTCTGACCTGCCTGTGTTTACCATTTTTCAAAAAACAAAACGAGATGGAATGATTAACAAATTTTCGATTTGAGAAAAGGTTCCTCCCCTCAATAATAACAAAATAGGAGGTCTTAAAAATGTTGAAAAATAAATATTCTTTACCATTTTCTCAATTCAAATTACTACTAGGCGTGATAATTATATTCAGTTTGCTTATCATAATTGAATTATGTATCCCCCCTCCTGTCCACGGACAATCACTTAACAAAAATAAATATATATTCTATCCCGAAACGAAGTTTGCTGTTATAGCAGATCCCCATGTTTTTGAAGTTGAGGGTAATATAAATAATCCTATATATTTGAAATATGGAGTAGAAGATAGGACACTATTAAAATTAAGTGCTGTAATTTTAGAGAAAGCAGTTGATGACATAATAAAAAAGGATGATATAGACTTTGTAATACTGCCAGGTGATCTTACAGATTCAGGTGATATGAAAAGTCATCAAGTTGTAGCTGAAATTTTAAGGAAGTTCAAGAAAACCGGAATTCAAGTTTATATTATACCCGGCAACCACGATGGTTTTAAAACTAAAGATTATGATATTAACAAAATATTTCGGGAAATAGTAACCCCAGAGGAGTTTACAAAGATATATAATGACTGTGGTTATAGTTCCGCTATATATAAAGATAATAAATCGTTAAGTTATGTAGCAGAACCAGTTAAAGGCTTATGGCTTTTAATGGTTGACAGCTGTATATATAATAGCCCCGATAACTACCGTGTTTGTAATGGTAGGCTTAGAACATCTACTTTAGTTTGGATAGATGACATATTAAAAAAAGCAAAAGAACAAAATAAGGCTGTAATAGGATCTCTTCATCACAGCTTATTAGAACATTATAAAGGGCATCAGAGATTCTTTTCTAATTATATTGTTGATGACTTTGAAGAATTATCCAATCAGTTTGCCGCTCAAAACATAAAAGTAGTATTTACTGGCCATCATCATGCCCAAGATATAGTTAAAAAAGAATTTGAGAATAATAAATTTATTTATGATATTGAAACTTCTTCTTTAATTGGATACCCCAATGCATATCGTATGATTCAAATAAATAAAAATAATGAGATGGAAATAAGAAGTGAATATATTAGAGAACTCACTTCTTTTAAAGAAAACTTTTCCAGTTATACAAAAAATTATGTGCGAGTTAAAGTAAAACAGGTTGCTGAAGACAAAATAAAAAAATTCTATTTAAACCTTCATGATTTAGATAAGATTTCAGATAAAGCTGCTGATGCAATGATAGCTCACTATCAGGGTAATGAAAAGATTCCTGATACTCTAAAAATTAAAAATTTAGACTTATGGTCAATATTTATATATGGTTTTTATAAGAATTTATTAACTTCTCTTTATGAAGATCCTCCTCCAGCTGACTTAAATATTAAGATTGATTTAAGAACTGGAAGTTGGTCTAATTTAGATTAAGCACTGCCTGAGAGTTGTCAATTAAAGTAAAATGTAAGCTGGAAACAATTTTTTAAGTAATAGAAAATGATAATTAAATATTTAATATTTCCCGATAAAATAACAATTGCAGTAAAACCAATTTATTACCCAAATAAAAAAAGGCCTTCCGGCCTGTTAAATCAATGGAGCTGATGGTCGGACTTGAACCGACAGCCTGCTGATTACAAGTCAGCTGCTCTACCAATTGAGCTACATCAGCTTTAATAAACAATTAATTATATTTCGTACAGCAATTATTATAACTC
>JAGXLU010000032.1 GCA_018334565.1 Halanaerobiales bacterium | reverse complement strand
ATTTGTAAATATAAAGATACAAAAACCATAAGGATTATACTAATATATAGGAGGTGAACAGGAGAGATGATTAATGGAAGTAATCCTTATGTAAAGAAAAATAAAGATGATTTTTAACCCCTTTTTTGGTGAAAAGAAAAGGGGTTTTTTAATGAAATAATAAAATATAAGTTGACAGGAAAAGTACATTATTTTTTGTTTAACATAAAATAAGTTTAGAATATTATTCTAAAAAGCAAAAATAATTATATAAGACAGCTATTGTATGATAAATACATCAAGTATAGGTAAAAAATAGAGCTTACAATAATAAATATATATAAATATATAATATAAATATTAAATAAATGCAGGTATTATTTTATTTTTATAGAATTATAATTTATAATTATTCAAAAATGAACCTAAAAGTATATATAAATATTATAATTAGTACACGATCATATTTTAGAAATAAATAATTATTTTAAAATCATAAGAAAATTTAATCTTTTTTAACGGCATCGAAGAAAAAAAAACAGATATTGCCATTTACCCTTGATTTTCAGATAGGTTTCATCTCCACAAGAGGAGTTAGAGAGTTTATAGGGATAATTATCTATATAGGGTTTAATGTATTTACTAACAGCATCGACATAATTAAGTACAGTTTGATGAGAGATATGGATATTATGAATATCTTTCATGATACCTGCAACTTTTCTAGCAGAGATTCCATAATTAGCATAGTAGGTAAGAACCAAGCCTAAGGCATGAGGGGAAGCATATATTTTAGATAAATCGACTTTGGGTATTACAGATGATTTTTTACTTAAAGGTGTAAAGTCACATTTAAATTTTCGGTAGATATAACGGACGTTGAATTTAAAGGGTTTAGTCTTAAAGAGTTTCTTTTCTTCTTTAGTATTTTTTTAGCGAGATTATACTGATAAAAAGAGCAGTAATTGTTTTTACACTTATAGATGTTAAACTCCTTACGAATTTTAATTTTTTCAAGAGTTTTATTGCAGTGGGGGGTGAATTTAAAGCTGATAATTTTGTAGTAACTTTTTATAATCAAGTTTTTTAAAAGTTTCAAAGGTGGGTAAAAAGTCGACTTGAAGATGTTGATATTTCTTAGAGATGGGACTATCCTTTTTAGGAGATACATTTTTACAAGTGAGAAGCACTAGTAAAAAAGAGATAATTTTTTCTTGGATCTTGATATAAAAAAGAAGCTAGTTAATAATTTGAGACATAATTCTTGCCACCTTTCTTAGTTTTTGATGTTTGATAAGTATATTTTACTCAAAAAAGAGGGGGGTGGCAAGGTTTTAAACCTAAAACCTTAATATGACAAGGGTTTGGGGTGTAAACAAAGGAAAACTTTTGACAATACGATTTTTAGAGGGGAGGGAAAAGAATGACAAATAATATTTATAAAAAGATAAGTATTTTGACCTTAATTGTTGTTATGGCCTTTATTCTTGTAGCATGTTCCAGCAATGTACCAACTTTATTAAAGTATAATGTAATTTTCGAGATATTAGATGATGATACAGATGAACCAATAGAGGGAGCAGAAGTAAAGCTAGATGGTCAAACAAAGATTACTGATTCGACAGGAGTGGTGTCTTTCGAGAAATATAATGGGAGTTATCAATATACTGTAGAAAAAGACCAATATATAAAAGTTGGTCCTATTAATCTTGTTGTTAATAATGATAATGAAATAGAAACTGTAACGATGACAGAAGATTTAGTTGATCCTACTGTTGTTATAACAAATCCAGATGATGGTGATGAATTGGGTTCGGAAGAAGTAACAGTTGAGTGGTTTATCTTTGAAGAACATTCTTATACATGGGAATTGTATTTAGGAGGAGCTACATTTCCTCAAGTTGAAGGGGATCAAGATGACCCTCATTCATTTACTTTTGACCCTGCGTCTCCCGACTTTTTTGGAGGTCATCAAGGCGTTTTCAGGTTTAGAATAGAGGTAACGGATGCTGCTAACAATAGAGGTTCAGATTACATTGATGTTATTATAGATGCAAGACCTAATATTGTATTTGGATCAAGTGGTGAAGGATATTATATAGATTGGTTAGATACAGAGGGTAATATGTTATTTATCTATGTTGATAATGAAGGCCCTGGTTCAGCTGGTAATAGTATAACGAGGGTTATTTTTTATAGGACTTCTGATACTGTTATTGAAGATATTGACACACCCCCTATAGATCCGGGAGAAAATATTGAATTAAGTGTAGAATTTCCTCCAAATGTCTTCAATCCTGATGCTGATTTTGAAGTTATTTTAGATTATGATGATGATGTCGATGAAACTAATGAAAATGATAATGAAGATATTGGTATAATAATTGGTTAGATTTTTTGATTATATACTAGACTTAGTATATTTATTCTTTTTTATTCAGCTATATGTAAAATGTAAAAACTCACATAAGAAAAAATAAATAAAATAAAAGGGCTTCATATCTAATCTAATTTAAAAATGAAGCCCTTATTTTAGTATTAGACTAAAAAATATTTAAAATTAAGACTATTATCAATAAAATATAATTTTATTTTTTCTTAAAAAATTCAACTGATAAATAGCAATTAATATAGCAAAAAAAAGATGATCGTTTTGTTTGACATTATGCTTATTTGATGTTATAGTTAATCTCGCTGGGTAATAAATATTACAATTACCCTTCATATAAAATTTAGGAGGAATTTATTTAATGATTTACAGTGGAAAAGTAAAATGGTTTGATTCAGCAAAGGGTTATGGTTTTATTGAAAAAGAAGACGGCGACGATGTTTTTGTACATTTTTCAGCAATTCAAGATGATGGATTTAAGACACTCGAAGAAGATCAAGATGTAGAATTTGAAGTTGTAGAAGGCGACCGTGGCCCACAAGCTGCAAATGTTGTTAGATTATAAAGTAAACAAAATATTTTATTTATAGCAACTAACCCCTGACTATACAATAGTTGGGGGTTTTTATATTGTATTATGAAATTAAAATAATACAAACTAAAAGCTAAAATAATGAAAATACAAAATAAATTTGATAATATACAGATTTGAAACAATATAAGTACAACAACAATTAGCTTAAGGGTGAAGGAAAAAAACTAATAAGAACATTAGAAAGACCAGCTAAAATAGATAATTTAGCTATATAAATTTAAACTTGAATAATTTGAATGTGTTCATTATTTAGACAAATTATAGTATAAATACAAAAGTATTTCTTGGAGTAATAGTCTGTTTAACCTATAAATAATATATAGTTTGGACTGAATAAATTTCTGTAGGTGCATATCTTATTTATCATGATTAGTGAGATTAAAAAGAAAATTTTAAAAATATAATTGTTTTTTGTGAGTTTAAAATAATAAAATTTTATGTTGAAAACAATTGTAAGAATACTTTTTTATTATTTATTGTCCACCGTATTTTTTCTAATTTAAGTAAACAATTATGAAGTTTTAATAATGTACACCATTGATAAATAATTTTATAAATGATTGTGATAAAAGTGTTTTTTTAATTTATTAAAAAACTTTTAAATTATTATTGAAGGAGATATTGCTAAAAAATAGAATTAAAAAAACAAAAGGGGGAGCTTAAAAGTGAAAAAGTTTGCATTGGTGCTTATTTTATTAATTTTATTTGCAGGGCTGTATTTATTTATTGGTGTACAGAATTTAAAAGCCCAGGAACCAAAAGGTCATCCTGCACTTTCCAGATATGAAGGCGCTGAAATTTTAGCTTATCAAGTAAGAGATTATATACCCTATGTGTTAGGAACTGGCGACCAAAAAGAAAAACAGTTTAGAGGACATGGTAAATATTTTTCAAGTTATATTGATTTAGAAGGCAAACTAACCCGCATACAATATCAGGTACCATTACAAGAAGGTACATATAAAGTATTCAAAAACTACGAAAATGCTCTTAAAAATGCCGGATACCAAATATTATTCACAACATCAGACAAAGAAAGCAGCTGGCCGTTTTGGAATGAAGAGGTTTACCACCATGAAAGAGGAATTAATCCGATAAGAGGGAGAGATTTTATTGGTCCTTTTGGGCGTGAGGGTTTTAGGTTTTTAACTGCTAAAGGGACATATAAAGAAAATGATATCTATTTTGCAATTTTTATAAACCCTGATGAAGATGATGTATTAGGTGATCATGTTCTAATAACACAGGATGTTATTGAAGTTAATCCCATGGAAAGTGGTTTGGTAACTGCCAAGAAAATAGAAGACAATATTGATTTAAGTGGTTTTATTTCCATATATGGTATTCATTTTGAAACAAATAAATGGAGTATTAAAAAAGAATCTGAACCTGCTTTAGAAGAAATAGCTTCTTTTTTACAAAAAAACAATGAAGAAAAATTTTATATAGTTGGTCACACAGATAATGTTGGAGATCTTGCTTACAATATGGATCTTTCTAAAAAAAGAGCAGAATCAGTTATGGATAAACTAATAAATGAGTATGGCATACAAGAACAACAATTAGAAGCTTATGGAGTTGCATCATTGTCACCTGTAACTTCGAATTCCAATGAGGCAGGTAAGGCAAGAAATCGAAGAGTTGAAATAGTAAAACAATAACAATATTAGAATTTTTTATAGATCATAGTATTTAATATTTTTTGCCAATAAAAAGAAAAAAAGAGAGCAGAAAAATTATGTTGTAGGAAGATGATAAAAAAATTCAGAAACATATACTATCAAATTATCACTTATTGTAAAATAACTTTTGGAGATTATTAATAAAAAAATAGAAAGAGGACTCCCTTTTTGATAAAATGTTAATATCCAAACAACAAAAGGGAGTCTTCTTATGGATATTATTATACAACCATTCTATAAATTTTCTATAAAAAAGTTATTATCTGAGTTAGATTATAAACAGGACTTGACTTTTATAGTAAGGAGCGTTAAAATATTATGTGATGATTTCTCAAGCCATTTAGATAATTAATAAATTCGGTTTAAGTATAAAATAATTAATATTTTAAAAAGGTATAATTTTTTAAGATGCTTTGTTTATTTAACAGCAAATTATCTTTAGGAGTATTTAAATGGAAAAAAACAAATATTTTATGGAACAGGCTTTAATTGAGGCTGAAAAGGCATATAATTTAAAAGAGGTCCCAATTGGAGCGGTTGTAGAATATCAAGGGAAGATAATAGGTAGGGGATATAACAGGCGTGAAACGGATAATGATCCTACAGCTCATGCCGAAATTATTGCTATTAGAAAAGCTGCTCAAAAATTGGGAGATTGGCGTCTGGAAGGGTGTAGTATATATGTTACAGTTGAACCCTGTTTGATGTGTGCAGGCGCTATATTAAAAGCAAGAATAAAAACACTCATATATGGTGCCAGCAGTCCTAAAGATGGTGCCTTAAAAACCCTATGTGAAGTTTTTTCAAATGATAGATTAAATCACCAGGTTGAATTTGAAGGTAATTTTATGACAAAAGAATGCGGTGTTCTAATGCAGAAATTTTTTGAAGAGTTAAGGTCAGGAAGGATGGGTGAGTCTGGCTGAAACCGCTCGACTCGAAATCGAGTAGGCAGTTTTGTCTCGGGGGTTCGAATCCCTCTCCTTCCGCCAAAAAGGTTATAAAAGGCATAAAACAAATATATTTTATACATCTAATTTATAATAAACTTTAAAATTTATAAGTTTATAAATAAAATCGTATAAAGACCATTTAAAAATTATACAGACATAAATTTATTAGTTTTTCTATTTAAAAGGGCAATTACAAAACTGTTCTTTACTTATTAAGAGATATATATTATAATGAAAAAAGCCTGGAAATAATATTAAAAGTTTTTCTAATTATATTTTGAAATTAACTGGAGAGGTGTCCGAGTCTGGCTTAAGGAGCATGATTGGAGATCATGTGTAGGCCTTGTTGTTTACCGAGGGTTCGAATCCCTCCCTCTCCGCCATATAATTTTAAAGATTGTTCAGAAAAAAGCCAATTATGTTATATATAAAAGCCTTATTTAAGAGTATTACTTTTATCTTCTATTTGTTATTAGAATAGAAGTTTTTTATATTATAAAAGCCTTTAAAATAAAGATGGTGAATTGTTCTGGATAGTAATAAATACTTTAAGTTTATTCATATCAGAAACAGCTAATATAAATTTTCATTTTTGAAAGGAATAATTATTTATTTTGTCTAAAAATTTAAGAGGGTAAAAAATTATTTAAAGGATTATTTATTTCAATCAGATGCTGGGAAAAGAGGGATAACTAATAAACCACTAATGTATTTTATGGACCTTTAAATCATTGATAATTTCTTGACTTATTAGATTATAAATATTATAATTAATAAACAGTTTATAGTTAAAAAAGGTATTTTTTTAAAATATCTTTTTAGATAATAATTAAAAATAATTGTTAAATATAACAATATTATCTACGATATAGTTAATTCGATTAGTTAAATACTTTAGATTATATAGGATAAAAAATATTGGTGGTTTGTCATGCAGAGATCTTGCTTTTTTTATATGATTTAAATTAGATTGATTATTTCATATGATATTCATTGATACAATATTTGGTCGTACTAAATGGGGGGGTAGCGGTACCCTGTAACCTGCAACCCGCTATAGCAGGATTGAAGCTGAGCTGAGGATTTCCTTTTTCAGGGTCTGGCCCTGGAAAGTGGCGATGATGATCGGGTCTTGCGCAATGGATCTTTACAAATTCCGTCAGGTCCGGGAGGAAGCAGCGGTAAGTAAATGTTTCCATGTGCCGCAAGGTTGCCTGGTTTGAGCTAACTAACAGGGTAACGCTTGGGAAAGGGAATTCAAGGCCAGTGTACGGCCAATTTTTTATAACTTCTAATAGTAAGGGGAGATTAAAAACAATGCCGTCCTTATCATTTTATAGAAAATATAGACCGCAAAAATTTAATGAAATAATAGGACAACCGGCAGTGACAAAAACTCTTTTGAATGCAATAGAAAACGATAGAATATCACATGCATATCTATTTGCAGGCCCTAGAGGAACAGGTAAAACTTCTACAGCTAAAGTATTAGCAATGGCAGTCAATTGCCAAAATGATGAGAGTCATGAACCGTGTGGACATTGTGAATCATGTCAAAGAATAAGTTTAGGTAATTCTATTGATGTTATAGAAATAGATGCTGCTTCTAATCGGGGCATTGATGAGATTAGAGAGCTTAGAGAGAAAGTCAAATTCTATCCCGGAGAAAGCAAGTATAAGGTATACATAATTGATGAGGTACACATGTTAACAACTGGTGCTTTTAATGCTCTTTTGAAAACTTTAGAAGAGCCTCCTGATAATGTTATATTTATTTTAGCCACAACTGAACCCCACAAAGTTATACCCACTATAATGTCTAGGTGTCAAAGATTTGATTTTTCTTTGATTTCTGAAAGAGAGATCGAAAACCATTTAGAATATATATGCGGAGAAGAAAATTTAGAATATGAAAAAGCAGCCCTTAATTTAATTGCAAGGAGTTCTCAAGGAGGATTAAGAGATGCACTCAGTATTTTAGATCAGGCTGTTTCCTATACAGGAGAGAATATTAAGACAGAAATTATTGAAGAAATGTTGGGAAGAACTTCGAAAGATGAGCTGAGAGATTTAATACTTCATATAAAAGAGGAGAGAATAAATAAGGCCCTTATCCTGACAAATGAAATATTAGATGAAGGAAAAGATGTAGATAGATTATTAGAAGATTTAAAAGAATATTGTAATCAACTATTATTAATCAAAGTGTGTGGAATAAAAACAAATCTTATCAAACTTCCTAAAGAACGCTTAATAGAGATGAAGAACCTAACAGAAAATTTTTCACTTATCCAAATTAGAAAAATAGTAGATGTTTTAAATGAGATAAAAAATGAAAACTATCTAGGAGGTAACAGCCGAATAAATTTAGAAGTAGGTATATTTAAGTTATCAGATAAATTAAAAGAAGCTAATTTAACAAAAGAGGTAAAGAAGTTGAAAAAAAAGCTAAATATATTGGAGCAGAAAATTAAAGATGCAAATGTACCTGAGGTTAATTCTTTAAATAAAAGAGAACCAGAAAAAAAAGAAAACAAGACTTCTAGTAATAGTAATGTGAGTGATAAAAAAAATAAGATTGAAGCAAATAAAAATAAGGTCAAAACAAAACTAAAATCAAAAGAACTTAATCTAAAGAAATTAAAAAAATATTGGCCTAAGCTTTTAACCAATATTAAAAAAGAAGATATAAGCATGCATGCTGTATTGGTTGAAGGCAAACCGATAAAAGTTGAAGAAGAATGTATATATATACATTTTCCACCTGATAAAAACTTTCACCGTAGACAAGCAGAGGAAAGGAAGGAATATATAGCAAGTTTTCTTTCAGAGTCCTTCTCAATAGACTGTCAGATTAAGATTAAATCTCTTCAAAAAGGCATGGATGATGAAAACGAAAAGGACTTTAAGAATGAAAATTATATTGTTGAAAGTGATAACAAAAAAGAAGTTAGTATTGAAGAAGTAGCAAAAATGTTCGAAGGTAAAATTATTGAAACGAATCCTGATACCATCTCAAATAAATAAATGTGTACCTTAAGGAGGTTATATAAAATGGATATGAAAAAACTTATGAAACAGGCTCAACAAATGCAAAATAAAATGTCAAAAATGCAAGAAGAACTTGAGCAAAAAACCTTTACAGCAACTTCAGGTGGTGGTGCAGTTAAAGCTATGGTCAATGGCAAAAAAGAAGTACTAGATTTACAGATTGATAAAGATGTAGTTGATGCAGAAGATATTGAAATGCTGGAGGATTTGATTTTAGCTGCTCTCAATAAAGCTATGAGTGAAGCTACTAAAGAGATAAACGACAAAATGGGACAAATGACCGGTGGTATGAACTTGCCGGGGATGTTTTAAATGAAATATTATCCGGGGCCAGTGGGAAAATTAATTGGTGAATTAAGCAAATTACCCGGAATAGGACAAAAAACTGCCCGCAGATTATCTTTTTATATTTTAAGACGTTCCAGGGCTGAAGTGAAAGTCTTGGCAGAAGCTATCATTGGAGCCAGAGAAAATACAAAATATTGTTCAATCTGTAATAATCTAACAGAAAAAGATCCTTGTGAATACTGCAGGTCAGAAGAAAGAGATCAAAAAACCATTTGTGTGGTAGAAAGTCCTAAAGACGTTATAGCCATGGAAAAGACTGGTGAATTCAATGGTTTATACCATGTCTTGCATGGTGCAATATCTCCAATGGATGGAATTGGACCGGATGATATAAAAATAAAAGGTTTATTAAAACGCCTTGAAGATGATGTTAAAGAGGTTATAGTTGCAACTGATCCTAATGCAGAAGGTGATGCAACAGCGATGTATATTGCAAAATTATTAAAACCTCTTGATATGAAGGTGACAAGAATTGCTCATGGCCTACCAGTTGGAGGGGATCTTGAATTTGCCGATGAGATAACACTGTCTAAAGCATTGGAGGGTCGTAGAATAATTAAATACTAATCTTTATAATAAGCCTGAGGATCTTATCCTGGGGTTTATTTTTATATTAAATTTTAAATTTATTAAAAAGAGGTGAATTAATAATGGAGGATAAGTTTAATAAAGTTGCTTTAACGTTTGATGATGTATTACTACAGCCAGCCAAATCCAATATACTGCCTAAAGATGTGGATGTTAAAACAGAGCTATCTAAAAATATTATATTAAATATTCCCATCTTAAGTGCTGCAATGGATACGGTGACAGAATCAAGATTGGCTATTGCTATTGCTCGAGAAGGCGGTTTAGGGATTATACACAAAAATATGTCTGTACAAAAACAGGCGGATGAAGTTGATAAGGTAAAAAGATCAGAAAGTGGAGTTATTGTCGATCCTTTCTCATTGGCCCCAGATAATATGATTTATGAAGCTGAAAATCTGATGTCAAAGTACCATATATCTGGTGTACCTATTGTGGATCATGATAATAAATTAGTTGGAATTATTACCAACCGAGACTTGAGATTTGAACAAGATTTTGATCGGCCCATTTCAGAAGTTATGACTAAAGAGGGTTTAGTTACAGCACCTGTAGGAACCACAGTAGAAGAAGCAAAAGCAGTTCTACAAAAGCACAAGATTGAAAAATTACCTTTGATCAATGAAAACTTTGTTTTAAAAGGTTTAATTACAATTAAAGATATTGAAAAAGCAAAGAAGTATCCCGATTCATCTAAAGATGAAAATGGTCAATTATTGGTTGGAGCAGCGGTTGGTACCGGTAAAGATACTTACAATAGAGTTAGGGCTTTATTTGAAGCAGGAGCTGATGTGTTGGTCGTAGATACAGCTCATGGTCATTCTAGTAAAGTTATTCAGACTGTCAAAGAAATAAAAGAGAAATTTTCTGAGCTTACATTAATTGCTGGTAATGTAGCAACTGCAAAAGGAACAGAAGAATTAATTAAAGCCGGTGCAGATGTTATCAAAATTGGAGTAGGTCCTGGTTCAATATGTACTACAAGAATTGTGACCGGTGTTGGAGTACCTCAAATTACAGCCATCTATGAATCAGCAAAAGTTGCCAAAGATTATGGCAAAACTATAATTGCAGATGGTGGAATAAAATATTCTGGTGATATTGTCAAAGCCCTGGCAGCAGGAGCAGATTCGGTTATGATTGGAAGTCTTTTAGCAGGAACAGATGAAAGTCCCGGCGAACTTGAAATATATAAAGGTAGGAGCTATAAAGTTTACAGGGGTATGGGATCTGTAGATGCTATGAAGGAAGGAAGTAAAGACAGATATTTCCAGGAAGAAAAAAGCGAAAGCAAATTTGTACCGGAAGGGATTGAAGGTAGAGTACCTTATAAAGGCAAAGTGGCAGAAACCATTTATCAATTAATTGGAGGACTTCGTTCAGGGATGGGTTACTGTGGTACTGTTAATATTTCAGCACTACAAGGCGATGCCGAATTTGTTAGAATTACTTCGGCTGGTTTAATAGAAAGTCATCCTCATGATATAGATATAACAAAGGAAGCACCTAACTATAGTATTGATTAATATATATTTTTTGTAAAAGAGTTAACAGCAATTATTATATTTTAATATTAAAATATAAAATGAACTGTTTATTGAAAGAGGAGATGATTAAATGTCGAAGCAAATTCAAAAAGAGAAGTTAATTATTATAGGGGGAGGGCCAGCCGGCTTAACATCAGCTATTTATAGTTCTCGCGCTGGATTAAACCCATTGGTTATTAATGGTCCTGAGCCCGGTGGACAGATTACATTAACTCCTGATTTAGAGAACTTTCCTGGTTTTCCAGATGGAATTGGCGGTTTTGAATTAATGGATAAAGTTAGTAAACAGGCGCAAAAATTTGGGACCAGAATGGTTTTTGAGATTGTGGAAGAAGTTCAGTTTGAAAATAAGCCCTACATTATAAAAACAGATGCAAAACAATATGAAGCCGAGGCTGTGATAATTGCAACTGGTTCTGAAGCCAAAAGATTAGGGTTATATAGAGAAGAGGAACTAACTGGTAATGGAATTTCTTATTGTGCTACCTGTGATGGGGCTTTCTTTAAAGAAAAAGAAGTTGCAGTTGTAGGTGGCGGTAATGTTGCTATAGAAGAGGCTGATTTTTTAACCAAATTTGCCTCAAAAGTTTATCTGATTCACAGACGTAATAAATTAAGAGGAGATCAAATTTTAGCAGATCGAATCAAACAAAATGAAAAAGTCGAAATACTCTGGAGCACAGAAGTCAAAGAATTAAAAGGTGATAACAATTTATCTGGGATAGTAATTGAAAATAACAAAAATGGAGAAGTAAAACAACTAGAAGGTGTAAAAGGATTATTTATGGCAGTTGGTTATAATCCCCGAACCGAAATTTTTGAAGGGCAAATAAACTTAGATGAAAACAAATATATTATAACCGATGATGAGCAAAGGACTAACCGATCTGGTATATTTGCAGCTGGTGATGTACAAGAGCCTGTATTTAATCAGGTTATTGTAGCAGCGGGAACAGGTGCTAAAGCTGCCATGCAGGTTGATAAATATCTGATCGGTTATTAAAAATCAGTTATAATTTCAATTTTTGGGGACAGCAGTTATTTGCTGCCCTTTTTTATTTAAATATAGACATTTAGTCAATTGAAATACCCCCATTAATATGATATTATTATCACAGATAAATAAGACAATACTTTATTGCTTAAGAGAGGGGTTACTTTGCATGTCAGGTTCTTTGATTACTTTTGAGGGTATTGAAGGTTCAGGAAAATCAACACAAATTAATTTATTGATTAAAGAATTAGAAAAATTAGATTATGAAGTACTATTTACTATAGAACCTGGAGGTACAGAAATAGGAGATCAAATAAGGAGAATTTTACTTGATCCCTCTTACAAAAAGATGAATAATAGGACAGAAATACTCCTCTATGCTGCTGACAGGGCACAGCATGTAGTTGAAAAAATAATACCTGCCTTAAAAGAAGGAAAAATTGTAATTTCAGATCGATATATAGATTCGAATATTGCTTATCAGGGTTATGGACGCGGATTAGAAATGAGTATGGTCAGAGAGATAAATGAATGGGTTATTAGGGGATATTGGCCTGATTTAACAATTTTGTTAGACCTTGAAGTAGAAGAAGGTCTAAAGAGAGCTAGAGATATGACGCCTGATAAGAATGGTGATCGCTTAGAAAGAGAACTAATTGACTTCCATCAACGGGTTAGAAAGGCTTATTTAAATATGGCTGCTGAAGAAAAAAGATTTAAAATAATACAGGCTGGTCGTGATTCTATGGAGGTTCACCGAGATATACTAAAATCAATAAAGGAGGAAATATTATGAGTAAAGATAAAAGTGAAACTGTCAAAATGATTGTTGCCATTGTTCATGACCATGATGCTCATAATTTGATGGAAGAATTAAATAACAAGGATTTTAAAGCTACTAAAATGGCTACTACTGGTGGTTTTTTAAGAGAGGGTAATACGACATTTATAATTGGCTCTGATGAAGAACATATAGAAGAAATTTTAGAAATAATAAAAAATAATTGTAAAGCACGTAAAAAGACTATTGCTCCCATGTCACCTGTGGCAAATTCGATGGAAAGTTATTATTCATTTCCCATGGATGTCAAAATTGGTGGAGCAACAGTTTTTATCATAGATGTTGAACAATTTTTAAAAATGTAAATTATGTTAGGAGTTTTTCATGAGTTTTAATATTATACCGGGACAACATAAGACAAAGAAAATACTACAGGATTCTATAAAAAACCAGCGGATTAATCATGCCTATTTATTTACTGGCAATAATGGTTTGGGAAAACTAGAGATGGCCAGAGAGTTTACCCGGGCTGTTCTTTGTAATAAAAATGGTGTAGATGCATGTGGAGAGTGTTTAAGCTGTAAAAAAATCGAACACCATAATCATCCTGATTTCAAAATTACAGAAGTATTAAAAGATCATAAAAGAATATTAATAGATCAGATACGAGAAATGCAAAAAGAAATTAGTTATAAGCCCTATGAATCTGAATACAAGATTTATATTATTAATCAGGCTGCAAAAATGACTGTTCAGGCCCAAAACAGTTTATTAAAAACTTTAGAAGAACCACCCAAATATGCTATTATAATATTAATCAATGAAAGCAAGAATGAATTAATTCCCACAATAGTCTCAAGATGTCAAGAAGTAAAACTCTATAATCAATCAAAAGATGTTATAAAAGATTATTTAAAAAAACATTATAATCTTTCCCCAAAAAAGTCATTATTATATGCAACGATTGCCCGGGGAAAATATAAAAAAGCTGTAAATTTGTCTTCAAAAAACGATTTTATAGATAATAGAGAAGTGATAATTAAATTTATTACTAATATTGATAAAAAAGATAATTTTGCTATCTACAATTTTTCGGAAAAATTAGTTGAATTAAGTGATACTGATTTTCCTTTATTTGAGTTAATGTTGAGTTTGCTGCGTGATATATTGGTAATGAAAAGAGATGTTAAAGATAATATAATTAACTTTGATTATAAAGAGTTAATTTCCAATACAGTTGATAAATTTGATATATATAAAATATATGAATTAACTGGTATGGTAAATAAATATAATGATTACTCTGATAAAAATATTAAAAAAGAGTTACTATTTCCTTCCTTGTTATTTAAAATTAGAAACAGTAATAATATTGGATAATTTTAGTATTTTATTAAACTATGAAAGCAAAACAAACTATGAGAAGTTTTTGTTTATATTAATTAAGAATGTAATAAAATAATATAATTACAAAATTATTTTTAAATATTATTTTGTAATATGAGGAGTTATAAATATGAAAGAAGTAATTGGAATTAGTTTTAAAAGAGCCGGCAAAATTTATTATTTTGATCCTGATAATATTGAAGTGGAAATCGGGGATAAGGTTATAGTTGAGACTTCCCGAGGAGTAGAAATGGGTGATGTTGTTTTAGGTAAAAAGAAAGTTGAAGAAAAAGAAATTGTTGCACCTCTTAAAAGTGTAATAAGAAAGGCTAATTTAAAGGATAAAGCCAGGAATGAAAAAAACAAGAAGCTGGAAGAAGAAGCATTTGATATAGCTTTAGATAAAATAGAAGAACATGGATTACCAATGAAATTGATTGATGTTGAGTATACTTTTGATCATAACAAAGTGATATTTTACTTTACAGCAGATGGCAGGGTTGACTTTCGTGAACTTGTGAAAGATCTGGCCAGAATTTTTAAAACTAGGATAGAATTAAGACAGATTGGTGTTAGAGATGAGGCTAAAATGATAGGAGGTATTGGGCCCTGTGGTAGAAGGACATGTTGTGACACATTTTTAAGAGACTTTGACCCAATATCTATTCAACTTGCTAAGGATCAAGAACTGGCTCTTAATCCGGCTAAGATATCTGGTCTATGCGGGCGATTAATGTGCTGTCTCAAATACGAAAATGAATATTATGAAGAGATAACCAAAAAGATGCCTGAAGTAGGGGAGAAAATTACTTTAAGCAATGGTAGCAAAGCTAAGGTTGTAAATCATAACTTAATTAAACAAGAAGTGAAATTAAAAAATAAAGATGGAGATTTAATAAAATTTAGTTTAGAAGAGATAGAGAAGATAAAAGAAAATCAGTAGGAGAGAGGCCAAATGGATGAGGAAATTTTAGAAGAGTTAGCTTATTTTCAGGAAAAAATAGAAGAAATATCGATGAAGTTTAAGAATCTTAAAGATATAACATATAAGTTATATCAAGAAAATGAGGAATTAAAAACTGAAAATGAGGAATTGAAGTCTATTATTTTAAGTGGAGAAGAAAGAGAAGTTCCCAAAAGTCAAAATAATTTAGCTAGACTCCATAATGAGGGTTTTCATATCTGCCATTTGAGTTTTGGGGAGAAAAGAAAGGGAGAATGCCTTTTTTGTAAAAAATTATTGGAAGAGAGTCAAGAATAGAGGGAAATTACATTGGAAGAAATACATTATCTTGTTTATGATAAATTAAGAATAATACAAAATAATGATTTTTTTAAATTTGGAACTGACTCAGTCCTCTTAGCAGATTATGCTCAGATTAAAGACAATGACATAGTCCTTGATTTGGGCAGTGGTAGTGGGGTTATTCCCTTGCTTTTAGCTTATAAAAATAATCCAGCTCAAATTTATGGATTAGAAATACAAAAGCCACTTGTTCAGATGTCAAAAAGATCTGTTAATTTAAATAACCTAAAGAAAAAAATAAAAATTATTGAGGACGATATTAAAAATGCGATGAATATTTTTGATGATAACCAGTTTGATGTAGTCATAACTAACCCCCCCTACCGTCCGGAAGGGGTTGGCAAGATTAGCAGAAATGAATACAAAGCAATCGCCAGACATGAACTTAAAATAGACATAGAAGAGATATCAAAAAAATCAGCCAGATTGCTCCGGGCAGGTGGCAGATTATACCTTGTCCATTTGACTCAGAGGTTACCGCAGATAATCTGTTTTTTAAAACAATATAATATCGAACCTAAAGAGATGAGATTAATTCAAGCTAGATCTGACAAAAAACCTGATCGTTTTCTTTTAAAAGCAGTTATGGATGGCAATCCTGGATTTGTTATTAAAAAGAATATAATAGAGTTCAAAGACGGGACTGATCAATATACAGACCAAATAAAGACTATATATGGAGTAGATTAAGATGAATGAACATGGTAAATTATATATCTGTGGAACTCCAATCGGTAATCTAGATGATATCACTTTCAGAGCAGTTAAAATATTAAACAATGTGGACTTAATAGCTGCTGAAGATACGAGGAGAACCGGCAAGTTACTTCGTCATTTTAAGATAGATAAAAAAATGACCAGTTACCATGAACACAATGAAAAAGAAAAATCAGATCAACTGATATCGGTTATCAAGGATGGCTATGATATAGCATTGGTATCCGATGCTGGAATGCCCGGTATTTCTGATCCGGGTTTAATTTTAATCAAAGAAGCTATCAAAGAAAAAATAGAGGTTATACCGATACCGGGGCCAACTGCGTTAATTTCTGCCCTTGTAGTTTCAGGAATCCCAACCAAACAATTTACTTTTTATGGTTTTATACCCCGCCAGGGAACTGAACGCCAGGATTTTATTGAAAAGTTAGTAAAAAATGAAGGGACTTCAGTATTTTATGATTCCCCTTATAGAGTCAAAAATATTTATAAAAATTTAAGTGAAATAATTCCCGAGCGGCATTCTGCTTTGATAAGGGAAATTAGTAAAATATATGAAGAAAAAATATATGGCAGTACAGCTGATATCTATAAAAAAATTGAATCGAAACAAATTAAAGGAGAAGTAGTTATTGTATTAGCAGGTAGAGAAAAAAAGGAACCCGAAGCAGCCAACTGGCAAAAAATGAGCATATTAGACCATGTTCGCTTATTTATGGGAAATGGTTATACAAAAAAAGAAGCCATTAAAAAAGTTGCATTAATAAGAGATATCTCCAGGAAAAAAGTATATAAAACAGCTATACAAATTAATATAAATAAAGAAAGCAGAAAGGATGATTAAGGTGAGCAAAGAAGACAACACTTTTTATGTAACAACTCCTATATATTATCCCAGTGATAGCTTGCATATTGGGCATGCTTATACAACAACAGCTGCAGATAGCATTACAAGATATAAAAAGATGCAGGGCTTCGACACCATGTTTTTAACCGGTTCAGATGAACATGGTCAAAAAATTGAAAGAAGTGCTAGAAATTCAAATAAAGAACCTAAAAAATATGTGGATGAAATAGTCAAAACCTTTAAAGAGTTATGGAAGGCTTTAGACATTGAATATGATTATTTTATTAGAACTACAGAAAAAAGACACGAGCAGGTTGTACAGAAGATATTTAAAAAGTTATATGATAAAGGAGATATATATAAAAGTAAATATGAAGGGTGGTACTGTACTCCTTGTGAAACATTTTGGGCTGAGAGACATATAGGTGAAGAAAATCTTTGTCCGGACTGCTCTAGACCGGTTGAATGGGTGGAAGAAGAGAGCTATTTTTTCGAAATCAGCAAATATGCCGATAGATTGTTAAAACATATTGAAGATCATCCTGAATTTATACAACCAGAATCTAGAAGGAATGAGATGATAAGTTTTATTAAGCAGGGTCTTGATGATTTAAGTGTTTCCCGTACTACCTTTGATTGGGGAGTCCCTGTTCCTATAGATGAAAACCATGTTATCTATGTATGGATTGATGCCTTAAGTAATTATATTACTGCTATAGGATATTTAACAGACGAAGAAATGTTTGAAAAATATTGGCCTGCAGATCTCCATATTGTAGGGAAAGATATTTTGAGATTTCACACCATAATTTGGCCTATAATATTAATGGCATTAGATTTAGAACTGCCTAAAAAAGTATTTGGACATGGCTGGTTATTGAGTGAATCAGGTAAAATGTCTAAATCGAGGGGTAATGTAGTTGATCCTATAGAGTTAATTGATGATTTTGGTGTAGATGCTATCAGATATTATCTATTAAGAGAAGTTTCTTTTGGCACAGATGGGACTTATACAACAGAGTCTTTAATACAGAGAATAAATTCTGATTTAGCCAATGACTTGGGCAACTTATTAAATAGGACTGTTAGTATGGTTGAACAGTACTTTAATGGCTCGATACCTAAACCAGAAGAATTAAATGAGGTTGATCAAAATTTAATTAATACAGGTTTACAGACAGTTGAGAATGTTGCTAAACATATGGATCAATTAAAATATACCCATGCTCTAGAAAGCTTATGGAACTTTGTTAGAAGGACCAATAAGTATATAGATCAAACAGAGCCTTGGATATTGGGCAGAGAAGAAGGACATCAAAAGAGATTGAGTACTGTTTTATATAATCTTTTAGAATCTTTAAGGTTAATTGCTATTATGCTGAAGCCTTTTATGGTAGAGACTCCTTATGAAATAGGTCGTCAAATAGGTGATGTAGATCAGATTAATAATGCGGACTGGACCGCATTAAAATGGGGTAAATTAAAAACAAATGTCAAGGTGAGCAAAGCTGAGCCTATTTTCCCAAGAATTGATATTGAAGAATATTTTGACAAAAAAAGGAAAGGGGAGCAGGAAAAAACAATGCCCAAAGAGAACAATATTAATAAGGAAAAGCTTGTAGATTTTGAAACCTTTCAAACGTTAGATTTAAGAGTTGCTGAAATATTAGAAGCAAAAAAGATTGAAAATAGTAATAAGTTAATTAAACTTCAGGTTGATTTAGGAGAGGAAAAAAGACAATTAGTGGCTGGTATAGCACAGGATTATGAAGAAGAAAAATTAATTAATAAAAAGATAGTTATTATAGCCAATCTAAAACCGGCCACAATATTTGGAGTTAAGTCAAATGGTATGATTCTAGCGGCTTCTGATCAAGATAAACTTACATTAATTACTCCAGAAGGCCCAATTAATAATGGAAGCAAGGTAAAATAATTTTACAGGGGGTAAAAATATGAAGAATAGAGATTCAATACCATCTGCTACGATAGAAAGACTGCCTCTTTATTACCGCTGTCTTGATAAAATGGCTACTTTCGAAGAAACGGAAGTAGTTTCATCGAAAAACCTGGGTGGGAGATTAGGTATTCCTTCTACACAGGTTAGAAAAGATTTATCCTACTATGGAGAATTTGGCCGGCGTGGAGTAGGCTATAATGTCAAGGATCTTAAGAAATCAATAGGTAAAATATTAGGAGTTGACAAAAAATGGCCTGCTATTTTAATAGGAGCAGGCAACTTAGGTAGAGCCCTTATCAATTATACGGGCTTTAGCAAAATAGGTTTGGAGATATCCGATATTTTTGACAATGATTTAAATAAAATAGGCAATAGGGTCGGTTCTATTCAAGTTAAAAGTGTTAATAAATTAGAGGAGACTATTAATGAAAAAGATATAAATCTGGCAATTATAACTGTTCCTTCAGATCCGGCACAAGAAGTTGTTGATGAAATAATTGAATATGGCATTAAAGCAATTTGGAACTTTTCACCTACCCGCTTATATGTTCCTGATGATATTTTTGTCAGAAATGAAGATTTAGCAGTAGGAATAGTAAGTCTTATATACCATCTAAGTTGGAAGATCCAGAACGAATAATGATTAAATCCGATGTAGATTAGATATTATATATTTGTATTAAAAGGTGGAATTTATTTATAATAGCCAAGAAAACTTAGTCAAATATTTTATTCAGGTGATGAGGCTTACAATTGTTGATTATTTATAGAGGTGATGATGTGCAAATAGAAGTTTCGATTCTTGCCAGCGGCAGTTCCGGTAATTCTATTTATATAAGTGATGGAGAGCATAGTTTTTTAATAGATGCTGGATTAAGCGGCAAAAAAATAATAAATAGATTGAAGAAAATTGATGTAGATTGTAAAAAGATCAATGGAATTTTTGTAACCCATGAGCATAAAGATCATACCAAAGGAGTGGGCATATTATCCCGCAGATTAGATGTGCCGATATATGCAAATCAAAAAACCTGGGCAGCCTGTAAAGCCAGCATGGGAAAGGTTAAGGCAAAGAATATTAAGATATTCCAAGATGACTTTAATTTTGGTGATTTTAATATACAACCAATTGCTATTTCACATGATGCTTGTGCTCCAGTGGCTTATGTAGTATATAGAAAAAATAAGAAGTTGGTTTTTGCAACAGACATGGGTTATATTAAAAAGGAGTTAAAACAGGAACTTGTCGATGCAGATCTTTTATTACTGGAAGCCAATCATGATATAGATATGCTTATGTCGGGTAATTATCCTAATTTTCTAAAGAAGCGGATAAGGGGTAATAAGGGTCATTTATCAAATGATGCTGCTGCTCAAATACTGCCTAATTTGATCAATGGTAACTGCCCACAGATATTATTAGGCCACCTAAGTAAGGAAAATAATAACCCTAAAGTTGCTTATATAACTGTAAAAAACATGTTAAATGAAAAAGGTTTAATCATAGATAAAGATTTAAAGCTGGATTTAACATATCAGGATAAACCAACTAGAAAATATAAAATAAAATGATTATCAGGTGGAGTTATAATGGATATTAATATTATTTCTGTAGGAAAAATGAAAGAAATTTATTTAATAGAGGGCCAAAAAGATTATTCTAATCGACTAAAACACTATTGTAATCTCAATCTAATAGAAGTGGAATCTGAAAGAACAACACATAAGGTTAATGATTCCCAGATTGAATTAATCAAGAAACGTGAAGGCGAGAGGATAATTGAAAAGTTACCTAAAGGGGGAAAATACATAATTAGTTTGGACAGACAGGGCAAGCCGATTTCATCTGAAGGTTTAGCTAAATCAATTAAAAATCTTCGGCTTAGAGGGGAAAACACATTAGCCTTTATCGTTGGTGGTTCTTATGGGTTGGCAAAAAATGTTCTTGACAAATCAGATTATAAAATGTCTTTATCCTATCTAACTTTTACCCATCAGATGAGTCGATTGATTTTACTTGAACAAATTTACAGAGCTTTTAAAATATTGAAAAATGAGCCTTATCACAAGTAAAAAATTATTTTAAGTAGAGAATTCTGTTTAGTAAATTTTTAAATTATCTAAAAAGCAATTTGATTTTAAATAAAAGGCAAAAAATTAAAAATAAAAAACATAATATGTATTAAAGTTTAATTAACAGTAATTCAAATTAATTGTTGTAAAAGAGTTTAAATCAATTTAAATTGCTCAAATTTTTAAAAATATGTGAAAAGAGCTGATATTATGGACCGCCCTGATTGGAATCAATACTTTATGCAGATGGCTGAATTAGCAGCTAAAAGGTCGACCTGTTTGCGGCGCAAGGTAGGTGCTGTTCTGGTAAAGGATAAAAGAATTTTGGCTACTGGTTATAATGGTGCACCTAAGAAATTACCTCACTGTGAAGATACAGGTTGTTTGAGAGAAAGGGAAGGTGTTCCCAGTGGTGAAAAACATGAAATATGCCGGGGAATTCACGCTGAACAGAATTTAATAGCTCAGTCCGCAGTCCACGGGGTTAAAACAGAGGGAGCAACAGTTTATTGTACGAATCAGCCCTGCAGTATTTGTGTTAAATTACTAATTAATTCTGGTATTAAGAGAATATATTATAAAGATCATTACGATGATGAATTTGCCACAAGGTTATTAGAGCAGTCTGATATAGAGTACCATCAATTTACATAAACATATATTTTTGCATCATTATTAAATGAAATATAAAATATTATATAATATAAATTTTATTGAGATAATTTTTTTAAAAAGGGGTTGTAAACAATGAAGGCTTCAGTTAGACTAAAAGAAAATTTAAAGTTAACAGCAGAATTAAAATCAGGGCATGATATTTTAATGGATGCATCTGAAAGTGCTGGTGGTAGTGACAGTGCAGGACGGCCAATGGAAATGCTTTTGGCGGGATTGGGTGGATGTACAGGTATAGATGTAATATTAATACTCAAAAAGATGAAGGCAGAAATAGCAGATTTTAGTATTGATATAGATGCTGAAAGAGCTGACAAACACCCCAAAAAATTTGAAAGAATACATTTAAAATATAAGATAAAAGGTAAAAATCTTGATGATAAGAAGGTTGAAAAGGCAATACACCTTTCAGAAAACAAGTATTGTTCTGCATCTGCTTCTTTGAAGGCAGAGATCACATCTTCTTATGAAATAGAGCAGACTGAGTGAACTACTCGGCAATGAATTACCGAGCTTCATGGTCACTTGCTTTTATGGGAATTACCCGTAATATCAAGCAGGTTACCCAATCGGCTTGTCCAACGCCACTACTCCTATCTAGCATAAATGCTAGACTCAGAGATACTTTTATTGCTCAAGATAGAAGTGTAAGCACCTCTATAAATGCTTACTAGAAGATTTAG
>JAGXLU010000031.1 GCA_018334565.1 Halanaerobiales bacterium | reverse complement strand
GTAAAGGAGATTCAGGGATTTATCAATACTTATCCCAGGAAGATGTTCAACTTTAAAACAGCGAATTATTATTTTGAAAACCAAGTATGTCCAACTTAATAAAATATAGAAGGTACAAGTTCAAAAATTTCTTCCCTTTTAAAAGGGAAGAATCTTAAAACATAAAACATATAAGTCTAAACAAAAAACCGTGCAGTAAACCTTGCAATTAATAAATGTTTTTAATTTAAAAACGACTTCTTGTTTTAACAATATATATCTGTTATAATTAACAAAAATAGTCAATATATTTTCCATATATTAGGGGAGATAAATAATGAGTAAGAAAATTAAAAGACATATTTATATCTCCGGTCGTGTTCAGGGGATTGGATTTAGGGCAAATGCCCGCGACAAAGCCCAAATTCTAGGTGTAAAGGGTTGGATAAGAAACTTACACGACGGCCGAGTCGAAGCTGTAGTGGAAGGTGAACAGAGTTCTGTCAATCAGATGATTAATTACTTAAAAAGAGGACCCAGTTTTGCACGGGTTGATAATTATGAAATCAAAAAAGAAAGTCCCAAAGATAATTTCAATTCATTTTCTATAAGATACTAAAGGAAGGGGAAAGAAAATGAAGAGTGCTTTAATAATTGCTGATGTACAAAATGATTTTTATCCGGGTGGTGCCTTAGGGGTACCTAAAGCAGATCAAATTAATGAAGTTATCAATTCCTTGATGAAAAGAGATGAATTTGATAAAATAGTTGCCACTCAGGATTGGCACCCTGTGGGTCATGAGAGCTTTGCCAGTACACATTACAAAGAACCGTTTAGTCCTTACAGCGCACCTGGAATTGGGCCAGTACTATGGCCGGATCACTGTGTGCAAAACAGCAAAGGAGCTGAATTTCACTCCGATATAAATACCGAGAAATTTGATCTGATCGTTAGAAAAGGTTATAGTAAAAAGATAGACAGTTATTCAGTCTTTAAAGAGAATGATGGAACAGAACTTGGTTTATCAGGTTATTTTGAAGCCTTAGATATCAATAAATTATACGTAGTTGGACTGGCCTTAGATTACTGTGTAAAATTTACAGCAGAAGATGCGATAAAAAAAGGCTTTGAAACCACGATAATTAAATCTGGATCAAGGGCTATAGAGCAGGATAAGGATAAATTAAATGACATTTTAAAGCGAATGAAAGATAAAAATATAAAGATAATAGAAAACATTTGAGGTGTTAATATGGCAAGAATTTATGGAGAAAATATAATGCTACGTGAATATCAAAAAGATGATATAGATAATTTAATGAAATGGATCAATGATCCTGACATAGTCAGATTTCTTTCCGATAGTTATCTGTTTCCTCAATCTAAAAAACAGGTTGAAGACTTTCTTGAGATGGCAATGCATAAAAATTGGACAGGTTTTGTTATCTCAGATCGAGAGACAGGTGACTATCTGGGTCAAACTGATTTTATTAATATTGATGAGAAGAACGGCTGTGCTGAGCTGGCTCTAGTTATAGGTGATACCAATAATATATCAAAGGGAATCGGAACTGAAGCAAGCAAACTAATGATGAACTTCGGGTTTCAAAACTTGAGATTGAATAGAATTGAATTGTCATGTTGGGATTATAATGAGAGGGCTTTAAAACTCTATAATAAATTAAACTTTACGGAAGAAGGTAGAAAAAGAAATAAAAGATACTTCGAGGGAGATTATCATGATCAAGTACTCTTCGCTATTTTGAAAAGTGAATGGGAGGAACTAGATGACACAGTATAACTTGATAGCCACAACAACCTTCGGTATGGAAGGTGTAGTAAAAGAAGAGTTAAAAAAATTAGGTTACAGGAATCTAGATATTGCAAATGGTAAGATAGAATTTAAGGGTAATGAAAAGGATATCTGCAGGACAAATCTTCACTTAAGGTCAGCTGAAAGGGTTTTAATCAAAGTTGGAGAATTTAAAGCAGTTGATTTTGACCAACTATATGAAAGAACTAAAGAACTACCCTGGGACTGGTTTTTAAATGAGGATTCAGAATTTCCGGTCAGCGGGAAATCTGTCAAATCACAACTTCACCATGTACCAACCTGTCAATCGATTACAAAAAAAGCGATTGTGGATAATTTAAAAGAGAGATATAAAAAGAGCTGGTTTGAAGAAAGTGGACCCCGTTACAAAATAGAAGTTGCTTTATATAAAGATATAGCAACTTTGACCATTGATACAAGTGGTCAGGGATTACACAAAAGAGGGTATAGACAGTTGAGTTCACCAGCCCCTTTACAGGAGACAATTGCTGCCGGTATGATTTATTTAAGTAAATGGAGCCCAGACCGTATTTTGATAGATCCCTTTGCAGGTTCGGGCACAATACCTATCGAGGCTGCCCTTTATGCTAAAAATATACCACCAGGATTAAATAGGGAATATGATTTTCAAAAATGGCCTTTGATCAACGATCAATTGTGGCAGGAAGTAAAAAGTGAGGCAGTGGCAGAAATCAAAGATGATCTACAACCGCGTTTAATCGCCGCTTATGATCGAGATGAAGAAATGGTTTCTATGGGCCGTTACCATGCTGAAAAAGCAGGAGTAGATGATCTTATTCACTTTCAAAAACAGGATTTTAAGGACTTCTCCTCAAATCGCAAGTATGGATATATTATCACAAACCCACCCTATGGAATGAGGATGTCAAAAGAGAGCGAAGTAAAAGAGCTCTATAAACTAATGGGTGAGAAGTTACTGCCCTTTACTACATGGTCTTTTTATATTTTAAGCGCTTATGAGAATTTTGAGAAATTATTTTCTAAAGAAGCATCTAAAAGAAGAAAACTATATAACGGTGGAATAAAAGTTGATTTTTATCAGTATTATGGTCCATGGCCTCCCCGTAATGATTAGATAAAGGAGTTTTTTATGAAGAAGTATTTGCCCTACTTATCCGGCCTTTCATTCAGTTTAATATTCGGCTTTTCTTTTATGTTTACAAAAAACGCCTTGCAGACAATCAGCCCTTTTCAAATCATGGGATACAGATTTTTATCAGCCGCTATTTTGGTTAATTTGCTATGGTTGTTCGGTATTATTAAAATAAATTTAAATTTCAATGATCTCAAATACCTTTTTTATATAAGTTTGGCCCAGCCTATCTTTTATTTTATTTTTGAAACAACGGGCATGAATTATACAACCTCTTCCGAGGCAGGGCTTTTAATATCTTTGATCCCAGTTGCTGTTACAATATTAGCTGTATTCTTTTTAAATGAAAAACCAAGTAAAAAACAGTTGTTTTTTATCATACTCTCTGTTTTAGGTGTGATGTTTATCATTATTATGAAGGGTACAACTGAAATCAGGGGTAATTTTTTGGGAATGGCTTTGATTGGTGGGGCTGTATTAATGGCAGGTATATTTAATATTTTGTCACGTAAGTTTTCAGTTAATTTTAATCCAGAAACTATTACATATTTTATGATGACAATCGGTGCATTGGTCTTTAATACAATATTATTATCAATGGATTCAACAAGTTTTTCAAACTATTTTAAGCCACTTTTAGATATAGATATATTAATCTCAGTATTATATTTAGGGGTGCTATCCTCGGTATTAGCTTTCTTTTTTATGAACTTTACTCTATCAAAACTACCGGCAGCCCAATCGGCTGTTTTTGCAAACTTTGTTACAGTTGTTTCAATTTTTGCTGGTGTTTTTATTAGAAATGAACCCTTTTACTGGTTTCAAATTATTGGAGCTATCGTAATTATTATAGGAGTATGGGGCACAAATTATTACGGTAATATTCAAAAACAGGAAACTGAATTGAAAGGTTGAGGTGAGCAAGATGGATAAAAAAAATATAGTTGTGAGTGGAGCAGCTGGTCGAATGGGAAAGACCATCTGTAAGATGATAATCAAAGAAGATAATTATAGTTTAGCTGCTGCAATTGATGTTCTAAATATAAATAAAGATATTTTTAATCTTTTGGGTATCAATAGCAGTCGTCAGGTTTTAATTAAAAAAAATCTAAAAAATGTAATTGAGAATGTGACTGTTGATCTGGTAATTGACTTCACTAATCCTGAGGTTGTTATGAAAAATATTGAAACAGTGCTTGCTAAAAAGGTAAAGATGATCGTGGGAACAACTGGTTTTGATCAAAGTGATTTAAAAAAAGTTAAAAAAATGTCTGAGAAATATGAAGTACCTATTATGATCGCACCCAACTTTGCTCTGGGAGCAGTTTTGATGATGGAATTCTCTAAAAAAGCTGCTAAATTCTTTGAACAATCTGAGATTATCGAATTACATCATGATAAAAAAATAGATGCACCTTCCGGCACAGCCGTTAAAACAGCTGAGATGATCAGCGAAAGTAGGTCAAAAAATAATAAGGAAAGAGATCAAGATTTCCTTGAAAAATTAAAAGGTGCTCGGGGAGCAGATTATGAGGGAGTTCACGTGCACAGTGTTCGTTTACAGGGACTTGTAGCTCACCAGGAAGTTATCTTTGGTGGAGAAGGTCAGACCTTAAAAATAAGGCATGATTCTATTAATAGAGAGTCATTTATGCCCGGTATTAAGTTGGCTATAGATAAGATAGATAATTTAGAGGGTTTAATATATGGTTTAGAGAAAATTATGGATATATAATAATATAAATTAGGAGGAGCTTAACTGATGAAAGAATATAATATAGCTATTGTTGGGGCAACTGGAGCTGTTGGCACAGCAATGCTTGAGGTATTAAAAGAATATGACTTACCCATAAATAAGTTGAAGTTGATTGCTTCTCCCCGCTCAGAAGGTAAAAAAATTCAGTATAATAAAGATACATATATTGTACAAAAGGTTGAAAAAGGCATCTTCGAAGATATTGATATTGCTTTATTTAGTATAGGTAGTTCAAATTCTAAGAAGTTTATTCCCCAAGCAGTTTATGAAGGTGCTCTAATAATAGATAATAGTAATGCCTACCGTATGGATAAAGAGGTGCCACTTATTGTACCTGAAATTAATCCTGAAAAGATCAAAAAACATAACGGTATTATTGCCAATCCAAATTGTTCTACAATTCAAATGGTAGTTGCGATAAATTCTTTACAAAAGGCTAAAAAAATTAAGAAAATTTATGTAAGTACTTATCAGGCTGTTTCCGGTACTGGTCAAAAAGCAATCAATGAGCTTAAAGAACAGAGCAGGGCTTATTTAAACAAAGAAGAGGTTAAAACAGAAGTATACCCTCATCAGATTGCTTTCAATACAGTTCCTATGATTGACAAAGTTAATGATAATGGTTATACTGAAGAAGAATTAAAATTAAACCGCGAGACGAGAAAGATATTTGATGATTATGAAATAATGGTAACTGCTACAGCAGTTCGTGTTCCGGTCTTTTATGGGCACAGCGAAAGTGTACATTTGGAATTAAAAAAACCGTATGATATGGAAGAAATACGATACCTTTTATCATCTGATCCAAATATTAAATTGTTAGATGAACCTGAAAATAATATCTACCCCACTCCCCTAATGTCTGAAGAAGAGGACAAGATATTAGTTGGAAGATTGAGAAAAGATCTGCACAGTGAATGCGGTCTTGAAATGTGGATAGTAGGTAATAATATTAGAAAAGGTGCTGCCTTAAATGCAGTACAGATTGCAGAATATATTATCAAGAACAATATTCTTAACGGAGGATAATAATGTCAATAGAAATATTTAAGTTCGGTGGAACTTCGTTGAAAGATAAAAGATCTCGTAAAATTGCTGCAGAGAGAATCAAAGAAGCGGTTAATAAAAAGATAAGACCGGTTGTTGTTGTTTCTGCTATAGGCAGAGAAGGTTCTAATTATGCAACAGATACCCTGATAAAACTGGCAGAAGAATCCTACCCAAAACTAAAAAATCGGGAAAAAGATCTAATAATGTCCTGTGGAGAGGTAATTTCTGCTGTAATCATGGTACAAAATTTACGCAAAAAAAACATAGAGGCGAGTGGTTTAACAGGTGCTCAGGCCGGTATATTAACAGATGAAAAATATAATAATTCAACTGTTATCAATATAAATCCCGAAAATATTTTAAAACTATTAAATAAAGATATAATTCCTGTGATTGCTGGTTTTCAGGGAATTAGTAAAAATGGCGAAATCACAACACTCGGTCGAGGTGGCAGCGATATTACTGCTTCTATTATAGGAGCAGGCCTTTCAGCCGAAAAAATTAATATTTTTACAGATGTAAGTGGCCTTTTAACTGGTGATCCTAAGGTAATTAATAAAGCCAATTTTTTAAAAACAGCTGATTATAAAGAGGCCTGTGAACTTGCTTATCAAGGGGCAAAAGTAATACACCCGTCTGCTGCCGAAATAGCCATGAAAAATGAGATACCGATCGAAATAAGGTCTACCTTTAATAATAAAGAAGGTACAATAATCGATGCAGTTGATGATAGAAAAAAACTGAATCCAATCACTGGTCTGGCCTGTCGTGATAATATATTTTACACAAAAATTAGAGCCCATCAGGGTATAAATTATGATAATGGCCTACAGGTCTTTCAACTGCTTGCTGATCAAAAAGTCAGTGTTGACTTTATAAATATCAAGGAGTCTATGATATCATTTGTGATCAATAATGAAAAAAGACAGCTTACAGAAAAAGTCCTGCAAAAAAATAACTTCGATTTCCAAATCGCAGAAGATTATATTAAAGTTTCTATTGTAGGAGGAGGTATGACAGGTCAACCTGGTGTAATGGCTAAGATTGTCAACAGCCTAAATGAAGTCGGAGTTAAAATATATCAGACTACAGATTCACATATAGTCATATCTTGTCTGATTAAAAAAAAGGATAAAATAAAGGCTCTGAACGCCCTTCATGATGCCTTTAATTTAAATAAAATCGGAGGTTAAAAAATATGTATAAAAGTTTTGGGAACTTATTAACCGCAATGGTAACGCCCTTTGACAGTGAACTTAAGGTAAACTATACTAAATTGAGGGAACTGGCGCATAAACTTGTGGATGAAGGTAATGACGGTCTGGTAGTTTTGGGAACTACAGGGGAAGTTCCCACTTTAAATTATCAGGAAAAATTGCAAATCTTAAGTACTGTTGTTAGTGAGGTTGGTGATAAGGCAGAAATTATAGCTGGAACCGGGTCCTACTCTACGGAAGAAAGTATCAAACTTTCCATAGAGGCGGAAGAAATTGGGGTTGATGGTATTATGGTAGTTGTCCCTTATTATAACAAACCACCTCAATACGCCCTCTATAATCACTTTAAAACGGTAGCTGGTAGTGTAGATCTACCGTTGATGATTTACAATGTTCCTTCCCGTACTTCTCGTAATATAGAGGTCGATACTGTGAGAAAGTTAGCTGAAATCGACAATATTATTGCTATTAAAGAAGCAAGTGGAGATTTAAACCAGGTTAACAAATTAAGTTTAATTAAGAAAAAAGATTTCTATATTTATAGTGGTGATGATACCTTAACCATGCCAATTATGTCTTTGGGAGGAGAAGGTGTTGTTAGTGTAGCTGGACATGTTGCAGCCCGAGAAATCAAAGAAATGATAACCTTATATAAAGCTGGTAATTCGGTTCAATCCCGAGAGTTAAATAAAAAACTGATTCCGGTCTACAATGGAGTTTTTATTGATACTAACCCAATTCCGGTTAAAGAAGCCTTAAGAATAACAGGTTTTGAAGCGGGAGATCCAAGGCCACCTTTATATAGACTACAAGAAGACAAAAGAAAAGAACTAACTGAAATATTAAAAGAAGCTGATTTGATTAAATAGAATTATAATTGATAAACAAAAAAAGAACAAAACAAATTTCGGAGGTGAATTATTTGGCTAAAGAAACAGAATCTGATATCACCATCACGCCTTTAGGCGGAGTTGGAGAAATTGGAAAAAATATGATGTTGTTTGAAATGGATGACGAGATAATCATAATTGATTCAGGCGTAAAATTTCCTGAAGATGATCTTTTGGGTATAGATTTAGTTATCCCTGATTTTACTTATGTATTGCAAAATAAAGATAAAATAAAAGCTATAGTATTAACACACGGTCATCTTGATCACATTGGAGCAATTCCTTATTTATTAAAAGAAATCGATGTTCCTGTATATGGGACAAAACTAACCCTGGGACTACTACAGGGTAATCTAAAAGAGCATAATCTGAAAGGTAAAAGAAAGTTAAAGGTAGTAACACCTGGTAATTCTTATCAAATAGGTTCGCGTAAGATAGATTTTATTAGGGTTAATCACAGTATTGCAGATACATGTGCTTTAGCAATACACACTCCCCTAGGCCCCATAGTTTATGCCAGTGACTTTAAGTTCGACCAGACTCCCATTGATGGGGAAGTAGCGGATTTTCATAAATTGGCTGAATTAGGAGATTCTAAGCCAGGTGTATTGGCTCTTTTTTCTGACAGTACAAATGCAGAAAGAAAAGGCTTTACCCTGTCTGAAAAAGTAGTGGGTGGCACAATCAATGATATATTTCGCGAGACCCGTGACCGGATAGTTGTGGCAACATTTGCATCAAATATCCACAGGGTGCAGCAGATAGCCGATGCTGCAATGCAATTTAATCGTAAAATTGCTTTTACAGGGCGAAGTATGATAGAAAATGTTAAAACAGCACGAGAACTGGGTTATCTACAAATACCGGAAGATGTAATCCTTGATATAAGAGATATTAACAATTTGCCTGAAAGTCAGGTAGTATTGTTAACTACAGGTAGTCAGGGTGAACCAATGGCCGCTCTAACTAGAATGGCCCGTGGTGATCATTATCATATTAATATTAAAAATAATGATACGGTTGTAATTTCTGCTCGAGCAATACCAGGAAATGAAAAGTTAATTGGACAAACTATCAATCAATTATTTGAAAGAGGCGCTAAAGTTATTTATGAAGATGTTTCCGGTGTACACGTTTCCGGACATGCCAGTCAAGAAGAATTAAAGTTGATGATGAATTTAACAAAACCCAAATACTTTTTACCCACTCATGGTGAATACAGACACATGTATATCCATGCTGATCTGGCTGAAGAAATAGGTATAAAAAAAGATAATATATACATTGCGGAAATAGGCGATGTTATTAAATTTGGTGAAGAAAAGATTGAAAAAATTAGAAATATAACTGCGGGTGATGTTTTAGTAGATGGGCTTGGAGTTGGTGATGTAGGCAATATTGTACTGAGAGATAGAAAAATGTTGTCAGAACACGGCATATTAATAGTTGTATTAACAATTGATGAAAACGGTAAAATTGTAGCTGGACCAGATATTATAACAAGGGGTTTTGTCTATATACGTGAATCAGAAAAGCTTATTTCTGATGCTCAGGAAAGGGTTAGAGAGGCATTAAGAGAATGTGAGGAAAACAATATTACAGAATGGTCCAAATTGAAATCTACAATCAAAGATTCTTTGAATAATTATATCTACAGCAGGATTCACAGAAAACCGATGATCATGCCGATAATAATGGAAATATAAATAGTTTAAATATCTTAGGGATGGGTATAAATGCTCATCCCTATTAAATACATAAAAGGAAGATTAATTTATGGGAATTATAAAATTATTTAGTTTAGGTATTGTTCAGGGCTTGACCGAATTTTTGCCGATCAGCAGTTCTGGACACTTAGTTATTATACAAAAATTATTTGCAGTAAAGGAAAACCAGTTATTGATTTCTGTACTCCTTCATTTTGGCACCCTTATTCCTGTTTTAATTATATTTAGAAAAGATATAATTGAAATCTTAAAATTCAAAAAAGAAAAAAGACACTTTATCTTTTTAATAATTATTGCTTCCCTGCCAACTGCACTTATTGGTATATTTTTTGAAGATTTTTTTGAAAAACTCTTTTCTTCCACAATCAGCACTGCTTTTATGTTGATTATAACTGGTTTCATTTTGTTAATTGGAGATAAACTTGCTGATTATGATAAAGATATAAGCAGATTTAAGTGGTTTAATGCATTGCTTGTTGGCCTGGCACAGGGTTTTGCCATAATTCCCGGTATTTCAAGATCAGGTAGTACAATTGTAGCCTCTTTAATCCAAGGTCTAAAAAAAGAAGAAGCGGCTCGTTTTTCTTTTATTTTATCGATTCCCGTAATCGGTGGGGTAGGTCTTTTAAAAGTATCTCAAGCGGTAAATAATGGAGTTGATAATTTTAATATTACTGCAATGCTATTAGGTGTATTGGGGGCAATAATAGCTGGTTATATAGCAATTCGCTATTTTCTGTTTATCTTAAAGAATAAAAAGCTGATCTATTTTTCATATTACTGCTGGATAGTTGGTTTTATCATCTTGATAATTGAAGGATTATTATAAATATTATTGAATATATATAGTTGAGGTGACAGTTTTGACAAAGCGGAATAAAAAAAAAGATATGAAGATAGAAAAAAGAAAAAATGAGATAATTGGTATTATGCTGACAGCTCTGAGCATCTTTTTGATCATTACAATTTATTTTAATTATAAAAGCATAGTAGGAAACAGATTTGTACAAATATTTAGGATGTTAGTTGGTCAAGGTATATATTTTTTGCCTATCCTGATATTTCTGTGGGGTATATTTTTAATACGTAACAAAAGTTTTAAAATCAATATCCAGGTTTTTGGATTTATTCTGATATTTTTTACTATTATTTCTTTTTTACACCTCTATAATCACCCTCAGTTTACAAAAAATTATCTTTTTTTAAAAGGTGGAGGTGGAATTGTAGGTGCTTCAATCACCTGGCTTTTAATCAAAGGCCTAGGGGAAATTGGCTCATATATCATTTTGTCAGCATTTCTTTTGATCGGTTTTTTATTATGGACTGATATATTGCTGCATGCTTTCTTTAGAGATCTTAAATTATCTGTTGTTGATAAATACTGTCTTATCAGAGATAAATTTCTTGATTTTTATGATGGCATTCTGACTGAAAAAGATAAGAAAAGCAATCAGATTAACAAAAAACAAAAGAAAAGTTATACTAAAAAAAGCACTAAAAGTACTACGAAAAAGAAAAAAAATAGCAAAAACAAAGTGACAAAAAAAGAAAGTTTACAGGAATTTGAAATTAAAGACAAAAGGGTTAACGGTAATGAAAACAAGGAGCAGGACGGTTATAAGTTTCCACCTTTGAGTCTCCTAGAGCGTTCCAATAAAAACAAGATTACTTTAGAAAACAAAAGCGAGTTACTAGAAGATACGCTGGCTAGTTTTGGTGTGGAGGCTGAAGTAATAGAAGTAAGTCACGGTCCTACTATCACAAGATATGAAGTACAGCCTGCTAGCGGGGTTAAGGTTAGTAAAATAGTTAACCTTTCAAATGATATATCACTGGCTCTAGCAGCGCCTGACGTTCGTATAGAAGCACCAATTCCCGGCAAATCAGCTGTCGGAATTGAGGTTCCTCATGAAAATAATTTAGTTGTAAGGCTGGGTGATATTATTTCAACTGATAAATATCAGTCAGCAGAAAGTAAATTAACATTAGCCCTGGGACGAGGTATTGAAGGAGATCCTATAATTACTGATTTGGCCAGAATGCCTCATTTATTGATTGCTGGTGCTACTGGCTCCGGGAAAAGTGTTTGTATGGGGAGTATTATAACTAGTATTATATATAAGGCCAGTCCGGAAGATGTTAAACTTATCTTGATAGACCCCAAAAAGGTAGAATTAATTAATTTTGAAGGCCTACCCCATCTTTTTTCACCTGTAGTGACCGATCCCAAAAAAGCATCCAATGTTTTAAAGTATGTTGTCCAGGAGATGGAAAACAGGTATGAACTCTTTTCGGAAAGACGTACTAATAGTATAGAAACCTATAATGTAAAAGTAGAAGAGGAAGAGAAACTACCATATATTGTGGTAATCATTGATGAACTATCCGATCTTATGATGGTAGCAGCCAATGAGGTTGAAGACAATATATGCCGCTTAGCTCAAATGTCAAGAGCGGCTGGTATTCATCTTGTTGTGGCTACCCAGAGGCCTTCTGTTGATGTAATTACTGGTCTAATTAAGGCCAATATTCCCAGCCGAATATCATTTGCTGTTTCTTCCCAGACCGATTCAAGAACAATCTTGGATATGGGTGGAGCTGAAAAATTACTGGGTAATGGTGATATGCTCTTTTACCCTGTTGACTATAAAAAGCCGGTCAGAATACAGGGTACCCTTATAAATAATGAAGATATAATAAAAATTGTGCAGTTTTTAAAAGATCAGAAAAGAGAAGAGATAGATTTTCAGGTAGATTTGGATGATTTAAGTGAGGTTGAAATTAATAAAATGGGAGATGACAAAGACGAACTATATGAAGATGCCGTAAAACTTGTTGTAAAATATCGGGCTTCAATATCTATGCTGCAGAGAAGATTACATATTGGACATTCCAGGGCAGCAAGATTAATTGATATGATGGAAGATGAAGGTATTGTGGGACCTTATGCCGGTTCAAAACCGCGCAAAGTGTTGATCGAAGAAAAAGATTTAGATGAATATCTACAAGACGAATAGATGACATAATTGATAAGGAGGTTTGAAAATAATGGCAGCTGGTAATAATCTGGCAGTAGAAATGAAGGGAATAACCAAAAGATTTCCAGGAGTCATAGCCAACGATAAAGTAGATTTCGAGTTAGAAAAAGGAGAAATACATGCTCTTTTAGGTGAAAACGGGGCTGGTAAAACCACTTTAATGAATTGTTTATACGGATTTTTAAATGCAGATGAAGGAGAAATCTTTATAAATAATAAGAAAGTTGAAGTCACAGATCCGAATGTGGCTATTAGCCATGGAATAGGTATGGTTCACCAGCACTTCATGTTAGTACCTCCCTTTACTGTAACCGAAAATATTGTACTTGGTAAAGAACCAACTAAAAATAATATGATTGATTATAAAACAGCCAATCAGAATGTTAGAGATATTTCAAAACAGTATGGTCTTAATGTAGAGCCTACTGCCAAAGTACAAGATATTTCAGTCGGTATGCAGCAGAGGGTTGAAATATTAAAAGCCTTATACAGGGGGGCTGATATATTAATTTTAGATGAACCGACTGCAGTTTTAACACCTCAGGAGGTTAAAGAGCTGGTTAAAATCATGGAAAGTTTAACTGATGAAGGCAAATCAATTATATTTATTACTCATAAACTAAAAGAAGTTAAGTCTATAGCTGATCGGGTAACTGTGATCAGAAGTGGTAAATTGATTGATACAGTTAAAACTGATACTGTAACAACCAATGATTTGGCTAATATGATGGTCGGGCGGGAAGTAATTCTGGAGGTTGAAAAAAAGGAGGCTAATCCGGGAGAAGTAGTTTTAGAAGTTGAGGATTTATACGCTAAAAACGAGAGAGATCTTATGGCTTTAAACGGTACTAGCTTTTCTGTAAGGAGAGGTGAAATACTCGGAATTGCTGGAGTTGACGGTAATGGTCAAACTGAATTGACTGAAGTCTTATCCGGTTTGAGAAAAAAAGAAAAAGGAACTATTAAATTTAAGGGAAGAGAGATAACAAAACCTCAAACTAAGCGTCTTTTTGAAGAAGGAATCTCACACATACCAGAAGATAGACAAAAACGTGGTCTTATAATGGAATTTAAATTATATGAGAATTTAATTTTGGGCAGGCATGATAGAAAACCTTATGCAAGTGGGATAAATTTAAATAATAAGAAGATTAAAGAAGAAGCCCGTCGACTGATTGAAGATTTTGATATTAGAACTCCTTCCGAAACAGTACAGGCTAAATCACTATCAGGTGGAAATCAGCAGAAGTTAATAATTGCCCGGGAATTTGATAGAAAACCAGATCTACTAATAGCTGCTCAACCCACAAGAGGAATCGATGTAGGTGCTATTGAGTATATTCACAATAGCCTTATAACTCAGCGTGATAATAATAAGGCTATCCTATTAATTTCACTTGAATTAGATGAAATCCTCTCTTTAAGTGATAGAGTTGCAGTTATTTATGAAGGTAAAATTGTTGATATTTTAGATATAGGAGATGCTACAGAAGAAAAATTAGGTTTGATGATGGCCGGAGCTGAAAGCGAAGAAGAACCGGAAGGAGGCGGTCAAGTTGGTTGATAAAGATATATCTGAAAAGAAAGCAAAATATTTACAAGAACAACATCTAGTAGATTTTATTGTACCGATTATTTCCATTATTGCAGGATTAATAGTTGGAGCAATTTTCATGTTAATTATTGGGGCAGAACCAATAAAAGCATATATAGTTTTATGGAATTCTTCTTTCGGCAGCTTAAGGGGATTTGGAGAAATGCTGGTTAATACAGTACCCCTTATATTTACTGGATTAGCAGTTGCCTTTGGTTTTAAAATTGGTTTATTTAATATTGGTGGGGATGGACAATTTTTGGTATCATATTTAGCTGCTGCTTACATAGGTTATATGTTTCAACTCCCGATGTATATACATCTCCCCTTTGCTCTAATAGCAGGAATGATTGCCGGGGGTATCTGGGGAGGTATTGCTGGTTACTTAAAAGCTAAACTGGGCATACACGAGGTTATTACAACTATTATGTTTAACTATATAGCGTTGTATTTAGTTGGATATCTTGCAGGTGGTCCTTTAAAAGCAGAGGGTCTACTGCCTGCAACACCAAAAATATTTGATACTGCTAAACTGCCGCGTTTTGTACCTACTATGCGGATCCATTACGGTATTTTTCTTGCCTTAGCAGTGGCAGTCTTAATCTATTATATCTTGTGGAAGACAACCTTTGGTTATGAAGTTAGGGCAACCGGTCAAAATCCTGATGCAGCTCAATTTGGCGGTATTAATGTGGCAAGAAATATGGTATTAGCTATGTTTATTAGTGGTGCTTTGGCTGGTCTAGCTGGTACCACACAGGCTTTAGGTTTAGAATATAGAGCTTATCAGCCCTTTGGATTTGTAGGTTATGGGTTTACAGGTATTGCTGTTGCCCTGGTGGGAAAAGGACATCCGGGTGGAGTTGTCTTGGGTGCCTTGTTATTTGGTGTATTATCCAGAGGTGCAATGATGATGCAGAGTATGGTTGGTGTCCCTAAAGAAGTTATAGAGATTATTCAGGCTATTATTATAATGTTTATCGCCTCAGAATATATATTTAAATATCTCGCACGCAAATGGAGAGAAAGGAAAGGGGGCGTTGCAGATGCTAGCTAATTTGACTGCACTGCTCAGTACTACACTAAGAATGGCCACCCCTTTAATTTTAGCAGCCTTGGGAGGGATGTTTTCGGAACGATCAGGTGTAATTAATATTGCGCTGGAAGGAATAATGTTAATTGGTGCCTTTACTGCAATGGCCGGTTCCTACTTTTTTTCTCCCTGGATTGGTGTGTTAGGAGCCGTAATTGTTGGAATGATTATCGCAGCTGCTCATGCCCTGGTCTCTATATCTTTTAGGGCTGACCAAATCGTAAGTGGTACTGCAATTAATATATTTGCAGCTGGTATTACTGGATTCTTACTTAGATTAATCTTTGGTGATGCAGGTCAATCACCTAGTGTACAGGATGTGGGAACCTGGAAAATACCTTTTATAAAAAATATTCCAGTGATTGGTGGGGTTTTTGGCGAACAGATACCCTTTGTATATATTGCTTTGATTCTGGTTGCAGTTTCATACTGGATCTTATTTAAAACGCCATTTGGATTAAGGATAAGGTCTGTCGGGGAACATCCTGCTGCAGCTGATAGTGTTGGTATTAATGTAATCGGAATGAGATATATAGCGGTTATTATGAGTGGTTTTTTTGCTGGACTAGCTGGGGCAAGTTTATCTATAGGGTTATTAGATTTATTTGTAAAAAATATGTCTTCTGGCCGTGGTTTTATCGCTCTGGCTGCAATGATCTTCGGTAGATGGACACCACATGGTGCTATGTTGGCAGCCTTACTATTTGGTTTCGCAGATGCACTACAGATGTTGGCTCAAACCATTGGCCTGACATTTGTTCCTAGACAGTTTTTATTGATGGCTCCTTATATCTTGACAATCTTAGCTTTGACAGGTGTAATTGGTCGTTCTACACCTCCGGCTGCAGATGGGGAACCATATATCAAAGAAGAAGTATAATTGCATTATAGGGGCTTTTAAGCCCCTTCTAATAATTTTATGAGGGGAGGCATATCCTTAGATGAGTGTTGGTTCAAGATTAAAAAAAGCAAGAGAAAAATTAGGCCTATCAATAGATGATATAAAAAACAAATCAAAGATCAAAAAAAATTACCTACTTGCTTTAGAAAATGACAATTTTGAGAAACTGCCGGGAGAAGTTTACACCAAGGTTTATATACGTGGGTATGCTAAGATTGTTGGTATTGAACCTCAGGATATCTTAACAGAGTATGAAAATGAAAAAAATAATGCTAATAAAATAAATAAAGCTAATACAAAAAGAACGGGAAAAAGTAAGAAAAATAATGTTCATATTTTAAATCGCGATCATATATTTAGATCTGTTCTGGGTATTATTTTGATTTTGATAGTTGTTTTATTAAGTTACAATATATTTTTTAGAACAGAGCAAAATGAAAATAATACTTCAGCAATTGAGCAAGAGAATGTAATTATTCAGCAAGAAGATAAAAAAAGTACTAATGATATAAAGGAACCTGAGCAAGAAAAAATTGAAGAAAACAATGAAGAAAAGATCAATACTGAACAGGATAATTTAAATGACGGTGAAGTTAATAGTGAAGACAAGCAAAGTGAAGAAGTTAAAGATGAGAAGCAAATTGAAGAAATGAACAAGACACAAAAAGTTGATCAGAATCAAACAGAACAGTCATCCCTAATTGAAGATACAAGTAAGGAGCTAAAGATAATTGCAACTGATAAAAGCTGGTTGTCAATAACTGTAGATGGAGATTTAAAGTTTCAAGGTTTTATCAATGCAGATGAGGTAATGACATATAGTGGAAATGAAAATATAAGAATAAAAATTGGTAATGGTATTGCGGTTAAGGTTGAATTTGAAGGAGAGCTTCTCGGTCCCTTTGGAAAAAGCGGAGAGGTTATAGTAAGGGATTTCGATATTTAGATATATACCTCAATAAGAATATGGAAAACCACCTTATTTTATAAAAGGTGGTTTTTATTTATTATGGTGGAGGGGAGAGGATTTGAACCTCTGTAGGCATCGCCGGCAGATTTACAGTCTGCTCCCTTTAGCCACTCGGGCACCCCTCCATTATGGCACCCTCAAGGGGATTCGAACCCCTGCCGCCAGGATGAAAACCTGGTATCCTAGACCCCTAGACGATGAGGGCTTGAATTAATTATATAAAAAAATGGTCGGGCTGCTCGGATTTGAACCGAGGACCCCTTGCTCCCAAAGCAAGTGCGCTACCAAACTGCGCTACAGCCCGTGACACAAATTATAGTATATATTAACTACTGTTTAAGGTCAAAGTTCATTATTAGCCATTATAAACTAAGAGAGTAGTTTATGTAATATATACTATCATATATTATAAAATACTGCAATATAGTAATGTTATTATTTTTCTTAATTTATATTTTGTTTTATTGACTATTAATAATTTGTATTTTTTTTAGAAACCACTCCAGTAGATATAATACAATATCATCTAATTGAAAAGATAGTTGTTTAAGGATAACATTTTAAATTATTTTCTAAAAATCTTTTAATAAGGCTAAGCAAACTGCTTTTAAAGTATTGTTTAATTATATTTCTGTATTATATTATAAAAAAATTCAAATAAAAAATATAACTCTTATAATAGATTTCTGATCTAATCTCGTCTTTTAGGATCAATAGGCAGAAAATAAATTGTTTTAAAAGATTACAGTCCGATAAAAAAATCTTCACTCTAGACTATATTTGTTTTAAGCAAACAGTTTTACATAATTTTATTGTATTACAAATTTCTTTAAATTAATTTAATTCTCGATATTATCAAAAACGGTTTTGGTTAGTGTTATCAAAAAAAGCTATATTCCTTTTTTAATAAGTCCATATATAAAACATCAATATATTTACCTTTTCTACTGTCAAAATTACTCTCCCGTATGATACCAATTTTTTTAAATCCTAATTTCTTATATAATTTAATTGACTTTTCATTATCTGTTAGGGTGGTAAGTTCAATTCTGTTTAAATTCAGATGATTAAACATGAATTCAATAAAATATGATAATACTTCATAACCATAGCCTTTACCTCTTTCATTAATTTCACCAATTTCTAAACCAAATTCAGCACTCCTATTTCTTTTATCCCAATTTCTATAAGATATATCACCGATGGGTTTTAAATCTTCTTTCTTTAATATTATAAACATTTTTTCGGTTGGAAAAATATCAGTATTTTCTACTTGTTGTTTTACTTTTAACCGGAAAGATTCTTCACTTAATAAAAAACCATATTTAAAACCACAATAAAGATTACCTTCTGTATTATTCCTCCAATTATGAAGTAATTTTTCATCACCTAATTCTAACTGTCTAATTATTACTCTTTCACCTTCTATCAAATTACTCATCTCCTTTAATAATTTTCTTTTTAAAAAACTTATCAGTATAACCTACAAGCTACCAAATTATGAGTTTTCCAATAAGAAAATGGGCAGGTTTTTCTAATATTATTACTTTCTTATTTATACTATATTTATAAAAAAGATATTTTACTTAAAGAAATACAGGGGTTTTTTTATTTTTAGGATAAAAATGAACATTGGTAAATTTATTAAAATATTTTGTTTTACTCTTATATTATATCATTGAAACTATAAATTTTACAGAAAGCTTGTTTTTGAATAATCTTTTATTCACTTTAAATTTTGGCTTATACATAAAGATACTTTTTTACTAAATAAGTTTTTAAACCGAGTAATAACTTCTTCTGATCGTCTCATCGCCTATAGAGATTAGATCCAGTTATATAATATTATAATTCTAAATATATTTTGTCTTCGAAAATTCAGATATTTTAGTTTCTCATTATAATAATTTTTGAATCCGCTCCATTTCAGTGGATAAAAATTAAATAAAAAGAAGACCATAGGTTGAAAGACCTCTAATATTTTTTAGCAAGATAAAATATAAGAAGAGATCTTCATTTATGTCACATTTTTGTATATCATTTTTATTTTCCTTTTATCAAGCAAAGGTTGACAGTTTCGATCAAATTGTTGATCCTGATAAAGGTCTGGCTATATTTACAACAGTTTTTCCTGATAAAAGATATACATCTACCTGTGGACAAACCAGAGTTGGCGTTTAGGTCTTATAAGTGATAAGAAAGGGCCCAAAGTAAAAAAATACTCGTTTATATACATTAACTCTGTACATTAATGCTAAGCTAAACACTTTAATCTTGACTTAAAAATAGTTAAAAAAAATAGATAAAAGCTTCTTAGAAGAAAAATATGATGAAATTGACTATATTAATTCTGGTTATATTACTATCGATGAAGTATCAGTTGGAAAACATCATAAATATTTAACAGTTGTTTTAAACTTCATTACCGGCCACGTAATCTGGTTCGGTAAGAATAGATGATTTAAAACCCTAGATGAACTTTTTAAGTATATGACCAAAAAAGAACTTTTTAACATTAAAGCCATAACTATGGATAGATGAGATCCTTATATTAAAGTGATAAACAACTGGTATCCACATGCAGTTATTGTCTTTGATAAATTCCATATTATTGCTAAGTTCAATAATACAATAGATCAGGTCCATAGAGATGAACAAAGCCGTAATAATTTAAGTAAACAAGAAACTCTCACTTTAAAACATAACCGCTGGATCTTAGTTAAGACCAAAGAATTTTAATAGTAAACGAAAAACCCCGGTTAGAAAAATTACTTACAAAAAATAAAAACTTATCTAAAGAATATACAATTAAAGATGGACTTAAGTTAATCTAAAATACTGAAAACTCCAAGATATGTAAAAAGCATTAGATAATCGCTGTTTGTTAGGATTAGAATCAAAACTTAAACAGTAATTAAATTTGTAGATACTTTACAGAAGCACAAATATGGAATTGTTACATATGGTGATTGTCCTATTCAAACTCGCAAATTAGAAGGAATTAACTATAAAATCAATGAGATTTAAAAAGTCCATGACTATCATGATGTGGATTACTTTAAGTTGAAAATACATCAGGCTTTTTTAGGTTTGTGAACCACTAAAATGGATAATAACCAAATAAACATATTAGGTTACTAATAGGATAAAAATATATAAGATGGACAAAACCTCACCTCACAGCAAACTTAGTGTTGAAATGAAACAAATTATTTGATAAATTATAATTGAACCAAAATATACAGATTTAAAATAGAAAAAGATCATCAACTTTAAAGGCTTTTTATATAAATATATATATAATATCCCAGTAAATAGTAATAAACTGCATAAGGGGGTGCAGTTAAAATGGGAAATAGAATGATTAAATATTTTGGTTTGGCAATACTCATTTTCATTTTGACACTTGTTATAGTTGGTTGTGATGGAAACGTGCCTACTTCTGGTCAATATGATGTAAAGATAAAAGTTTTGGATGAAGAAGAGGAGACCCCATTACCTGAAGTATTGGTCGAATTTGATGGTCAACAGAAAAAAACAGATAAGTCAGGTATTGTTCATTTTTCCAATGTAAAAGAAGGAAGCTATGAATATCAAGTTTTAACAACTGGTTATGAAGAAAAAACAGGAGATATTATAGTACAAGAAGATATTATACAAGAAGTAGAATTAACTCCCTTTCCTTATAAACTTACTTTTGTAATTGAAGATGAAAAAAGCAATCACATAAAAGGAGCTATGGTCAAATTAGATGGAAGGGAAGAAATAACTGGGGAAGATGGCAAGGCAGTTTTTGAAAATGTGGGAGAGAAAACTTATAGTTATCAGGTTATTAGAGATTATTTTAAAACTGAAGAGGATCAAATAGAAGTTGAAGAGGATGAAAACGAAACAGTTGTATTGGAATATATTGAAGAATCATACTTTGAGGTTCGAATAAATAATTATACCGAGGAAGTAGAAGAAGGAAAAACAATTGAGGTTGATTATACTATTAAAAACTTTGGCAGCAGTGTTGATAATCAAGATATAGAATTCTATGTGGAAGAAGACCTAGAGGACGATATGGTTGATATAGAGTTAGGTACTTTAGAGAAATTTGAAGGAACTTTCAGTTATCAAGTCAAGAATGGTGATGCTCCAGAAATAGAATTCAAAATTGTCAGTGAAGATGATCAGATTTTAAAAACTATTTCAGTTGTGGAAACCGAACCTGCTTTTTTTGAGGTTTTAAGTTTAGAAATCGATCCAGAGAAAGCAATAATTGGAGAAGAGGTAACAATAAAAGCTGATATAATAAATAGTGGTGAAGTAACTAAATCTCAAGTAATTAAGTTATATGGTGATTTTGATGGTGTAGATCCCGTTTTGATTGATAGTCAGGAAATAACTTTAACAGAAGATGAATTAGCAAAACTAACATTTAGTAAAAAAATTGAAGAAAATATTGCAACTGGAGATTATGATATTATATGTACCACAGATGATGATGAAATGAGTGGTTTACTCGAAGTAGGAGAAATATTTATTTTTGATATAGGTTCTCCTGTGATTATTAATCAAAGTGAATCCCTAATAATTGAACTTGCAAATGTAAAAGGCGTCTATAATAGGAGTTTTGAAGGGACCACAGATGTGATAGTTGAAACAAGTCAACTAACAGGTATCGATAATGATAGAGAAATTGAAGATGTTGCATTTAACTCAGGAGAAGCCGTTGTAGAAATTCTTACTGCACAAGAAACAGAAATTGAAGCACAAAATAACATTAGCCTTCCTGTACATCTACAAGACGTTACGAAAAATACCAAACTAACAATTGAGCAAGCAGTAAGTGTGGAGAAAAGTACAGTAGACCCTAATAATGACGTAATAATTTCAACTGGTGAAACCCATGAAATAGTTGTAACAATAAATGATAAGGCAGGAGATCCGATTGAAATTAATACAACGGGAGATCTTGAATTAGAACCAGGTACAAATAACATCATTGATATAATATATGATTGGAATTATGGCGGGATAAATCAAGTTGAAGTAATAATAGAAGCAAAAAATAATGGTTCTTCTAAACAAAATATCATCGCACATGAAATTGAACTAGATAGTCTTGTAATAACAAATCCATATACCATAGTTTTAGAAGCAGAAAGCCCGATAAGTTATCAGAATGAAAACTCTACAGTTACAGCAACAGTTACAGATGATAATGGAGACCCAGTAGAAGGAATAGAAGTTAAGTTTACTAATGATGGTTCTGGATACTTTGTAGGTGGAAGTAATAAAATTACTGGAAGTAATGGAAAAGGGACAGTCTATTATAGTGCTCAATGGGATGATGTTTCTGATTCGCCAATTACAGTAACTGGACAGGAGCAGAGTACACAACAGGAAGCTG
>JAGXLU010000030.1 GCA_018334565.1 Halanaerobiales bacterium | reverse complement strand
GTTTATACTCTAATTGGTGGTATATTTCTTCATAAGGAAATTGATGTAGTTTCTGGTTACTTACCTTACCTATATTTTTATCATTTCTAATACCTTTAATATCACCAACTATAACCCTATTGATGTTCTGGTCAATACAATAATTAACTATTTTTTTAGTTGCAGTATGAATTAGATGTCTAATCTGTCTATCTCGTTTTTGATATAATTGTTTTAAACGCTTGGAAATCTGCTTGTCTTGTGAGTTTAGAATAGATTGAAAATGTTTTATCTTCTTATTAAAATAGCGACTAATACTTAAATATTGACCTCCATCTAGGATAAAACTTTCTGTAGTCTTATTAGAATAACAAGTTGTGGGGTTCCCCCATTATCTTCAGCTACTTGGTATAAAATTTATTTAAGTCTAGATTCGATTTTATCTTTAAAAACCTGTTTGCGGTATTTGGTTGTAAAAATAATATGATATCCAACATTATAAACACAAGTTCTAGCATGAACCAAATTATTTTTATTACTCATAACTTACCACCTTTCTTACACATAGTGTGTCAATAGTAAGTTATTAAGTAAAATATAATAAAGGTCTTTCGGTGTTACATACGGTATCAAATGATTAAAACCAAGCAAATTCATCACCCATTTAAAAAAGGGTGGGCTCTTTGCTCTTTCTTCCTAAACGTGAATAATAAATCCGCAAACTATTATTTAGCTCTTTTCAGAAATTTATTTAATAATTATTTAATTTACGCTCTTACAACTTATAATAACCGATTATTATCTAATTTATTTAAAAAGAATAAATAAATTAGATATGAACCCCATCTTATTTTTAAAACCAAAGTAGATAATCTATAAAAAGGTGAAGTCCATATCTTGATTTTAATTTATGTCAGTATTCCATAATTATAAAACCATATCCAAATACTTATTTAAAGCATTTCTCGATATAATTTATTTAAAAACAAAAATTACCTAACAATCAAAACTGAGCTCTTAGAGTGTCTCATTACCTTATCACTAATACTTCCGAGGAAAAATCTTTTGACCCCTCCGATACCTTTATCAGCTAGAATAATTATATCAATTGACTTTTCTTCAGCATAATCACATATAATATAAGCTGGATTCCCAAATTTTACAACCTTTTTAACTTTGTCAGACTTAAAAAAATCAGCTGCTTTTTCTAAAATTTCTTCTCCTCTTTCCGCTAAATGCTCCTTATTTAAATTTCTTAGCTCTTCAGTAGTTGTATTAGGTGTGTAAGTATCAATATTTTTTATTTCAATGTCCCTGGTTTCCATAACAGTAATAATAGTAACTTCATATTTTAATGACTTATTAAGTTCTGCTGCCTTTTCAGCTGCTTTCATTGAACTTTTAGAACCATCAACTGCCACTAGAAGCTTTTCCATAATACCCCTCCTTAAATTATTATCGGTATAATTTAATTAATAGATTGAATTTTTTTATGAAAATTACTCACAAAGATATTATGTCCAATACTCTTCATTTCCCACAAATTTTAATTAATATACCTACATATATAATTAAAGATATATTATAAATCTCCTTTTTATTTAAGAACATAGAAAGACTAGATTTCGCGTTAATATATCTTTAAATTTATTGTAATTACATCATAAATTTTTTGTCTTTTATTCTAGAGTAAGAAATATTTATTGTCTTTAATTAATCTTATTATATACGTATAAATTTTTACCAGAGTGCAATATGTCCATCAGTTCTTTTTTCTGTCCCACCTGCATATGTGCCATTTACATTATCTCTATATATAATCTGCCCCCTGCCGAATTTGCCTGAATCAACAGCTATCTTTATATTATGTCCTTTTCTGATAAGAGAATTAATTATATGCTTGGGAAAATCATGTTCTACTATCAGTTTTTTGCCTTCTAACCACATCCACCGGGGAGCATCAAGAGCTGCCTGGGGATTAAGATTAAAGTCTATTAAGTTCATAATAACCTGGAGATGGCCCTGGGGCTGCATGTATCCACCCATCACACCAAAGGGCCCTACAGCATTTTTATCTTTAGTCAAAAATCCTGGTATTATAGTATGATAAGGTCTCTTTTTAGGTTCTAATCTATTATGATTATCTTGATCTAATGAAAAACTATTTCCCCTATTCTGTAAGGTAATACCCGTATTTGGAACAACTAAACCAGAACCAAAGCCCATATAATTACTCTGTATATAAGAAACCATATTCCCCTCTTGATCAGCTGTAGAAAGATATACGGTTCCGCTGTCCTTAAAAGAACCCGGTGTTGGCTCTAGGGCTTGATCAGTAATTAGACTACGTCTTTGCTCCGCATAGGACTTCGCAAGCATTTCTGCAATTTTAAATTGTATCTTTTTTGGCTCGGTTATGTATTTTTTTCCATCTGCAAATGCTAATTTTAAGGCCTCTATTTGTTTATGGTAAGTATCAACTGATTCTTTGAAATTTAATCGATAACCGTTCATTATATTCAAAGCCAATAAAGCAACCAATCCCTGTCCATTCGGGGGTAATTCCCAGACATCATAATCCCTATATTTAACACTAACAGGATTAACCCACTGTGGTGAATATGACATCAAATCATCTTTTACAAAAAATCCACCGTACTCGTTTGAAAAATTTATTATCCTTTCAGCTATTTCACCCTTATAAAAAGATTTACTATTGGTCTTAGCTATGGATTTTAAAGACTCTGCATGGTCTTTAGAACTCCATACCTGACCACTTTCAGGAGGCTTACCTTTTATAGTAAAGGTATCAAACCAAGGTTCGAATTCCTCCCCCTTTAATATAAAATTATACTTGTTAAATGCCCTTTTCCAGTATTTACTTAAAGTAGGTGAAACAGGATAACCTTCTTTTGCATAATTAATAGCAGGTTCTAATACCTCTTCAAAACTTAAATTCCCGAATTTCTCTGATAGTGCCGCCCAAGCAGAAGGAGCCCCGGGGACAGTCACCGGAATCCAACCGGTTTTAGGCATTTTTTTATACCCTCTATCTTTTACCTTCTTAATAGAAATATTTTGAGGTGAATACCCACTAGCATTTAATCCATGCATCTTATTATTAAACCAAACAATTGCAAAAGCATCGCCTCCGATACCATTGGATGTCGGCTCTACAACTGTAAGGCATGCTGCAGTTGCAATAGCAGCATCCACAGCATTGCCGCCTTTTTTAATCATATCCAGTCCTGTTTGTGCTGCAAGAGGTTGGGATGTTGCAACCATAGCTTTTTTACTAAATTTTGTAACCTGTCTTGATGAATAAGGATTTCTTAAATAATTATGCTTCAATTTTTTCATCTCCAGTTAGTTGTTTTCATTTCATGCTTTAAAACAATAGTTAAATATCTGAAATAATATTAAAGATACTTATCAATAAATTTTAGCTATCGGCTTATACAAACATTCTTTATATAAAAAACTGTATATATTATTATAGCCTTAAGCCTCCTTCGCGGCTTTTATATCTTTTTAATATAATATTACTCCTGACTCTAGTGATGCCTTTTTGTGAATAGATCTTGTTTATCATAAATTCTTCAAGTTCATCGTTATCTTTAAGTAGCGAATGCATATGTAATGTGCTTACACCTGTCATTAAATATAGGCTGTAAACCCTATCTTCTTCAGCAAGTTTACTTGCCACTTTATCCAGATGATGAGGTTCAACATCTATTTCAAAAAAAGCAGAGAGCCCTTTATTAACCTTTTCCGGGTTAATCACCACTGTATATTTTTCAATTACACCCTTTTTTTCTAGTTTTACTATTCTTTCTCTAATACTTGCCCTTGTTAAGTTAAACTTTCTACCCAGTTCTGCATAACTTATCCTTCCATTCTCTTCCAATTCATTTAGTATATTATTATCTATTTTATCAATGATTAATCTACCTCCTTTCAAAAAATATTAAAAATTAAATAAAACTTATATCAATTTTTTATCCAAAATAAAGGGTAAATCCAATCCCTACAGCTGCAATAATTATTCCCAAACCAATTATAATAGGATTATCTGTTGAAACTCCCCAATATAAAAATGGAAAGTTTAACCATGTGATAATTATCGACCATAATAACCCATTTTTTTTATCCTTCTTATTTATAATATCAATAATGTTAAAAAAATTATTGTTCATGATATTTCATCCTTAATGTTGTATTTTTCTGCAACCTTATAGTACTTTTTTAAACCCCAAAATAGTAAAGCAAAACATAAGCAGGTATACCAACCGAAAGACCCATGATTATTACATAGATAATGATCCTTTTGATTATCTCTCCTTCTCTACCAGCAATATTTGTAACTCCAGTTCCCAGGGCAACACTCATCGGTGAAATAGCAGTGCCTATTGCACCACCAGTTGTCTGTAAGGCAGAAATAACCAAACTATTAATACCCAAAAACATAGCTACATCTCTTTGAAAAGCTGCAAAAACAATGTTTGAAGAAGTATTGCTACCTGTCATAAAAGCACCAAGGATACCAATGAAAGGGGAAGCAATTGGGAATACTCCACTTGCAATATTCGCTGTCCCCTTCGCTAACAGAGCAGTCATCCCAGTTTCCATCATAACTACAGACATCATACTCATCGTCATAACTGTCACTGTTGATGGTATAGCCTGTTTTAACAAAGAATTAAAGACCTCTATACCATAGTTTTTTTTCCACAAACCCTTTAATTTAAAATAAATTAGTGATATCAACACAGACAAAAAAACCATTGTGCCCGGTGTCGTAAAAATAGAGATGGGTGAATAAGAGGAAGTAGCCTGATTAACTACACCCATTGTCGTCTCAGTTCTTGGAAATGGAAGACCAACTTTGAAACCGGATAAAATGGATTTAATTGGAGTCAAATAAATACCAAAGGCTAAAATTAATAATATTAAATAAGGAGCGAATGCAGTATAAAAACTCATATTATGAACTTTCTCTCTGCTTTTAGCTAAATGATTATTATACCAACCGGTCCTTGGCAAAATCAATGTGCCGATAATCATTCCTACTAAACCAGATACCAAGGAAGCTATATAAGGTAATACAAGGTTCGCTACTATAATTAATGTACATCCCATACCACCTGCAATGGCAAGTGAAGCAGGTGCCCCTTTTTTTAATCCCTTTTTACCGTTATACAGATATGAAATACTTAAACCCGTTACAATACAAACGATGGTTAAAAATATACTGCTCCAAAAAGATAATCCGCCCGGATCAAGGTTAGTCATCTTTAATAAAGCGCCATAAGATGATCCGAGAGAACCGAAGGTAACTGCCCAGGCTCTGCCTAAAAGAGCAGAACTAGTCGCAATTATAGGATTAAAGCCCAAACCAACTAAAAGAGGAGCTGCCACAGCTACCGGTGTGCCAAAACCTGCTACTCCTTGCAATAGTGCCACAAAGCCCCAGCTTATTACAAGTAATTGAAGTACTTTTGTATTACCAGTTAATCCTGTAAAAGTATGAGCAATTACTGTAAAACCGTCAATTTTATTCACAATATTATATAAAGCCATCGCACCCCATATGATATATAAGATAAATATCGTAGTCCATAAACCCTTAAGAGAAGCAACAGCAATTAACTGTAAATCAGCACCAAACACAAAATAACCGATTATGATCGCCAAAAACCAACTAAAAGCACCTGACTTACCTCCACTCCATTTCAAAACCATGATTAATGTTAAAACTGCTATTATTGGAAGTAATGTTAAAATAAAGTACATTAAATTTAATTCATATCCCATGGCTATCTCTTCCTTTCTAAAAACAAAGACCACTTTTTTTATCTATATAATTCAAATAAATTCTTCCTATTATTTTTTTATAAATATATCATAGTATTATTTATATGTAAAGCAGTTTCATCTTAATATTAAATATTGTAAAATAATTTTTTAATTAACTTATACATTAGCTAATATTTTAGACGTCTTTTTCTCACATATTTATTATTTCTTATCTTATCACCATCTTGTTAAAAACATAAAAATCAATTTGAAATTATAGAATAAAAGTCCTTGTTAAAAGATTATCCTTTAAAACATCAAAGACTAAAAATGTATAGTGGTTTTGGGTTTATTTCAATTTTTTGTAAAAACATTTAATGTAAAAAGCGTTTTTTTTAATTATTAGATCAAATAAAATATTTATGATTAAGTTTTTTCCAAAAAGTTTTTCATTTAATTGACATGCTATTGTAAATTGCCCTATTATCTTTTTTATTTATGAGGTAAAAAAAGTAAAGCCCTACTTCACAAAGTGAAATAGGGGCTTCATATTCTTGAATTTATCAATTGATATCTTTAATTGATTTACTCAATTATTTATTTCTTCTTTGCTTAGCGCCTCTTTCCTGGTTGCCTGTATTTCTATTGCCCTGACCTTTATTTTGAACATTTCCAGCCTGTTCTTTCTGTCCCTGACTTCCTTGATACATGTTGACTTTTGTTTGTTGATCTAATTGAGCAAACTGTTCATCTGTTAAAATTGACTCAACATCACTCATATATTCTTCTCTAAGTTCTTCTAATTCAGTTCTTAATTCATCGATCTCTGCCTGATTGTCATCACTTGAACGATGTAAGTCTCTTATCTCTTCCTGAATAGAGTCTCTTTTTTCTTCAAAAACTTCTCTTGCCTCTATTAAATCTCCTTCTTGTTCTTCAGTTAAATATAAGTTTTCTTTAACAACACAATCTCCATTATTTTGACCATCTACATTTCCTATTGCAAATACACTGAAACTCACTCCCACCAACAATACAGCAAATACTAATACTAAAGTCGTTACTTTTTTCATTTTTTATCAGCTCCTCGGATTATTTTTTATTCTATTTATACCTTAACAGACAAATATGAAGTTATTATGAATTAAAAGAAATTTTTTTATAATAAATTATTTCGCTTTCAGTAAAATATAAAACACCCCATACTTTAAAAGCAAAAATATTGGTTTCCTTATCAAAATCTAGGATTTATAAATAGCCTTGATTAATTAACCCGAAAAATATTAGCTGTTGTTAATAATCCTAAAATCTCCTTAAAAATAGCAAAAGTAACGACATCTATATGCAAAACTATTATTAAATATGACAAATCTTTAAGTCTGTACTTATACTGAAGATATCAATATTTTTATGATTGTTTTAACTGATAAAAAAACATAGAATATAAATTTAATTTAGCCAATATATTTAATAAGATTTTTCTTTATGCTAAGATCACTAGACCTGTTAATTAGATAAAATACACTTTTTATAACAGTAATATGAATATATATTTTTGTATGTTAAACATTTCAATAATATTTGAAAATTTAAGATATTATTAAAACCTAAATAATTGAACAGCTATTTATATTAAATATGTGGTAAGTCAATTAGCAACAATTAAATATTTTCAAATAAAATAGTCCGGATTCCTGCTAATTTTTACAAGGTCATACAACCAATTTAGTATATAACTTTAAACAACCCTTCTTTTATCAATTCTCTGATAATGCTTTTAAAAAATTCCTATCATATCTAATAATAGCTTATAAGATGAACACCCTACTTTTTACCTGAATTCGGAAAGTAACAGCAACAAATAAATACAAACACCAAATTTAGATAAAATAATGAGATCCCAACACATAACTTTTAATTTGAACTATTAATTTAAACTCATAGAAAACTTTACTTAAATTACAACCTTTTAGGGTATTGATCTCCCTAAAATCTTGTTTTTGTATTATCTAATACTGACAAAAATATTTTCGAGCTATATTCCGTAATAACACAGCTTGAAAATATAAATGTAAAGCCTATCTTTAATAATTCTAACTATTTCTTATATATGATCTAATTAAGAAAGAAACATCATATATTTACGCTTGGCTTTTTAAAATATATAAACTGATATATTAATAAAGTTTCTTTATAACATCTCTGATGCTATTTTTACTATATTTGAAGGTAATAATAACAATTGAAGATATTATAAGCAATTGCTACAATGAGAATTTCTATATATTTATAGTCTTTTAAAAATTTCCCAAACTGTTGTTTTCAACTGGAAAATTATTATTGTAAAATATCAACTATTTATGGAAATAATTCTATCTCATTTATTCATTAAAAAATGATCCGCAAAAAGATCATTAATTAAATATTATCTTTAAAATCTTCTTTCAAGCTGTTATAAAGCCCGGTATAAATACTATAATTATGATCATAAACATTATAATTATTAGTATTAGGTCTGATTTTATCATTAATCCTTATAAAGTTTTTTTCAGCTTGTCCAAAATCTGAAAATATACCTGCTCCCACTCCTGCAATTAGCGCAGCTCCGAAGGCAGGGCCTTCTTCAAAATTAATCAGTACTACTTTTTCTTTGATAACATCTGCAAGAATTTGGCACCATAATCTACTTTTAGCTCCTCCTCCAATGACTCTTATTTGATCTATATTTACTCCCTTCTCTTTAATAAGATTTAGAGAATCTTTTAAGCCAAATACTACACCTTCCATTACAGCTCTCACAAAATGATTAATCTTATGATTGTTTGATATACCAAAAAATACTCCACGAGCATTTGAATCAGCATGGGGCGTACGTTCTCCAATTAAATATGGTAAAAATATTAATTTACCGCTGCCTGGTTTAGATTCTGCTGCTAATTTATTTAATGTTTGAATATCATAATTATTATCATACATATTGTTCATTAACCAATTAAATGATCCTGCTGCAGACAACATTACCCCCATATTATAATATTTACCCGGATTCGCGTGATTAAAAAGATGTATTCTTCCTTTGTAATCTGGAATTGCTTCATTACTTTGAGCTAAAACGACCCCTGAAGTTCCAATGCTAATCATTACCCTTCCATTTTTAATTATACCGCTTCCCACAGCTCCACAGGCATTATCAGCACCACCAGCAATTACTGAAGTCCCTACTTTTAAACCAGTATCTACTGCTGCTTTTTTTGTAATATAACCAGCAACTTCAGTAGATTTAATAACTTCTGGTAATAATTCTTTATCTATATTAAGAATCTTTAGCATTTCTTTTGACCATTTTTTGTTCTCTACATCAAATAGAAGAGTTCCAGCATTATCCGATACTTCACTTTTTATTTCGTTAGTTAACTTATATCTTATGTAATCTTTAGGTAGTAATATATGTTTAATTTTTTTATAGTTCTCCGGTTCATTATCTCTAATCCATAATATTTTAGGGGCTGTAAATCCTTCTAAAGCAGGATTAGAAACTAACTTTATAAGTTCTTCTAATCCCCCTACTCTTTGCAAAATATCTTTACACTGTTGGGAAGTCCTAGTGTCATTCCATAAAATCGCTCGCCGTATTACCTCTTTTTTTTTATTTAACAATACCAAACTATGCATCTGTCCAGAAAGACTTAAACTAAAAATATTGGAAGAATCTATTTTGTTTTTTGATATAATAGTTTTTATTGCAGCTTTTGTAGAGTTCCACCAATCATGAGGATCTTGCTCAGACCAACCTTGATTTGGAGAATAGAGAGGATAAGATTTCTCCTCGGTAGCAACCAACTTTCCATTAGAAGATATTATTAATACTTTTACATTGCTAGTACCGATATCAATACCTAATAGATAAGACATAACAATCCTTCTTTCCTTTTTAATTATCTAGTTTCAAATATATATTGGTTTAAAATCAACTCTAGCATTTCCTGTCTGCCTGAACTTCTTTTGTCTTCAGTATATTCATCTAAAACATATTTTTCCAAAGAAGCAAAATCTTCTTTACCATCTTTTATTCTCAGACCTAATCCTTTATTATAGCTTTTATACCGTTTTTCAATAAAATTTTCTAAAGCTCTATCTTTTATTAATTCATTTGCTATTTTTAGTCCTCTAGCATAAGTATCCATGCCTAATATATGACCATACATAATATCAATAGGTTCAATAGAAGGTCTTCTTACTTTAGCATCAAAATTTAGACCTCCTGGACTTATTCCGTTATTTTTTATTATTTCATACATTGCTAGTGTTGTCATATAGATATTAGAAGGAAATTGATCTGTATCCCAACCCAGTTGTGGATCACCTTGGTTTATATCAATACTACCTAATGAATTATTAACACGTGCAAGCCTTAATTCATGTTGAAAAGTATGCCCAGCCAATGTTGCATGGTTTGCTTCAATATTAACTTTAAAATAATCATCTAAATCATACTTTCTTAAGAAACTTAAAACATTAGCTACATCAAAATCATATTGATGTTTAGTTGGTTCCATAGGTTTAGGTTCAATTAAAAACTGGCCATTAAAGCCAATCTTTTCAGCATGATCAACTGCCATTGATAAAAAACGAGCCATATTATCTTGTTCTAAACTCATATTGGTATTTAACAGTGTTTCATATCCTTCACGCCCACCCCAAAAAACATAGTTCTTTCCTCCAAGATAGTTAGTTACTTCTAAAGCCTTTTTAACCTGAGCAGCTGCATAGGCAAACACTTCAGAGTCAGGAGAAGTGGCAGCACCATTGGCATATCTAGGATGTTCAAAAAGTTTTGCTGTTCCCCATAATAATTTAATATTCTTTTTTTCCATTAATTTTTTTACAACATCTTTTATAGTATCTAAATTATAGTTTGATTCTTTAAGAGACTTACCAGCAGGTGCTATATCTCTATCATGAAAGCAAAAATAATTAACTCCTAATTTATCCATAAATTCGAAAGCACCTTCAGCTCTTTTTTGAGCATATTTTAATGGATCTTTTATACCCTCCCAAGGTTTTATTAGCGTTTCTGCACCGAAAGGATCACTGCCTTCATTACAAAAACTATGCCAATAAGCTACAGAAAACCTCAGTATTTCTTCCATACTCTGACCGTTAATCTTTTCTTCAGGATTATAGTACTTAAAAGACAACAAATTTTTTGTTTCATTACCTTCATATTTTACATAAGGAAGTTCTGGAAACATTTCTGACATTATAAACTCTCCTTTCCAACAATATTTTTAAGTTTTATACATTGTATTTTATATTTTAAATTGTATTGTATATAATAAAGATGTGGAAAGGGCACTTACTTTGAAATAAGTGCCCTATTTTTATTTTATAAAATTAAAAAACTGATTCAGGATAGTAGTAATCTTCTGCATTCTCTTCAGTAACTAATTCGGCTCTTAGTATTATTTCAGAAGGTAACTTATTTTGATAAAAGCCATCAAGTTTTTCACCCAACATTGCTTTCACACCCATACTAATACCAGTTGCAATCATAGAAGGTGGATATGTTACGTCTGCTCTTACTAATGGATCTCCTTCCATTACCATCTTGATGATATCTTTAGATCCAGCTCCTCCCAAGAAGAATTTAATGTCATCTCTTCCAGACTCTTCATATGCTTGTAAAACACCTTTAAGTACATCATCATCTTGTGCCCATACAGCATCAATTTTTTCGTATTTTTGTAGGTAATTTTCCATAATTTCTAGACCTCTTTGAGTTGACCAATTAGCTGGTTGTGAATCCAATATATTAATATCTGAATACTGTTTTATTACTTTATTAAAAGCATCGACTCTCTGTGAATTAATTACACAAGGAATACCTTCTAATACTACAATATCACCCTTGCCGTTTAATTCAGAAGCCATCCACTCTGCACTAACTCTACCTAAGCCCGGATTATCACCAGCAACATAGATATCAGATACTGGTTCAGTTAAACCTCTATCTACAGATACAATATAGATACCTTCTTCTGCAGCTTGTTTAACTATAGGAGTTAATGGAGCAGAATCATGTGCTAATATAACTAATGCATCAATCTCTTTTACCATGAAATCTTCAACTACACTTACTTGAGTTGCTGGTGAATCAGCAGTTTCTAAGAAAAATGTTAGATTTGGATTTTTAGCTTCCCAATCTTCTATAGCTTCTTGAGCCCAATATACTATACCACCTGTCCAACCATGATCAGCAGACGGTATTGTTACACCAATTCTAATTTCATCAGCAGCCATAGACAAAGACGCAATACCAACAGTAAAGACCATAATTAAAACTAAAGTTAATGCTAATTTTTTCATTTAATATATAACCTCCCTTTTTTTATAAAAAGCTAAACCTTCTAAATTTCATCCCCCCTTGTTTTAGTATTTAAATTCTAATCTTTTTTCCGTTGAATCAGCACCGCTCCAATAATTACCAGGCCTTTAACAGTACCCTGTAAGTAAGGGGATACTCCTAACATATTTAACATATTGTTTACAATACCTAAAATTATAGCTCCAATTAGGGTGCCAACAACTGATCCACTTCCTCCCGACATAGCAGTTCCACCGATAATTACTGCTGCAATTGCATCTAACTCATAACCAGTTCCAGCTCCTGAAGAACTTATTGAATTCAACCTCGATGATAATAGAACCGAAGTTATAGCAACATTAAATCCAACTATTACATATGTAAAAAATCTTATCATCTTAACTTTGATTGCAGAATATTTAGCAACTTTTTCGTTAGAACCGACTGCACAAACATATCTACCATATTTTGTGTGATTTAATATAACACTGTATAAAACAGTTAGACCAAGTAATATCCAGACTGGAATTGGCAGTCCTAATATATATCCCATTCCTAACTGTGGAAAAAGACTACTTGTTGATCTAAATTCACTGGCTCCACTAATATAAAGTGTAAGGGAACGAAATATTGACATAGTACCCAGTGTAACAATGAAGGGGGCAACATTCCATTTCGTTATAATTAGACCATTAAATGCACCAAATATTATTCCAAAAAACATTCCTACAATTATTGCAATAAATATTGCAAAATAGCCTCCTCCAAAGTAATTAAGTGTCAAAACAACTATTCCACCTACAAGAGCTGTCATTGAACCTACTGACAAATCAATTCCGGCGGATATTATAACAAAGGTCATTCCCAATGCAATAATACCAGTATAAGAAACCTGCCTAAGAATATTTGTTAAATTTCTCATCTTTAAAAAATATGGACTCGCAAAAGAAGAAATGATAAACAATATAAGCAATGCTAATAGTGGACCATACTTTTCAAAGTCAATGTTTTTCAATATATTTATGATGCTTTTATTATTTCTTTTAATTTTATCATTCACTGTTAAATTACACCTCTCTTTACTCCTGTAGCATGGTACATGATTTCTTCCTCATTAATATGTTCACCTTCAAGTATTCCAGTAATTTTACCTGATCTCATTACTACTACTCTGTTGCACATTCCAATAATTTCTTCCAACTCTGATGAGATGAAAATACAAGATATTCCAGATTGTACCAACTCATGTATAAAATTAAATATTTCCATTTTTGCATTCACATCAATACCTCTTGTTGGTTCATCAAATATAAATATCTTGGGTTCGGTATCTAAACTTTTGGCTAAAGATACCTTCTGTTGATTCCCACCACTTAAATATTGTAGTTCTGTATCAAGAGAAGGTGTTTGAATATTAAACTGATCTATATAATATCTAGATTGTTCTTTTGTTTTTTTATGATTAATCAAGAACTTGGTATATTTTTCTAAAGAAATCAAGGTAATATTACTTGTGATATTAAAGTTTGTTAATATACCAACACCCTGTCTGTCTTCAGGTAAGTATGCTATGTTATTTTTGACAGCTTTTGTAGGTGAATTTATTAATTTTTTTTCACCATTAACTTTAATCTCTCCACTACTCATCTCCCTAATGCCAATTATTGTCTCTGCTAACTCTGTCCTGCCAGCTCCTACAAGGCCTGAAAAACCTAGTACTTCACCTTTCTTTAGATTGAAAGATATATTATCTAAAACGCCTTCGACATTGAGATTATTAACTTCCAAAATATTTTCTTTGGATTCCTGAACTTTGGGAGGAAACATCTGATTAAGCTCCCTTCCAACCATTCTATTAGCCATCTCTTCTTCATTAATATCAGCAGCGTTTTCAATACAAACAAACTTTCCATCTCTTAATATCATAATTCTATCACAGATTTCATTAACTTCCTTTAAGTTATGGGATATATATATTATTGTAATTCCTTTTTTGACTAAGTTTTTCATAAGTTCAAATAGAGTTTTGACTTCAAAAGGTGTTAATACTGTTGTCGGTTCATCCATAATTAAAAGTTTTGAGTTATAGGCAACAGCCTTGGCTATTTCAACCATCTGTTTTTGAGCTACACTTAAATTACTAATCTTTTCATTGGGATCTATTTCAGTATTTAGTTCTTTTAGAAACTCTACTGTCTTTTTACGCATTTTGTTTTTATCAAGAAGTAATCTGTTTTTCTGATACTCTTGTCCTAAATATATATTCTCGTATACATTTAAATCATTTATAAGATTAAACTCCTGTGGTATTGTATTTATCCCCATTTTTTTAGCTTTTTGAACACTCATCTTAACATTATCATCTTCAAAGTATACTTCACCTTCAGTTTGGTTATATATACCATTTAAAATTTTAATAAAGGTAGATTTACCGGCTCCATTTTCACCTATTATTCCAAATATCTCACCTTTTTTAATTTTAATATTAATATCATCTAATACTCTAACTCCTGAAAACTCTTTTGCTATATTCTCTGTTCTGACTAAAAACTCACTCACAGTATTCACCTACTTTCTACATGGATTATTAAATTATACTATTACCTAGTTTTTCATAGATTCATCAAAAGCTGCTTCATTAGGTTTAAAATCAATATTTCTAACAAAATCTAATGCCTCTCTAGCACCATATATCCTATCCATTCCTGAATCTTCCCACTCTACAGATAACGGTCCTTTATAACCTATGTTGTTAAGTTCCCGAATAATATCTTCGAAATTTACATCACCATGGCCTAAAGACCTAAAGTTCCAGCCTCTTCTTGTATCTCCAAAACTAAGATGGGAACCCAAAATTCCCGCTTTGCCATCTAATGTAACGGCAGCATCTTTCATATGGACATGGTATATTCTTTCTGGAAACTCTCTAATTAATATATGTGGCGTTACTCCCTGCCAGATTAAATGGCTTGGGTCAAAATTTATTCCTAGACTCTTTCTATTATCAAAAGCTTCAAATAGTTTTTTGGTAGTATAATAGTCATAAGCTATCTCAGTAGGATGTACTTCTAATGCAAACTTAATACCATTTTTGTCAAATTCATCAAATATTGGTGACCATAGTTCAACTATTTTTTCAAAGGCTTCATCTACCATTTTCTCTGTAGTCTGGGGAAAGGAATAAAAATACTTCCAGATAGGTGAACCAGTAAAACCGGTGACAACTTTTACTCCCATATTTTTAGCTGCCAAAGCTGTATATTTCATCTCTTGTATTGCCCATTTTTTTATAGCTTCCGGTTTATTTTTAACTTTTTCCGGTACAAAATTATCTAATCTCTCATCATAAAGTGCTCCTACACATTGTCCAGCTAAATGTGCGCCTAATGCATAACAGCCTAAATCATATTTTTTTAACAACCTCTTTTTTCCCTCTACATATTCTAAGTCTTCAGCAGCTTTCTTAACATCCATGTGGTCTCCCCAACAAGCAATTTCAAGTCCATCATAACCCATTTCACTCATTGTCTTACAAACTTCTTCAAACTCCATATCAGCCCATTGTCCAGTAAAAATTGTAACTGGTCTTCCCATACTTAATCCCTCCTAATATATTATATTAATTAAAATTCAATCCACTTAGAACCTGCTTCAGCACTGTCCACAGTTTTATTTATAAAGTAAACTCCCTGTGCTCCATCTTTTGCTGTAGGGAACTCGATAGTTAAATCACTATAAGAAGTGCCACTTTTTTTATCTAAAACTGCTTCTGAAAATTTTTCATAAATAGCTGCAAATGCTTCAAAATATCCCTCTGGATGTCCAGCTGGTATTCTTGATAGTTGCATTGCTTTTGGATATAATTCATCTCTACCTCTTGTTAATATTTCAGTAGGTTTATCTACATATGATAATTTTAACTTATTTGGATTTTCTTGTTCCCACTGAATAGAACCTTTTGTTCCATATATTCTTACTTTCAGATCATTATCATGACCAACAGCAATCTGGGAGCACCAATATACCCCTGTAGCCCCTCCTTTATATTTAACTAAAATTTCAGCATTATCATCTAACTCTCTACCTTCACCAAATTTATCAAGGTTAGCACAAAGTTTATCAATCTTAAGCCCGGTAATAAATGAAACCATATTCTCTAAATGACTTCCTATATCACCAACACAGTTAGCACGGCCGGCTTTATCAGGATCGGTTCTCCAGGAGGCCTGTTTATTCCCTTTTTCTTCTTCTAGAGTTGCCAACCAATCTTGAGAATATTCACCGATCACCACCCTTATGTTACCTATCTTTCCATTTTCCACTACCTCCTTAGCATGGTTTACCATTGGGTAACCAGTATAAGTATAAGTTACACAAAAAAGTAGTTCATTATCCTTGGCTAACTCTTCTAACTCATGAGCTTCTTCATATGTAAAGGTTAGTGGTTTATCGCATACAACATTAATACCATTTTCTAAAAACTTTTTAGCTATATCATAGTGCAAGAAGTTAGGTGTTACAATAGATACAAAATCAATTTGATCTTTTCTTTGTCCTTCTAACTCGGCCATTTCTTCATATGTTTTATACAGTCTATCTTCTTTTATTCCTAAATTTTTTCCAGTACTCTTTGTGTTTTTATAACTTCTTGAAAAACTACCGGCAACTATTTTATTTTTTTGGTCAAAAGCAGCAGCCTTTCTATGAACCTCACCAATAAAAGATCCTGCTCCTCCACCCACCATCCCATAATTTAATACTCTTTTTCTTGAAACACTTTCACTTCCTTCAATCATTTTTAGTCCTCCCTCTTTAATAATTTTAGAACACTATAATAATTCGCTGAATACCTTTTCAAAATTAAATTTCATTATTGATTTACCAACATATTTTCATCAAATATTATTTTAGCAATCCCATAAACTGTTGCAAGCTCACCTAATGTGCTGTATTTTATCTCTACTTTATCGTAATTGAGACTTAAAGTTTTCTCCCTAACCGACTTCTGGATTGAACTATCAATATATTTTTTTATCTTGAGAATATTACCCCCTATAACCATCAATTTAGGGCTTAAGCTGTTAATAATATTAGCCAAACCTATACCTATATTTTCTCCTACATCTGAAAAAATATTTAATATATCTTTATCATCAATTAGTTTATCTTGAATTAGTTCAATGTTATTAATATTCTCATTAGTAGTCTTACGATACATATCATATATATAATTTGTAGATGCTAACGTCTCCCAACAGCCTATATTTCCACAGTGACAAACTCTATCAGACTCACTATCAATAATAATATGTCCAAATTCTCCTGCATTTCCTGACTCACCTCGATGCAACTTACCATTAACAATCAAACCACAACCAATACCTTCATTAATAGACACATATACCATATCAATCATATTATCATAGTTAAAATCTTTCTCTCCTAATGCTGCGGCATTTGCTTCATTTTCAACTAATATCGGAATCTTCAATTTGCTATTTACATGCTTTCTTATAGTTACATCATTCCATGCAAGATTAGGCGCAAATTTTAATACACTTCTATTCTTAGTAACCAAGCCCGGTACAGCAAATCCTATACCAATTATGTCCTTGCTATTAACATTCTTTTTCTCCATAATATTCTTGATAAAATCTATAATATCGTTCAAAACCTCATAAGGACCCTTTTGTCTATTAAGAGTAAACATTTGTTTTTTTTCAACTTTAAGTTTTAAATTAAACATAATAATTTTTACTTTTTTTACCTCAATATTAACCCCAAAAATATAGCCTTTATTAGGATTAATAGTTAAAAATACAGGTCGCCTCCCGCCAGAAGAAATTCCTTTCTCTTTTTCTATTACAAAACCTTCCTTGATAAGTGTTTTTACATGATTTGATATTGTACCAGCACTATAGCCAGTTTTTTCAGATAGCTCTTTGCGTGAAATTGGACCATAATCATTAATAAGTCTAAATATACTAGATTGATTTAAATTTTTTATAAATGAGGAGTTCCCTATTTTAATATTTTTCATTTTTTCTCCTTCTGGGAAAAATTAATAAAAACTTTTTTTAAGGCTTGAATTAACTTATATTATATTTATTATATTTAATTTTCAATTCTCCTGCATAATTTTTATCTAAATCCTTAATATTATTCATTTGAAGGAGTATAAATAACCAGCATCATATAGCATAATGTAAGTAATTAGAGCTAATTTACATTATATTTTTCTATCAGAAGGCATACCCGTGTCTAAGTTTAAATTAGAACAATCTGATGAAATATTAATTACTCCAAACAGTCTTTTTACTTTAGGACAGAGACTTAATAAAGACGCCTTAAATTTTATTGAAATCATAAAAAAGAAAATATTTTTTTACATAAGAATGTTGACCCTGATTTTTATACTTGTTATGAAAACAATATACTTTTGATTTAAATGATAGCCCTTTTGATAATTCTGATACCAAAAATATCAGTTAATTAATTTAAATTTTTTGTTACTTAAATTTTTGTTTGTTAGAATTTTGATTATTTATAATTTGATAGATACGGAGTCATGTTTAAATGATTTTTTATTAAATAATTCAAATAGGACATTAAATCTTCACATAATAATTAGATAACAATTCTGATATTTCAAATCATATCAGGTTCATTTGCACACCTTTAGGTTAACTAAAATCCAGTTCAAATCTATGAAAAAAATAACATGATTAAAAAATATATTTCAAATTGAAAAAGTAAAAAGTAATCAGTTTAAAAATATTTTTGGTGAAGTATAATTAACAAGATAAGGCCAAACACTGTGGCAAATCCTGCTAAAAGAAATGCTGTATTAAAAGATCCAGTAATATCCAAAAACCATGAACCTATAAGACTAGTTATTGCTCCCAAGCCAAACGCACTAAAAACCAGCCCGTAGTTCATACCTAGATGTTTAGTTCCCGAAACTGCTGCAACTACAACAGGAAAAAGAGCAAATGTACTAGCATAACCAAGTCCTAACAGAAGGGAACATACAAATAATCGCAAGGGTGTTGTAGCTGCCCAAGGGAAAATTATAAAAACCGTAGCTTGTATGATATATACACCGATCATTACTTTAATCGCCCCCCATCGATCAGCTAACCAACCCATAGCCGGCCGGCCTACTCCATTTGCCAGAGAGTAAAAAGAAACAGCCAAAGCTGCAAAAGCAGGAGCCAACTGAAGTTCTAATTCTCCATATGCAGTGAGAAGACCAATGGCAGTCAAACCACCTCCTATAACTGAAGCAAGCGCTAACCAAAGAATATAAAACCTTGGAGTTTTTATGAATTCACGTGGTGTAACATTTGTCTCTTCTTCCTTCTCATTATAAGAATTACTAGGGGAAGGTGGACTCCACTCCTGAGGAGGATTTTTGATCAATCTTGCTCCAATAAATGCAACCACCGCCACAAAAATACCAATAACAAAAAGAGTACCATCTACTCCTAAATATCTAATCATTCCTTTTTTAAGAGGAGCAAAAACTACAGCTGCAAGTCCAAAACCCATAACCGCAATGGAAACCGCAAATCCAGGGCGATCAGCAAACCATTTACGTGCTGTTGGAGCAATAGTAGAATATGTAAGTCCACAAGCAATTCCTACACCTCCACCATAAGTAAGAGTGAGCCATAAAGGATTACTGTAAAAAAGCATAAGTGCTGCCAGACTGTAACCTACTAAAAACAATACTGCTCCCACTGCTGCAACTTTACGGGGACCAAATTTATCCTGTAACCATCCTGCAGGGATCATTGCTATAGAAAACACTATGATCATTACAGTAAAAGGCATATTTGCTTGTGCTGTTGTCCATCCCCAATTCTGAACCAAGGGCAGCACAAATGAGCCCCAGGCATAACTCATACCTCCCATTAATGAAAGCAAAAAACCTCCAAATAAAACAACCCAACGTTCTCGCCTGAACTCTTCATTAACTTTTTCTTCATTGTTAATCATATTATACCTCCATTAAATTATTTTTAGTTCTGTTAAGTTATATTACACTTGAAATTGCCTTCTTTTTGATTATTCAATATTTATGAACAAATCTACCAAGGAAAAGAGACAATATATATCTCTAAAATAATCTTATTTGTCCAAGATGTTCCTCAAATAATCTTTACAAATTTAGATGGAGTTTCTAACTGCTTTATATAAATTAAACCTATATTACTAGGTTGGTTTATAAGATATTTGGTATTTATGTGTCCTTCTAATACCTAGAATATCTTAAATCTTAAGGGGGTATCCATAAATCCATTATCTATTACCTGTTTAATAGTTCTGAAACTACATTTATCTTTAAGGTATTTACGCAAAATATTAAAGCTTCCATTCTGGTCTTAATTAATTAATATATCTTCATTAATTTTAAATAGGCCTCTTTTAATTCGTCTAGATTTATCATAGTTATTTTTTTAATCTTAAACTACAACCAACAGTATATGCTCAAATTGATTTTAATAACTTTGAGGTTTTCTAGTTTGGCTTTATATATAATCAGTTCTACCAATCTTTGCATTGGTATTTTAACAAAAGATTTAAGATTACCTCTTTAATTAATACTCTTTATAACCCTAATGATGATAGTAGATTCTTAAATTCTTGATTGCTAAATCAACTATTTTTATACTAGCTTTATAGAAATAGTCAAGATTCCAATTTGCTTTAAATGGTTTTTCTAATTGAATATAAAAAGGCTTTACATTTTCATTATTTATAATTTTATCATTAACTATATTATATAATTTGCTAATATGCCAACTTAATTCCTTAATTATCTCTAATTGATCAAGATTGAATATGAGCTTAAATTCAAATTATAATTACATTGGTTTTCACCTCCATGTTATTATAATTATATAATATCTTAATTTAGTGGTAATTACAAAATATAGATATGAGCCTATCAAGCCTGTAATGTTTAAGAAATTTAAAAGATATTCACCAAATTACTTAATGATAACGAATGTATAGTTTAAGAGTTTAAAGGAGAAAAAGATCATATACATATAATCTTGGAAGATCCTCCACAACTACAACTATCTATATTAGTAAATAAAATTGTATTTTAAAATCTCAACAAAATTAAATATTTACATTTGTCCTATCATATAAGCTTTAGTTCTTAGGTTTATATCTTTTTGAAGGGTTGACCCTTCAAAAAATTTCAATTGAAAATTATTTTCCGTTTTCATCCTCAAATATTTCAGGATGATATTCCTTGATAATCTTGATATACTGATTGATTACAATAATTCCTCTACCTGTCATATGTTTAATCTGTTTCTTGTCAATATCACGTCTAACAAGGAATTTAACTCGTTCATAGTCATTTATATACCTATCAACTGCTTGCAGTGAGTGATCTGTCTTTTTTGCAATGTCTGGTGGAGCAACTATTTGTTCATATAATTCTAAAATGATTTTTTTATGAGTAGTTCCTCTACCCATATCAAGGACATATCCTTTTAAGGGTAAGACATCATCGTTTCCTTTATGGTATTCCTGGATGCGTTTAGAAATTGTTGCAGCAGTGCGATTCATGATAGCTGCCAGTTCTTCAACTGTCAGCATGGCTCCCTGCTCTTTAGCGGCTTTTGTTAATCGTTCTATACGGATCCTATCGTGCTCTACTTTTGAGATACCTTTACGTTTAAGCTCAATATCTTTTTCAGTGATATAGGGAAGTTCAATAACTTCCTGTTAGTATTCACTGCGTTTTTGACCGAGTTTAGGTTTTTTATTCTTATCAGATGTACTGACCCAATTTAAAGATCCTAATTGTGTCTTTTTATTACGGGGGTGATACTGGATCTCTAGATCCACAATATCATTAGCGATAAGTTCTATTATCTTATGGCTGCCTACAAGCTTGTATTCGGTCTCTAACAACTCAATAATGGCGTCTCTAATGTCTTTTGATCTAAGTTATCAAAGGGGTTATTACTCCTTTTTGCACCTCCTTTTTTTGCCTCGGTTTGGACTGGAGTTTTTTCTCGGCTATTTTTACAATGTCAGCTATTCGTTCTTTGTTTTCTTTAGTATTATATTTAAGATACAGTTGAACATATTCTTTTGTTAGTTTTTCTGAAATACCAACAATATGGGCTGTTTCTTTAATCGACAAATTGTTTTTGGTTGCAAGTAGTACCTGGCTGAAGTTAGTTATATACCTCTTGATAGCCGTAGGGGAATGTCTAGTCTTTCTCTGGATATCAGAGTAGGTATTATATTATAAATACAGTAATGATCAGTTTATTGAATTTTTCAAAGAGACCATCGACAATCTACCTCAAAACACAATACTTAAAGGCCTTTTAGTTGATAAAGGTTTCTTTTCTGAAGATAATTGGTAGTATGTGTGTAGTTTTTACTATGTAGCTGAAAAAAGATGTCCTCTAGACAAATGGGAACATGACAGAAGATTTATCTTTATCCGTCATGAAAAATTAGTCGAACCAAAAAATAAAGATCAGATGTCTTTAAAAGGTTTGGGTGCTATCTATAGTTATCAGGCTATTGTAACCAATCTAAATGAAGATATTCCCCTAAAAGAGTGCTGGCATCGTTATAATCAAAGATCTATTATTGAAAACAAGATAGAAGAGATTAAAAATGGTTTTGCAGTTGATCATAACAGCCAGAAAAAGTTTTAAAAAAATTATATAGACATCATTATTAAGGCTATTGCATACAATAACTTCAACTGGTTTAAACAGGCACTGCTGCCTGCAAATTTGGTTAAAAAAAGTATCAGGACAATAAGGAGAATCTTTATTAATAT
>JAGXLU010000075.1 GCA_018334565.1 Halanaerobiales bacterium | reverse complement strand
TTTATATATATTATTTGAAATATTGCATTAAAGGTGAATATTAATTGAATATAGTTTGCTATATTTGTATTTTAAGTTTCAATTAAAAAATCGTTAATATAGGAGTAAGGCGGTTATTATTCCCCCTATAAAGAAACAGATTGAAGCAATCCAGCTACTTATAGCTAACTGTAATGTACCGCTTATTCCGTGTCCACTTGTACAGCCACCTGCCCAGCGAGCTCCCAGTCCGAGGAAAAATCCTCCAACCAAGGCTGTGAACAAACGTAGGACCGGCGTATAACCAAATTCAGCAGCCCAAACCTCTGGTATTAATTCAAAAGTGAACTGTCCTGAACTGACAGCGGATAAAAAGGAACCAATCACAATACCTAAAACCAACATCCACTGCCATTCAATTTCTGGCTTATATTTTTGATAATAGGCTCTTTCTGTACTTTTAGGGCCTGAAAAAACTTTTTCCAACATACCACTAGTACGTACAAAGGATGTTGAAGTACCCAGGGGTTTGTCTGATACCAAAAATGAAATCCAGCTTAAAACACCAATAAAAAAGCCAACCAAATATGGAGACCATTCAGATGAAAGTATAAAGTTCATATCTATCCCCCTCTCGTTTATCACATATTTAAAAATATTAAATAAAAATAAATTTAGTTTTTAATGAAATAAGTGTAAAGGATATCTCAGATACTATATCAAGGGCATTGTTCACACTCATTTCGTAAAATTTCTAATTTGTAAAAGACTTTTAAAAATATTTATATATACTATCTTAAACTATAGGACAGGTGGTTGAAGACCAACCAGCTAAACCGCCTAAAATTACATGTATATTTTCAAAGCCTTCTCTAAGCAACAGGCTGGCAGCGGTAGTCGATCTTAAGCCACTTCCACAGAAAATATAAACCGGTTGCTCTGTGGGAATTTTATCTAGATTATCCGGCAGTTGAGTAATGTGTATATTGTGAGCATTTTTGATTTTGCCGCTTTCTGCAATTTCTTCTTCTCCTCTAATATCAAGGAGCCAATAATCTCTACTTTGATCGATCAAGGTACACAGCTTTTGTACCCTTATTGTTTTGATATAGTTGCTCTTTTTACCGGACATATGCCATTTCAACATTCCGCCCTTCAGATATCCCTTGATTCGGTCATAACCAAGTCTGCGCAGTATATTTATGGCTTCCTCCGGATAATTACCAGCAGTCATTAACAGTAAATCTTTATCATACGGAATAAACCAGCCCGCAAAACTGGCCAATCCCTCCTGCCAAATCGAAATAGAGTTCGGGATATGGGCAGCTGCGAAATCAAGTTCATTACGGATATCCAAAACTAAAGTATCTCCTGACTGCAGTTTTTTATCAAAATGGCCAGGTTTTAAAGCCTCAGTTTCCGGCAGCCCCCTGATAAAAGAACTTCCAGTTAAATTCAGTCTCTCCATCTCCCTAAAGTAAGGGGGTCTCTCTAAAACTTCTTTTACATTTTCTACGAATTCTTCTTCATTTTCATACTGCAGATTGGGATTAACTTTTTTTTCCAAGCCCAGGGTGGTCAGTTCTCGTTCTGCAATTGCATGGCCACAGACCGAACCTGAGCCGTGGGCAGGACACATAATAACGCTGTCACTTAAAGGTAAGATCTTATTATATATTGAATCATAAAGCTTATGAGCTAGTTCATCCATTAAATCTTCTCCCATTAGATCAACACGACCAGTATCACCTGCAAATAAAGCATCTCCTGTAAAGACCATGAGTGGTTCTTCAGAAAAATCATATAAAATGTAACTAAAGGAATTTAGAGTATGTCCTGGGGTATTAATTGCCTTAATTTTAAGCCTACCCACGCTAAATTTTTGCTGATCTCTAACAGCTTGACCGTATTGATAATTAAGGTTATAATCGGCATGCCAGATCTGGGCACCGGTAAGTTTTGCCAAATCAAAAGAGCCGATCACATAGTCCTCGTTTCTGTGGGTTTCAAAAATGTACTTTATTTGGTAACCTTGTTTAGAGGCTTTATTTAAATAAACATCTATATCCCTACGGGGATCAATTACTACGGCTTCATTTTGATCTCCTATAATATATGAATAGTGTGCTAAACCAGTTGTATCAATTTTTTCAAATAACAAATAAATCAACCCCTTTATTTTATTTTTTTAAGAAACAAAAACAGTTGTAAATTACATATTGGATAATGGTTAATTAAATAATTATTTTCTATTTATCTACTCGAATTTATTTATATAAATTGGATCATTATTAATAAGAAATTTATTTTTCCATTCGTTAATAGAACTGACCCCGAGATTATTTTCAATGTAGTCAAACATGGTTTCATAATCAAACTTCTTATTATCTTCTTCCCATCTCTGCCAGGCGAATTTTAAAACATCATCCAGTGAATAAGTATTATTTGTGGAATTTTGTATTTCTTTATCCAATAAATATGCTAATAATGCTCCCTTATGGTAAATGATCCTCCAATTATCATATTGATCATCATACTCTAAAATGGGTGTGTCTTGATTAGTATCTCTTATGGTTTTATACCAATTGTAATAACCCTTGAGATCATCATGATTTATAATATTGAGTTCGGTGCGGACCTTATCATCATAATATTCATTGAAACCCTCATTCCAGAATCCCCAGTCATAGTTAGAATTTGCAAAGTTCCATTCAATTCCCCTTTCCCAGGCATTCCAGCGGTGATATATTTGATGTGCTATCATTTCTCCTGTTATTGAATATGGATTTTCTGTAGCAGAAAATCCCTGTCCGTTTGTCCATTCACCGGCATATGCTCCCCAAGAGCCCACTTGTCTAAAGCGGTTCGCATCTGTAATCATAATTGTATAGTTTTGATCTCCTACACCGTTACCCCATTTATCAGACATTTTAGTATATATATCGAATATATCATTAACATATTTAGAATCGAGAGAGTTTTCCATTATGATTTTAACAGATGTGTTAGCAATTGTCTTAGATTTAACCCTGAATTTATCTGGATTAAAGGCATAGATGTTTGATGCTCTGATTCCTTCATCTTTATGATCTTTTAAATGTGACATGAAGTTTATTATTCCCTTATTTTGTTCAAAACCTATGTTTTTAGACCAGTTCACTGGAGTATTCAGAAAACCTTTAATTTCAATTCTATTTATGTAATTGATTTGATCATCTATATAATTTTCTGGTACTAATAAGGCCTGTTCTCCGGATATCATTAGATAGTTTTTTCCTAAATAGCCCTGAGCTCCGTGATCACCTGTATCAAAATAGGACTTATCAACCTGATAGGAAGTCTGAAAAAACCCCGCATTATTGATAGATACTCTTGGCTCATTTTCATCAACTTTAGAGGCCTGTGAAGCTTGAAGGCTCCCCTCTATTATTTTAATACCGTGCATGGTATGGTAGCCTCTATTGATTAATTCTAAGTTCTGAATTTGATTAATATAACCAAATATTTGTATGTTAAGAATATGGTCTGTAGGATTTTCAGCATCAATTAAATAAAAAAGCTGATATCCCTGATTAATTTTATCAAAAGTTCTAAAAGATATGTTATCTTTTATAATGTTATCTTCTTTTCCATATAAAATTAGCTGATAAGAAGTGTCTTCTATTAGATTATCAACGGTAATAGAATTTTCTATTTGACTGGTAATTGATCCTTCTTTAATGATAGTTTGATCTTTAACAACTTTATATCTAAGAGATTCTTCAGATTCATCTACATGATCATTAACGATGGTAAATTGCATAGAAGTATTCTTTAATTCAGTTAGCTTTAGGTTCGATTCTGCAGTATGATCAAAATCATCGATAGGATCTGTTATGCTATCATTAGAACAGCCCAATAATAACAAAATAGAGATCATAAGTGTAAAAACAAGTAATAAAATTTTACTAGATTTCATAATAAATATGCAGCAGAGAGCTTTAGTTTTTTATAATAAGGTATTTTCTGCTGCTTTCACCATCCCTTCTTATATGATGTATGTATAAAAACAGTTTTAAAAATGAAAAATAATAGATAATAATGTCTTCAATATAAATATTTTAAATTAATATTTTGTTTTAATATTGATAAATTTTTTAAATCTTTTTATCTACCCCCTTCTTTTTATTAAATTTTATAATAATATAACAGAGAAGTAAAGTATGTGTTCTAAAAAACATTTATTATGTTTACTAAACAAGAAATAATTCTATAAATTCATAAAAATCGATAAAATAAAAAAATTAAAGCCCAAAACATCTGGGCATTTCCTCAATATAATTAATAAATAATGATTAGACTATTTATGTTTAAAAAAGAACACCACTATTTATTACTTCAGTTATATCATCAAATATATAGTCAGAGTTTTCCTTAAGTTCTGTAAAATTACTAGTACCAGAAAGCACGCCTATGGCTAGACCTGCCCCTCCTCTTTTAGCAAATTCCATATCTTTTTTGCTGTCCCCAATTACGGCAATTTCTTCAGGTTTAATATTACATAGTTCACAGAATTCAAAGAGCATAGTTGGATTAGGTTTGGGTTCTGTTTTTCCATCGTCTGCTCCAATATAATCAAAGGAGTTTAAAAGGTTTTTCACTTTCAGTAAAAATATAACTGATTCCCTAAGATCAGCTGTTACTATTCCTATACAAAAACCCATAATACTGAGCCTACTCATAATTCTGGGAAGGTCTGCTAAAACAACAAATTTATTGACTGCATTTTTATTTAATGAGACAACTTTATTAAAAGCATAATCCATAAAATCAGAACTATCTATTTCTTGACAACTACTTTCAGTAAAATTTAAATATATAGCCTGCAGCATTTCGGTTACAGTACCACTAGCTAAAATACTATTGGAGGTTATTTTATCATCTTTAATTCCAATACTTTCTAATAAATCACCTTTAAGAGTATTTTCCAAATCAAATTTATTGATTATTTCATCTATAAGTTCATTACAGATATCTATCCAAATTCCATTAATAGCAAAAAGAGTTCCATCCTTATCGAATAATACTCCTTTTTTCCTCATCTAAAATGTAGCAAGGAAGCTCCAGCTAAATCCTTTCTTTGATTTAGGTGGAGAGAAATTGCTACAATCTTCACCCCTCTCTCCATTTTTTGCTATTATTTCTTGATACTTCTAATTATATAAAAAATAATTAATATAGAGTTGACATACAAGTCAAAAGTACACAATCTACTTACAAATGAATGATTGAATTAATTGGCATCAATATTATAATCAAATATAGGTGATTAACTTATCTGATAAATACTATATTACCATACACCATTTAAAGCTATATAAACCAAGTAAAAGAAAACAAAAAAAGTTGAATTGCTTACTTAAAAATTATGTTATTCGGTCAGCTCTCAAAATCGTTAAACACTGGAGGTTTACCAGCTACACTAAATCCCATGATCATACTTATTACGTCGCAAGGAACAACTTTATAATAGCTGACGAGTATAATGTCATAATTATGTTAGAAAATCTAAAAAATATCAGAAAGAATATAACAAATGATTATACACTTAATAATTATGAAAAATAGGCCTG
>JAGXLU010000007.1:32885-69816 GCA_018334565.1 Halanaerobiales bacterium | reverse complement strand
AGAAATTTTAGGGTGAGCTGTTGCAAACAGATGAACATGATCTGGCATTATTTCCATCGTTTCGATAATAAACTCTTTATCATCGGCTACTTGATATAATATATCTTTAAGGCTAGATTCAATCTCGTCTTTGAAAACTTTTTTTCGGTATTTGGTTGTAAAGATAATGTGATATCCGACATTATAAACACAAGTTCGTGCGTGAACCAAGTTATTTTTGTTGCCCATAGCCATCAACTTTTTTACATATAGTATATAATCAAAAAGTTATGAAGTCAATTGTAATATAAGTTTGTTGATGTTACAAATGGTATGACATAATCAAGACCGAGCAAATTCATCACCCATTTGAAAAAAGGGTGGGTTCTTTGCTCTTTATTCCTAAATCTTTTAGAGATTGTTGTGGCGAAATACTATCAACTTCTCTCAACTATTTATATTTCTTCTTTAGTTTAGGATGTTCTTTAAATAGCTTTATTGCAGAAATGCTTTTTAAAGCCCTAACTATATCAGTAGGTGTTATTGTCGGTTTAGCTAATAGGAAAATGTGTATATGATCTGGCATTACTTCTAATTCTAAAATTTTATATTGATATTTATTGCATAAATCAGCAAGAATACTTTTTAAACAATATCGAATTACCTTTAAAATATCGACATTCATCCAGAAAGCAAGCCCCTCGGGTTTTCTCCCTATAAAATATATAACTTTGCCATTATTTTTTCAAAAATGGTAGATATCTTTTAAATTGTTATTTTTTAATCAGACTTTCTCTTTACTACTTCACCATCGATCAAGACTTTTACTATTTGAGAACTGATATTTAATGGGTTCCCCTTTAAAATTATTATATCAGCATCTTTACCCACTTCTAAGCTACCCAGTTGATCATCCACACCCAGAATTTCCGCTGGATTGATAGTAATTGCTTTCAATGCTTCTTGTTTAGAAAGTCCTGCTTTGACCGCTAATGCAGCATAAACCAAGGCATTTTTAACAGGAATAACAGGATGGTCACTCATTAATGCTATCTTTACTCCAGCTTCAGCCAAAATCCCTGCAGTTTTAAAACTTAATTCACTCAATTCAACCTTTACCCGACCTGTCATAGATGGCCCTACAATAGCTGGAATACCTGTTTCAGCAATTTTTTCTGCAACCTTATGACCCTCAGTACAATGTTCTAAGGTTATATCAATATCAAATTCTTTGGCAATTCTGATAGCCGTCATTATATCATCAGCTCGATGGGCATGAACTTTTAAAGGTATCTCTTTATTAATAACTCGAATCAAACTTTCCATCTTTATATCCCTTTGAAAAGGTTTATTTTCACTTTTGTTTGACTCTTTTTCTTCTAAATAATCCTCAGCTTTAATTAAATTTTCTCTCAGTACGGCAGCTATACCCATCCTGGTCGTAGGAATCTTATTTTTCTCTTTATAGACCCTCTTCGGATTTTCTCCTAAGGCAGCTTTAATACCGGCTGGATTTTTAACAATCATATCATCGATGGTTTGCCCGTTAGTCTTAATAACCATATTTTCGCCACCCATAACATTTGCACTACCTGGTCCAGTCATAATAGTTGTTATCCCATTTTCTAAAGCTTCACTGATATCTACATCGGATGGATTGACAGCATCTATAGCCCTAAGATGTGGTGTGATGGGATCGGTCATTTCATTGTAATCATGACCTTCCCAGCCCACCCCTCCTTCTCCGATTCCCAGATGAGTATGGGCATCAATTATTCCCGGCATTACAGTTAAGTTTTTTGCTTCTATAACTTCATATTCATCTTTTACAGCAATTTTATCAGCAATTTTATCAATTTTGCCATTTTTTATTAATATAGAACCTCTTTTAAAATTTGTTTCGGCCATTGTTATAATTTGAGCGTCTTTGATTAAAATCATAATTCTTCAACTCCTTTTTTTAGTTGTAATACTGATTCGATATAACCAACACTATGGTCGTGATGATTTTTTAAGATGGGTTTCTCGTATTTTTTTAATTTTTTCAATTCGTCTGAAGAAATTACTCCTATGTTTTTTAATATATCTATTATTACGGGTGCTAAAGCCCTGTAGTTACCGTCTTCTATCTTTACACAAATACCTGATCCACCAAACAACCCCAAGCAGAAAACCCCCTCAGCTCCCATTTTACCAGTTAACTTATTACCCATAACTTCAATTAAGTCGGTATTAAATCTCTCACTGCCAGCAACCATATATGGGTGATCACTCATACTTTTAGTAATTCTTTTAGCAGCTTCTCTATATTGTTGTGGTAAATAATCAGGGTTAGCCAGTCTGGCAAAGCCGAGGGCCATATTTTTTACAGGCAGACCAAAGACTACAACTCCACAACCATCTTCTCCCAGATATATATCCTCTTTTTTTAAGGAGGTAACTTCACTTACTGTCTTTACCATTAATTTCTGGACAGGATGTGTAGGACTAATATAGTCTTTTATGTCCCAATCCATATATTTACACAAAGAAAGTAATGCAGCATGTTTTCCGGAACAATTATTATAAATTTCAGTTGCCTTCTTACCATCTAAATATAATTGGTGGGCTGCTTTTTTAAAAATAGGATCATGTACTCCACATTTAAGTTTATCTTCCTCTACTTCTATTTTTTTTAGTATATTTTTGACAACTTTTATATGCTTTTCTTCTCCATTATGTGAAGAACACATCACGGCTATTTCTCGATTTGAGAAGTTAAAAAAATCAGCAGCTCCAGAATTAATGACTGGCAAGATTTGAAACGGTTTAGCGGCTGACCTTAAATATGTATTATATTCTGGATTTCCACAAAAATAACTAATTTGACCATCAGGCTCAACTACAGCAGCATCTCCTCTATGCCTACTTTCAATAAGTTTATTGCGATAAACATCTGCAATATATTTAGACATTTTAACACTCCCCATATTAGCTAAAAGTTATGTATTAAAGTTTAACCAGGCCAAGACTTATTTCTATAGCAGAATCTACTCTTTTTAGAATATCATCATCTAATTGAGCAACTTCACTTTTTAACCTCTTTTTGTCTATCGTTCTAATCTGTTCCAATAAAATAACAGAGTCTCTTTCTAAACTTGAATCACCGGCTGAAATCTCAACATGAGTAGGCAGCTGTGCTTTATTAATTCTAGAAGTAATTGCAGCTACTATTATTGTAGGACTATACCTATTTCCAATATCATTTTGAATAATCAAAACAGGTCTGACCCCACCCTGTTCTGAACCCACCACAGGGTTGAGGTCAGCATAATATACATCCCCTCTTTTTAAATCCATATCTATTCACACTCCACTAAACATTTTTCATAAATTTGAATTGAATAACTATCACATTTTAATCCCTCGTGTGCCAATTCTAAATTTATATCACTCATCTCTATATATCCCTTTTTCAACTTCTCTCTCAATTCTATTCTTTTGTGTTCACATAAATAATGGGTAAGTGCGTCATTAATAAACTTATCCCGGGTAACTCTACGGTATTTAATATAATCATTCACATCTTTTAACAGATCTTTAGAAATCTTGACTTTAATTTCCTTTTTATTCTCCAATAACCGCACCTCCAGAAAGAATTAATATAAAACAGATGAGCGGCCTATTCTCATCTGCCATTTTATTTATGCTGTTTCTTTATCAATACTATTATAACTTGAAAACATCTGGTTTACAATACTTAAAGTTGATAATACAGACCATTTTTTTTGATATAACTAATCAAATTTTCATAGGTTTGATGTGTTTTTACAGTACTGCTATCTCCAATTATTATTAATTTCCGCTTCGCTCTGGTTAAAGTTACATTTATCCTTCTAAGATCCCTTAAAAAACCAATATTATTACTGTTGTTACTACGTACCAAAGAAACCAGTATTAGTTCTTTTTCTCTACCCTGAAACCCATCTACAGTGTTTATTTCTAAATTTTCTACATTATTGTGTTTTTTTAATAAATCTACCTGGTCTTTATAAGGTGCTATAACTGCTATTTCTTCAGCATTTAACTTCGATTTCAAAGCTTCATCTACTATATCTAAAAGCACTTCCATCTCCACTGGATTATCATAAGAGTTAGAGCCTTTTAGAGATCTTTCTTCAGCCGTCATTTCTTTTGTATCAATGAAAACAATGGGATAATCCGGGTTTAAAGATTTATCAGTAAAACATTTTTTCCCCTTCGTTTTAAAACCTAAATCCCATAGCGTATGTTCTGCAACATCGGTTGAGCTTTTTAGTTTGCCATTATAAAATTCCTGATTAGAAAAGTTCATGATATCATCATGCATTCTGTACTGTATTTCTAACATTGTTCTGATTTTGTCTCCATATATTTCATATAACCTCTCAAACATGGACTTATTAAGACCTTTTTCTGCTGCTTTTTTATTTAAAATAGTAGGAGGAAGCTGTTTGTGATCACCAATTAAAACCACTCTATCTCCTTTTGTAAATGAAATTAGAGATGCTGGTTCAGTAGCCTGAGTTGCTTCGTCAATAACAACCAGATCAAATTTATAATCATAAAACAGCTCTGAACCTGAAGTTGAATTAGTTGTACAGACTACTTCTGCCTTATCTAAGAGATCTTTTATAGCTTTATTTTCAAGCTGATCAACTTCTTTAAACAACTCATCTATTTCTTGTTGTAATTCAATCCATTCTGCCATGCTTTCGATCTCAGCGGGTTTAACCCCTCTAGCTCCTTTATTCAGACCAGCTCTCTCAATAATCATATCATTGCTCATACCTCTTCTTAGGCTATCATTAGGATGCTGATATTTATCCTGTTTATCTATAAGTCCATAGGCTTTTTCTCTTAATTCTTCAGCTTTTTTATAATCAGGATGATCCAAAATTTTATAATCAAGGGTATGTTCACGCAAAAGTGGTGTAACTCTTATAGGATGGCCGAATCTTAAGACCTCTGTTCCCATATTAACCAGCCGTTCTACAATATTATCAACCGCTACATTTGAATCAGCAGTCGCTAAAATCTCTTGATCTTGTCGAACACCTTGATTGATAATCTCAATTGCAGTCATTGTTTTACCTGTACCAGGTGGACCTTGTATTAAATAAAAGTCCTCTGCTTTCAGAGTATTTCTGACTGCATTTTTCTGAGAAGAATTTAACTCTTCATTAATCCATTCAATTTTATCCCTCGCATTTTTTCGCCAATTTACATCTTCTAAACCAAGCATTTTCTGCTGTAGTTCTCCTAATCTTGTGTTTTTATCAGCATTTTTAAACTTTTTTAATGCCTCGAGCATACGTTGAAATGTAATGTCATTCACATATAAATCAACCCTCAGAGAATCACCATAAACAAAATTTTGAAGCTTTTTATCAAAAACAACTGTTATCGAATAATTGGTTTTTTCTGCTACAGTACCGGTTGGATTATTATTATTTAAAGGGTCTTCTTTACTAATCATTACTAAATCCCCGATACTGATTTCTGTATCTGGTAATTTATCACCGACTTCTTTTTTCATAAATTTAATTTTGTGTTTATGATCATAGGTTTTACCATCATCTTTCGCTCTTAAATTTAAAAGAGCCCTGCCTTTTTTTTCTCTTTCTCTGGGAGATAATCTTTTAATTTCTATCTCATGCCTCTCCATCTCTTCCTGTCTTTCTAATTCTACTAAATTGCTAAACTTCTGATAGTATTTTTCTATTTTTTTTCGCCTATCGGCATCATTATCTATTGTTATAGTAACTTTTACTCCACCAATTTTGTTGTTATCCATTACATTTACAACTTTTTGACATACATTTTTTTTAACCTCGACTTCTGCAATATTATCTTTGATACTAATATTGCCTATATCATTACTGCTTATATTAACCTCATTTATAAAAGCACCAACAATGTCGCCAGGACCAATATGCTCGTTAATATCTCGAATAATAATATTCTGCATATTAACACCTCCTAGTTTTATTGTTTTCTGTGTTTTTCTTGAATTTTATGCAAGCATTATTTCTCAATATTCTCTTTATCTTCATAAACTTTACTTCCAATCGCTGTATTTTGTCCCTGGTATTTCCCCTGATAGGGAAACTCTGCTTTTTGGTCCATTTTAGCGATAACCAATTGACATATTCTACGTCCCGCTTTCAATTTAATAGGTAGACGGTTTGCATTATATAATTCTAAAGTAATCTTCCCGGCAAAACCCGGGTCAACCCAACCTGCATTTTGAATAAATAAGCCCATCCTACCAATTGAACTCCTGCCTTCCACAAAGGCGGTTAGATTTTCAGGAAGTCTAATGTATTCTTCTGTGGTTGCCAGCAAAAAAGAGTGGGGCGGAATTACAATCTCAGAACTTTCTATCTTATTATAATTTATTTTATCATTTAGGGTCATAATTTCTACTTGATTTTCATCAATTTTTAAATACTGAGTACCCAATCTTAAATCTACTGAAGCAGGTTGTATTAGATAACCTTCAAATGGTTCTATGGTTAGTTCCCCTTTTTTAATTAAATTTTTGATTGTTTTATCAGATATAATCATCGCTTAAATCTACTCCCTGTCTTAAATTACTCTTCAATGGCAATATGCTTCACAATATTACCTCTAGTAACAATCCCGATTAACTCGCCCGCATTATCTACAACCGGCAGCCTGTTTATATCCTTTTGATGCATTATTGTAGCCATATTTTCTATTGATTCATTGGGCTTAATCGTAATAACATCTTCCGTCATAAGTTCCTTCACCTTTACGGCTGCAAATTTTTTGAATTCGTCTTTAAACTTCTTATAACTTTCCAAATAGATAATACCACCTATGACATTTATATACTCTGGAAAATGAAGCTTTTTGTCTTTGATGATTAGATCATTTTCAGTAACTATCCCCACAAGTCGGTTGTCTTTAACAACTGGTAATCCACTTATTTTATGTTCACTCATCAAATTAGCCGCTTCCTTTACACTTGTATCAGGATCTACTGTAATTACATTAGTCGTCATAATATCTTTAGCAGTAATCATTCTTTACACCTCCGTAAAATTTTTGAAATAGCAGGAGCAATGTTTTCTATAATATCTTTAGCTATCATTGAATAAGAACCAAGTTTTTGCTCAGCTAAATCTCCAGCTAATCCATGTATATAAGTTCCTAAGACTGCACTTTTATATATATTAAGTTTTTGTCCACTCAATGAGCTGATTATGCCTGTTAAAATATCACCACTGCCAGCAGTCGCCAGACCATTATTGCCCGTTGTGTTGATATATACATTACCTTCTCGATCTGAAATAATTGAACTGGCACCTTTTAAAACTATATTGACCCCATATTGAGTGGCGAAATCCCTTACATATTTAATTCTATTAGCAAGAACATCAGGAATTGGTTCATCTATTAGATTTGAAAATTCACCTGGGTGTGGAGTTAATACAATCTGGTTATCAGCCTCTTTTAATATTTCTAAATCGAGATTATTTATACCATCTGCATCAATAACTAGAGGAATTGAAGCCTTTTTAAGCACCGTATTAACTAACTTTTTTTGAAAATCTCCCACTCCCAAACCCGGACCCAGTGCAACTACATTAAAATCTTTAACAGCCTCTTCAAACTTTTCTATAGTAAGATAGTCACCGGTTATCTCTTCACAATAACAACTGACTGTTTGATATACATCAACAGGAGTCAGGATCTTGACCAGGCCAGAACCCATCTTTAAAGCGCTTTTACCTGTTAAAACAGGAGCACCTTCATATCCCAAAGACCCTCCCAAAATAAGTATTTTGCCAAAAGTTCCTTTATGACCGGTAACCTCTCTTTTAGGTAATAGCCTTTTCGCCTCATTTGATGTTAAAGTATAATGATTATACATATTAAAATTAACTAAATTCTTAGGAAACCCGAGATCTATTACTATTAATTCACCTATATACTCCCGACCGGGATAGATAAACTGACCAACTTTGCTGTAAGCCATTGTCACAGTTGTTTCTGCTCTGACAGCCTCTCCCATGATCTTACCATTACTACCATTAACCCCTGTTGGTATATCAACAGATAAAACGTTTTTTCCACTACTATTGATCATCTTGACAATTTGTAAATATGGTTCTCTTAGCTGTCCTGTTAGACCATTGCCTAATAAACTATCGACAATCACATCATATTCAAAAATATTATTTTTGAGATCTGATAAATCAATATCAGCCGGTAAAAAATCAATCTTCATACTCCTTAGTTGACATATTTTTAAATTTTTTCTGGGATCATCATTTAATTTATCCAACTTTCCTATTACTATTATTTTAACATCATAATCCCATATATCAAGTATTCTACCAACAACCAGACCATCTCCTCCATTATTGCCAGGTCCAGATAATATTAATATTTTTTGTTCTCTGCTGTATTTTCCCTTTATTATTTCAGCTGTTCTTCTACCGGCTGTTTCCATCAGTAAAAGAGATGGAAAACCTCTATTTATTACTTTTTTATCCAAACTAGCCATTTCATCAGGACTTAATACTATCAATGTGTACCCCCTTTAAAATGATATTAGCAACAACATAATTTTTTTCATGACTTAAGGAGAGCATTATTTCTGAAACTTTTTTTTCTTCAGCCGCTTTTTGGGCCAAACCAGATAAAACTATAGCTGGCTTTTTTGATTCTTTCTTAATCACTTCAATATCTCTGTAGGGAATATTATAATCACTTTCAACTGCTTTTATAAAGGCCTCTTTTGCACTAAATCTAACCGCAAATGATTCGGCAAAATCTTTTTTGCTCTCACAGTACTCTATTTCACCGGGTGTAAATACCCTATTAATAAAATTATTGTCACCTTTTTTAATAATATTTTCAATCCTGGCTACTTCTAATATATCAATACCTAAACCAATTACTTGCTCAGTTTTATTGTTTAAATTAAACAAATCTGATTGTCTGTTTTCTGCGTTCATATCAGAAATTACCCCTTTGAAAATATTTTTTAAAAAAATGAAAATAAAACTTTTAAGTCAACTGTCAAAAATAGTTAAGGAAAAATAACAGGGGGAGACAATCCCCCTGCTTATTTTTTATTTACTCAACTGTTACACTTTTAGCAAGATTCCTTGGTTGATCAATATCACAGTCTTTTAACAAGGCTGTATAATAAGCCAAAAGCTGCAGAGGAATAATAGCAAGCGCCCCCGCAAATAACTGATTAACATCAGGTATATAAATAATATGATCCACTATATCTTCTATTTCTTGTGCTCCTTTACAGACAACTGCAGTTACATCAGCCTGTCTGGCCTCCACTTCAGTTATATTACTTAAGGTCTTCTCAAATATATCTTTTCTCACAGCTACCGCTACCACCGGTACTCCTTTTTCTATTAAAGCTAAAGCACCGTGTTTTAATTCTCCAGCCGGATAAGCTTCAGAGTGAATATATGATATTTCCTTCAACTTTAAGGCTCCCTCCATGGCCAAAGGATAGTCGGTATTCCGACCAATAAAGAAAGCACTTTTACTTTCTGCATATTTTTTAGCTCTTCTCTTAATCACTTCCTTGCTATCTTTAATTACTTCTTCTATAAGCTCGGGTAATTTGATTAACTCATTAGACAATTCTTTATATTCTTTTAAGCTTATTTTGGCCTTTTGGTAAGCAAGGAATATACTGAAAATATAAAATGCGCCAATCATATTTAGATAAGCTTTTGTAGAAGCCACTGAAATTTCTGGACCTGCTTTCAATAGCATTAAATGGTCTGCTTCTCTTGCTATACTACTGCCTCTGGTATTTGTGAAAACTAAAATCTTAGCTCCCTTTTCTTTAGCCATTCTTAATCCTGCTAGAGTATCTGATGTTTCCCCAGATTGGCTAACTGCAATGACTAAATCATCTTTTTCAATGGGAACCTTTCTATATCTGTATTCTGATGCCACATCTGTTTCTACCTTTAGATCAACTAAATCTTCCAGCATATATTTGCCCAATAAAGCAGAGTGATATGCAGTACCGCAAGCTATAATATGAATTTTGTTCAACCTTTTTAAAAAATCCTGATCTAATTTTAGTTCTTCTAAATTAATCCCGGTCTGGCTAACCCGATGTGCCATCAAACGACGAACAGCATCAGGTTGTTCATGAATTTCTTTTAGCATATAGTGTTCATATCCCTGTTTTTCAGCCATTTCAGGATCCCAGTCTATCCGGTGTACTTTTTTATCTATCTGTTCTAAATTATTGTTATATATATCAACTTTATTTTTTTTAATTACGGCAAATTCATTATCTTCTAAAATATAAAAGTCTCTGGTTTGGCCCAGAAAAGCCGGTATATCGGAGGCAATATAATTTTCATCTTCTCCGAGACCGATGATTAAAGGGCTGTCTTTTCTGGCAGCATAAATACGATTGGGTTCATCGGCTGATAAAATTGTCATGGCATATGAACCTTCCAGTTGCTCTGCAGTTTTTTTCAGTGCCTGTAAAATATCACCTTGATTATTTTCTTCCAACAGATGTGCAATAACTTCCGTGTCAGTTTCTGATTTAAAGTCATGGCCTTTTTTGATCAGATGATCTTTGATCTGTCTAAAATTCTCAATTATCCCATTATGAACAATCACAAAGTTGTCCTTACAGTTACTGTGAGGATGTGAATTTATATCAGAAGGCTGTCCATGAGTTGCCCACCTAGTGTGTCCAATTCCTATAGTCCCACCATTCATATCATTTTTTATCTTATTTTTTAAGTCTTTAAGCTTTCCCTTTCTCTTCACAACATCTATATGCAAACCATCATTAACGGCAATACCTGATGAATCATAACCTCTATATTCAAGGCGCTTCAATCCATTATATAGAATTGATGCTGCCTTTTTATTACCAACATAACCTACAATTCCACACATAAATTAACCTCCATTATCTATAATTATATTTATACAATTGGTATTTCTGCCTGATCTTGTCCCTGTGATTACTCACAGGTTTTTTCCAGTCAGTTAAGGCCTAATACCTTTAAATGCCTGGGAAAATCCGCCGATAATCGATTAATTCCCTCCTCGTCAACTCTCAACTAGAGTCCGGGCGCTTTAATTTTTATTTATTTTTCACCTCCTCGCTTAATTTAATTCTCCTTTAACTTTTTCTTTTATTTTTTCTGCCCATTTCTTAATCATTTCTTCATTTTTTGCTTCCATCATAATTCTGATTATGGGCTCAGTTCCGGAAGCCCTCACAAATATTCTGCCCTGTTTATCGTAATCACTCCTTATTTTTTTTATTAACTTATTAATAGGTTCATTTTGAGTTAAATTGTCTTTATTTTTTACAGCAACATTAATTAACTTCTGAGGCCAAGCTTCAAATAAATCCTCAATATAACTCAATTTGAGATCATACTTTTTGAGATAATAGGCTACTTTCAAAGATGTCAGAACTCCATCACCTGTTTTGTTATAATCCAGCATAATTATATGCCCTGATTTCTCACCACCCAGATTATATTTTCCTTCAAGCATTTTTTGTAATACATAGCGGTCACCATTTTTGCACTTTTTAACTTTTATTTCATGTTTTGCTAATAGTTCTTGCAGACCGAGATTACTGTATCTGGTGGTAACTAATGTATTTTTATTCAATTTACCTTCCTTTTTCATATTGAGTGCAAGTAGTGCCATTATTTGATCACCATCAATAATATTAGCTCTTTCATCAACCATAATTAGGCGGTCTGCATCACCATCATAGGCAATACCGAAATCTGCACCATGCTTTTTTACCTGACTAAGCACCATTTCAGGATTAGTTGATCCACAGTTCTGATTTATTGCATTTCCATTCGATTGATCGTTCAAAGCAATTACATCTGCTCCTAGTTTTCTAAAAATTTGGGGAGCAATATCATAAGCGGCACCATTAGCACAATCTAAGATAATTTTAAAATTAGTTAAATCATCTCCAACAGTCTTAAACAAATGTTGCCTATATTGTCTAATCAATTCATTATTCTCTATAGTGTTACCTACAGCTAACCCCACGGGAATATCTATTCTTTTTTTACCAAAAATATATTCTTCAATTTCCAACTCCTGGTTGTCTGTTAGTTTATATCCTTTATGATTAAAAAACTTTATCCCATTATCTTCAACTGGGTTATGAGAAGCAGATATCATTACTCCCCCTCTTGCTTTACTGTGATCAGTCAGATAAGATACAGCCGGAGTTGTTATTATATCTAGTTTAACTGTATCAACTCCTACAGAATTAAAACCAGCAATTAAAGCAGCTTCTAGCATACTACCCGATATGCGGGTGTCTTTAGCTATTAACACAAAAAAATTTTCCCTGGCCCGGGAATTTTTTTTAAAAAAAATACCTGCAGCTCTTCCTAAATTTAAAGCTAATTCCGGGGTTAATTCTTTGTTAGCAATACCTCGTACACCATCTGTACCAAAAATTCTGCCCATCCATTTCACCTCAAATGTACCTTTTTTATTATTGATATTTATTTTATCATTTGTTACAGCTGATTCTTAATTTATTTTTTATTCTTTTCTATAGTAACCCTTATAAAAAGTGGTTTTTGCTCTTCTATATCAACTTCTTCCGGAAATTGAATATGAATTTTTCTGATATTATCTCCAATTCTTACCTCGCTCAGATCAATATAGGCTTTAAAATCACTTTGACTGTATGTATTAAAAAAACGATATCCTTTTAGTTTGATAAATACATACTGGTCAGATATATCCTTTATATATAAATCATCTTCAAGATTAATAACTTCAATATCTAGTTCAAGCTGATTAGTAGAAAAATCCAAACTTTCTCTGAGATTATTCTCCTGATAATTAACATATAACCACAGAACAGCCGCAATCATCAATGCTATTATTAATATTTTATATCTGTTATAGAAATCTCTCATCATGTCTCCCTCATTTTTAGGAAAAGAAATCATTGGTTTTGCGAGGTATAAATTGTTTAAAGAGAATTTCTCTTAATTTGGATTTATCAAGATATCTAATCAGCTCTCCATCCTGGGCAAGCGAAATTACACCACTCTCCTCCGATACTACAATTACTAAAGCATCGGATTCTTCTGTAATACCAATCGCTGCTCTATGTCTTGTCCCCAGTTTGGGATTGATACTTGGTTTGTTGGAAAGATTGAGCAAACATCCAGCTGCTTTAATCTTTCCCTCACCTACTATAACTGCCCCATCATGTAAGGGAGCAGATTTGTAAAATAGATTTTTTATTAGCTCTTTGCTGATTTTAGCATCTATTTTTGTGCCTGTCTCTATATATGTGCGTAACCCCACTTTCTTCTCAAAAACAATCAGGGCACCAATTTTATTTTCAGCCAACTCATCAGCTGCCATTATTATATCATTAATATCTTTAACTGACCATTTCTGCACCAATTGTTTATTTAAAAAACCCCCTCTGCCCAGCTGTTCTAAGGCCCTTCTCAATTCAGGGTGAAATACTATAGGCAGTGCTACAATGAGCATTGTTAATACACTTTGTAAAAACCAATGAACTGTATTTAAGTTCAAAAGTTGACTCACAACAGAAGCAATGAAAATCAAGACTAGACCTTTTATTAACTGAACTGCCCGAGTGCCTTTGATTAAATTAAGGAGAAAATATATAATTACTCCAACAATAAAAAGATCAACTATATTAGAGATAATTGAGTAGAGCAACTTTTACCATCCCCTTTTATATATAAACACTCATTATAATACATTATATATGCTATAGTGAGAATTATAAAGAAGGATTTTGATAATTTATAAAGAAAATAATTAAGAGGTGATTACAATATGTCTGATAAATTCGCATGGATACACAAGATTAATTATAAGGATATTATAATTATATATGCAATTTGGTTCTTTGCTTTATTTTTTAACCGTTTTTTCCATTTTGCAGCCTTTATGGAGGTCCCGGATTTAAGCGGTTTTTTTGATTTTCTATTTAACTTTGCTGCCCGACTTATTTTTATAAGCCTCTTCTTTTTATACTTTATATTCATCTATGGACTTTCCTTTAAAGAGCTGGGTATTTCCTTTAAGTCATCTTTTAAAAAGATTATACCCCTTATCATCTATATTACAGTACTCTTAAGTCTGGTTCTTGCTTTTATAAATATTCCCCTGGCTGAAAACAATATATCTCAGTCTTTTCACCCGGTTTATAATATATATGATACCCAATCTTTTGTGCAAAGCCTTCTGCCTTTTTTAATGCTTTTTCCCCTTTTCTTTATTATCGCCCTAAGTGAACAGCTGATGCTTAATCTTTTTGTATACGAGATATTTAAAATCAAACTACCAAAATTAATATCTAAAATTTTATCTGCCATCTTTTTTTCTTTTTTGATTTACCGCTTACAACCTAATAAAATTATCATTTTTTTTAGTTTGGCTTTAATCTCAATCCTGCTCTATGAAAGAACAGAAAAATCTATATTAGCACCAGCCTTTTTTGGAGCTGGTTTTTATTTAATTTACACCCTTTATATCTACGGATGGAACTTTATCTAATAATTTTTTAAGATCTCTTTTCCACATTCGGGACAATTACCATCGAGAAGATGGTTTTCAGTATTAAAATATTGTCTTGTGATTACCTCTGTATGACAATTAGGACAGTAAGTATTTTGTCCTTTATCTGATCTCATATTACCTAGATATACATAATTCAAATACTTTTTAGCCAGCTGGTATGCTTCTTCCATTTTTTTAAGATCTGTAGGAGGATCATCCAGCTTATAATTAGGAAAATATCTGGATAAATGTAGCGGTATATCAGGACTTAAATTTTTGACCCATTTAAATATTTCTTCCAGTTCTTTTAATTTATCATTATGCCCTGTAATTATTAATGTGGTCAATTCCAGATGAGTTTTACCATATAAATAGTTTATTGTATCTAAAACAGGTTCTTTGGTTCCCCCACATAATTTTTTATAGAATTCATTATTAAAAGACTTTAAATCTATATTAGCAGCATCAATATATGGTGTTAATTTTTCAAGTGGCTTAGGATTTAAATATCCATTACTCACTAAAACATTCTTTAAACCCTCTTCATGGGCCTTTACGGCCGTCTCATAAACATACTCATACCAAACCATTGGTTCTGAATAAGTATAGGCTATACCCATGGTATTACTTTTTTTAGCCTGTTTAATGATTTCTTCAGAAGAATGATATGTTGTGGGAGGATCTTTTTGGCTTATCGTATAGTTCTGGCAAAATAAACATTTAAAATTACAACCATAAGTTCCAATAGACAGAATACCTTTTGATGGATAAAAATGATAAAGCGGCTTTTTTTCAATCGGATCCACTCCCATTGAACTTATTTCACCGTAATTTTTTGTATATAATGTTCCTTCTTTATTTTTTCTTACCCGACATATTCCACTTTCACCTTCTTGAATTAAACAGTTATGAGGACAGAGTTTACACTTAATATTATTATTCTCTTTTTTTTCATAAAATTCAGCTTCCTTATTTTTGCTCATAGCGATCTACCTTAAATCTTGCAAGACTATACTCCTCTTCTGGATATATTCCTGCCTTTTTACAGGCGATATCGATCTGCTTTTTCACTGAATCAATCCCCTCTAAATTGGGCAGTAGCAAACCGGTTCGTGAATGTTTTTTAACAATAACACCATATTTGTCTGGATTTAATTCTTGAAGATCATCGATCTCTTCTTTCGGCCCCAAGATATCAACAGAAACATTAATCTTATCTAACTCACCTTTTTTAAGTTGACGAAATCTGGGATCTCTTGTTGCAGCACTGATCGCATTAGAAATAATTTCTTCAGCCACATTATCCTCAGCCGGCTCTATAGTCCCAATACAACCCCTTAACTGGCCGTCCTTTTTGATGGTCACAAATACACCGGCCCTCTTGTTAAATGCTTCTTTGTCTAAAGGTGGTTCAATCCTTTGTTTGTTCTCAATAAAATTACGAATTGCTTCATAAGCTAAGTCAACATAACCATACTTATCTTCCATTAGGTATTCCCTCCTGTAATTACTTTAAAACTAGCTACAGCATAACCAACTCCAAAGGGGCCTTCATATGATTTCAAATCAGTTTCTACTGTATGTTCTGATAAAATGCCGGTCAAAATCACCATAGGGCGGTGTCCACATTCTCCTGCCCGATGGATCATGCCTTTATTCATGTCCTTGATTTTCTCTAACTCATTATTTTTTATATGCTTAACTAGGGTCTTATCAAACTTCTCAGCATTTTCATCATATCCAGCCGGGGCACCTGGCTTCAGTTTATGAGAAAGATCCCCACTGGCAATTGCTACAGCTTTAACATCACACTCTTCAATTGTTTTATTTACTATCTTGCCAAATTTATATAATTCTGAATAATCCCAAAAAGTCATATTGATAGCCACTAATGGAATATCTTTTAAACCTGCTTGTTTTAAATAATATAAGGGGACTAAAACTCCATGATCAAGGTGGGTCCCATTTCTATCCTGTAAACTAATTGTATTAAGACCTTCCCCTGCTGCGTTTTTCTTTAACAAATCTATAAAATGAAGGTCAACATCCATTGCAAAACTGATATTACTATAACCAAAGTCCCTAAAATCTCCCCTGGTTACTTCTTGATCTATTATAGAGATTGCTTCACGCATCACAGCCCCGTGCGGACTAATTGTTATTAACAGTTCAGGATCACTTTCCACTATTTCATGCCCCAGTTCTTTTAAGCTTTTAATTGTATCAGATACCTTTTTTAAACTACTTTGCCCAATATCCGGTATAGCAAGCGGTGGATGAGGTGATAAACCTGCCATTAAAAGACTCAATGCAATCCCTCCTTTTAATATATTTATATATAAAATTCAATAAATAAAATAATAATCCTCTTTTTTAAAAATATTAGAAATCGGGTAGGAGGTAGATGATTAGCTCCTCTACCGACCTCCCACACCTCTGTACATACGGATCTCGTATACAGCGGTTCAATAATTATCTATAAATCTTTCGATTGTATTAACTCCCATATTACACTCCACGCTCTTAATATTTATTGGGAAATTCCATTCCCTTTTCAATTAAGAAGCCCTAATTAAAGGTTGGCTGTGTTCTTCATGCTCTATGAAGTTAACCACTAAATAAATAATTATCGTCCTGTCCTTCCAAAGTCAATATTTCTAATGACGTATCAGTACTATGATAGAAACTGACTTCTCATGCTAAATCTTATTTCAACCACATATATAATGTGTCCATGAGATCTCACAGGTTAAGTACTTAATCTTTCATTTCATATATCCGTCACATTTACTGTAATAACTTTCGCACGATAAGGATTTTGTTTTGTGTTGCAAACTCATCCAGTTATAGTCAGCCTCAAATGTAATTTAAGTACCTCGGACCGAAATTTTGCTTTAGACTCCCTTCAAGATTCGTGGTCGCCCACGACACCCTTGTATTCAGCTAATTTTTAAATCGTGTTCGGAATTCAGAACTTTCACCCTATAGATTAAGTACATGCCTGTCAAACAACAAAAAAGAGAGGATAACCCTCCCTTTTGTGTAGTATATATTATAATATTTTTATGATTATCTCTTTGAAAACTGTGGAGACTTACGAGCTTTCTTATGACCATACTTTCTTCTTTCTTTCATTCGGGAGTCTCTGGTTAAATATCCTGCATTTTTAAGTGATTTCCTGTAATCCTCATCTACTTCTAATAACGCTCTGGCAATACCCAGTCTTACAGCACCAGCCTGACCCGATAAGCCCCCTCCATTAACATTAACTAATACATCTAAATTATCAGTTGAATTTGTTAATTCCAGTGGTGACATCAGGTCCTGTATTAAAGATCTGCGATTGAAATAACTCTGAACGTTTCTATCATTTATAATTATGTTACCATTACCAGGTATGAGCCTAACTCTGGCAACTGCTGTCTTTCTTCTGCCGGTTCCCCAATATTGAACTTCTGCAGCCATCTAACTTCCTCCTTTCTTAATTAGGTTTAAAATTCTAATTCCTGCGGTTTTTGAGCCTGATGTGGATGATCAGGCCTATTATATATTTTAAGCTTTTTCATCATTTTTTTGCCCAATTTATTGCTGGGCACCATACCTTTAACCGCATGTCTAATAATTTCATTAGGATTCTTCTTTTTAAGATCTCTATAGGTGATGGTTTTTAGTCCACCTGGATATTGACTATGTTTATAATGATTTTTTTGATCCCATTTGTTTCCAGTTAATCTTACCTTATCAGAATTAATGACGATTACAAAATCTCCGGTGTCCACATGAGGTGTATACTCCGGTTTGTGTTTCCCCCTTAATACCGTAGCAATTTTGGAGGCCAATCTGCCTAAGGTTTTATCTTCAGCATCAACGACATACCATTTTTTTTCAACTTCATTAGGTTTTGCCATATATGTTGTCATCTCTATCCCTCCTTAATATCTATATTAATATTTATCTACCATTTTTTCATAAAATTATCCAAATTAATTCTATTACAATTTTTCAACCATGTCAAGGACCTAATAATATACCTTCATTAAAGTAAGACCCTTGGCTGGGGCTGTAAATCCAGCCCTGTGACGCTTTTGACCATCTATAATCTTTTCAAGCTCATCCAGTTTAATTTTACCCTGGCCAATTTCTATGAAAGTACCCATCATAATCCGGACCATTTTATATAAAAACCCACTGCCCTTGATATCAAAATGATATTCTTCTCCTGTATCTATAATATCTATTTTTTTAATAGTTCTTACCGTTTTTGATACATCACTCCCACTATTTTGAAAGGAAGCAAAATCGTGGGTACCCACTAATAACGGGGCTGCTTTTCTTATCTTTTGAAAATCAATAAAACTTTTAATATTATAAACATAATTGCGGGTGAAAACAGAAGCATAATTGTTGTTACTTAATCTGTATCGGTAAAATTTACCCAGAGCATCATAACGGGAATGAAACTCGGGATTAACTTTTTGTGCTCCTTTACATATTATATTATTGGGTAAGACACTATTTAATGCGGCCGGTACTCTTTTTATAGGTATATCAACATCTAATTTAAAGTTAACAACCTGTGCTCTTGCGTGAACACCAGCATCAGTACGTCCGGCTGAAATGGCATTTACTGGGCTCTTATTGATCAATTTTAATTTATCTTCCATAATCTGCTGAATTGTATTATCTGTATTTTTTTGACGCTGCCAGCCATTGTAATTAGTACCTTCATATTCAAGAATAATTTTATAAAAATTCATATTAATACTCCTAAAAAAAGCTTACAGTTACTGCCAGAGCTATTGATAAAATCATAGCTGTTACATCTCTTCTTTTAATCTTCATTACATGTAGACGGGTCCTCTCTTTACCACCCTGATAACAGCGTGACTCCATAGCTAAAGCAAGTTCATCAGCTCGTCTAAAAGCACTTATAAAAAGAGGTACTAAAAGAGGAATCAGATTTTTAGCTCTCTGGATTAAATTACCACTTTCAAAATCAGCACCTCTGGCTTTTTGAGCTTTCATGATCTTTTCTGCTTCTTCCATAAGAGTAGGAATAAACCTTAAAGCAATAGTCATCATCATCGAAATTTCACTAGCCGGAATTCCAAACCTTTTTAATGGTTTTAATATATATTCTATTCCATCTGTCAGCTTAAGTGGCGATGTTGTCAAGGTTAAAAGAGAAGTAAACATAATCAATAGTAAGATCCGGCTGGCCATAAATGTACCTGTGTACAAACCTTCGCTTTCAATCCTTATAAATTTCCACTCAAATAACAGCTCTCCGCCGCGGGTCATAAAGATGTGTAAAATAACAGTTAATGAAACTAAAAATAAGATAGGTTTTAAACCTTTTAATACCTTTTTGACAGGCAACTGTGATAATTTGATAATTAATAAAATAAAGACTAAAAAAATCGCAAATCCCCAAAAATTACCGATAAGAAAAAGGCTGGTAATCAATATGATAGTAATTATTATTTTGATACGCGGGTCTAAGATGTGTACTATAGAATTCCCGTGTACATATTGACCAATTGTGATATCAGTTAGCATCTTTTTGGCTCCCCATTAACTTAGTAATTTCCTCAACCGCCTCTTCTACTGTGAAGATATCGGTTCTAATATCACAACCTCTTTCTCTTAATCTGAAAAGTATCTCCGTGATCTCAGGCAATTCCAAGGATAAACTTTCAAGTTTTTCTTTATAGCTGAATACTTCTTTGGGAGACCCATTTAAAACTATTTTACCATGATCCATCACTATGACTCTATTTGATAATTGTGTGATTTCCTCCATCCGATGTGAAATCAATATGATAGTAATATTATAATTCTTATGCAGCCTCTTTAATAGGGCTTTGAGTTTTTCTCTACCCTGAGGATCTAATCCAGCTGAGGGTTCATCTAAAATTAATACACGAGGCCGCATTGCTAATACACCTGCAATAGCAACCCTTCGCTGCTGACCTCCTGAAAGATTAAAAGGAGATCTGTCCTTAAATTCTTCAAAATCTAAACCAGCTAAATCCAGGGCCACTTTGACCCTTTTATCTATTTCATCTTTTTTTAATTTTAAATTATTTGGTCCAAAGGCCACATCTTTATATACGGTTTCTTCAAACAATTGATGTTCTGGATACTGAAATACTAACCCTACTATTTGTCTTACACGGTTTAGATCAACATTTTTTTTAGTGGTTTTAATGCCGTCAACAAAAATTTCTCCAGAAGTAGGTTTGATCAAACTATTAAACATCTGTACTAAAGTCGTCTTGCCAGATCCTGTATGACCCACTATCCCTATAAAATCATGTTCATCTATCTTTAAATTAATATTGTCTAAAGCCTTTATGCCCTGTTTTTGATTATAAATATGGGTTACATTTTTTAACTCAATTAACATAAAGCATCCACCAACCCATCAATTGTAAGAATATCAGGAATGTTAATACCCTCTTTTTTAAGCCCATTGGCCACTTCCACTACAACGGGAACATCTAGGTTAATACTTCTTAAATAGTCTATCTCTCTAAAAATTTCAGTAGGTGAACCCTGTAATTTAATCTCTCCTTCATTCATAACATAAACCCGATCAGCTACAGTTGCTTCCTCCATAAAATGGGTAATGAGAATGATTGTAATGCCTTTTTCTTTGTTTAAAAATTTAATTGTGTCTATTACTTCTTTTCTTCCCTGTGGATCCAGCATTGCAGTAGGTTCATCTAAAACTATACAGCTGGGTTCCATTGCAATAATACCAGCAATAGCCAGCCTTTGTTTTTGCCCTCCCGATAACTTATGGGTTTCATGACTTTCATAACCATCTAAATTTACTAGTTTTAAGGCATGATCAACTCTTTTTCTAATTTCAGCAGAGGGTATTGCAATATTCTCGAGTCCAAAAGCCACATCATCTTCTACCATTGTGGCTACAATTTGGTTATCAGGATTTTGAAAAACCATTCCAACATTTTTTCTTATATCCCATATTTTTTCTTTTTCTTTTGTATTGATTTCTTCAACTAATATATCGCCTTTATTAGGCTTTAATAACACATTTAAAAGCTTGGCTAAAGTAGATTTGCCGGAACCATTTGCACCTATTATAGAAATGAAATCGCCTTGTTTTACTTTAAAATTTATATTTTTTAAAGCTGGTTCAGGTTGACCATGATATTTAAATTCAACACCTATGACATCCAATAAACTCATTAATTACACCTACTAAATTGTCTAAAGATAATTATTCTTCTTCAACCAGCCTAAGTAATGCCATTTCAGAAGAATCTCCACGTCTAGGATATAACTTGATAATTTGCGTATAACCGCCCTGTCTTTCATTATAGCGGGGTGCTATTACGTCAAAAAGCCTTTCCACAGCTTTTTTATCAGTTAATACACTCATCGCTTTTCTTCTTGAGTTTACATCATTATTTTTCGCTGTAGTTATTAACTTCTCAGCAATTGGACTTAATTCTTTGGCTTTAGGCAGGGTTGTTTTTATCTGATCATTTTTATATAAGCTTATCAACTGATTCTTAAAAATAGCTTTCCTATGAGAACTTTTTTTACCTAGTCTTCGCTTCGCCAATTTAAATCTACCTCCTTTAAACCTCTGGTTCTTTAAGATCAAGATCTAATTCATCTAATTTGTCTTTTATCTCCTGTAAAGATTTTTTACCGAGATTTCTTACATTCATCAAATCATCTTCATTTTTTTCTACCAGTTCACCCACATCATTTATGCCAGCTCTTTTAAGACAGTTTGAAGAGCGTACTGATAGTTCTAATTCTTCAATGGTTGTATCCAATACTTTATTTTGTTCTTCTTCTTCCTGTTCCACCATTATTTCAACATCTTCTATCTCATCTGTTAAATTAATGAACAATTCAAGGTGTTCTACCATGATCTTGGCCGCTAGGCTTATAGCATCATCAGGTGTGATACTGCCGTTAGTTTCAACTTCCATTACGAGTCGATCATAGTCAGTTACCTGACCTACCCTTGTGTTTTCAACTCTAAAATTAGCTCTTTCAATAGGACTAAAAGAAGAGTCCATAGGAATTAATCCAATAATTTTATCGAAGTTCTTTTTATTCTCTTCTGCAACTACATATCCTCGCCCACCCTCAACGGTTACTTCCATCATTATTTTGCCGTCTTCAGCCAGGGTAGCTATATGATGATCAGGATTGATAATTTCAACTTCACCTGAGGTTCTGAAATCACCAGCTGTTACTTCTCCTTTACTATCCACATTTAAATTCATTGTCTGTTTTTCTTCACCTTTATATCTTAAGACAACTTCCTTTAAATTTAAAACGATTCCTGTAACATCTTCTTTGACACCTTCTATTGAGGAAAATTCATGCTGTACACCCTCTATCTTAATAGAAGTAATAGCAGCCCCAGGTAAAGAAGAAAGCAGTATCCTGCGTAGAGAATTTCCAAGAGTTATGCCATAACCTCTCTCAAGAGGAGAGATTTCGAATTCTCCATATCTATCTGAACTTTTAAGCCTCTCTATTTGAGGTTTTTCTATCTCTATCATTAACTTTAAAACCTCCTTATATCTTGTCTATAAAAATCTGAGGACTGAGCAAATTACCTTGAATAAAACTCAACGATTAAATGTTCCTCAACTGGATATTGAATATCCTCTCTTGTAGGCATTGATACTACGGATCCTGCTCCATTTTCTAAATCTACAGTCACCCATTCAGGTGGAGTTAGATTAGAATTGACTTCAATTATTTCCTGGAATATATCTTTCTTTAAACTGGCTTCTTTAACATTTATCTGATCATTCTCCTGTATTATATAAGAAGGAATATTTACCCTTCTCCCATTGACTTCAAAATGACCGTGTAAAACAAGCTGCCTTGCTTCATTTCTAGAGCGGGCTAAACTCATTCTATAAACTACATTATCAAGTCTTCTTTCCAGTAGTTGTAAAAATACTTCCCCAGTAATTCCATTATCTCTTTCTGCTTCTTTAAAATATTTATGAAATTTATTCTCCTGTAATCCATAAATTCTTCTTACTTTTTGTTTTTCTCTGAGCTGTAATCCATATTCAGAGACCTTTCTTCTTCGTCTACCCTGTCCCTGTTGGCCAGGCGTATTCGGCTTTCTTTCAAATGCACACTTGTCACTATAGCAACGTGCACCTTTAAGATATAGTTTTTCACCTTCAGTTCGACATAATTTACATACTGAACCTGTATATCTTGACAATTTTTTACACCTCCATGTTCTACTTCAAAATAAAACTTATTATTATACCCTTCTCCTTTTGGGAGGACGACATCCATTATGAGGAATAGGGGTTATATCTTTAATTAAACTAACATCTATACCTGTAGCCTGGATCGATCTAATGGCTGATTCACGTCCAGATCCGGGCCCTTTTACATATATTTCAACAGAATTTAATCCTAAATCTTTGGCTTCCTGGGCAGCTTCCTCTGCTGCAATTTGAGCTGCAAAGGGTGTGCTTTTTCTTGAGCCTTCATAACCGGCTTTCCCGGCACTATGCCAAAGGATTACATTGCCTTCTTTATCAGTTACTGTAATTATAGTATTATTAAATGTTGATTTAATGTGGACGATTCCACTATCAACGTTTATTTTTTTCTTCTTAGCACGACCTCTTTTTTTCTTGGTCTTAGCCATCAATATACCTCCTAATCACTTATTTATTTTTTGACAGCAGGGGCTTTACTGCGTTTAGCTCCAACTGTTTTTTTAGGGCCTTTACGTGTTCTAGCATTTGTTCTTGTTCTTTGACCCCTCACGGGAAGACCTCTGCGGTGTCTCAAACCACGATAGCTTCCAATATCTTTCAATCTCTTTATATTTGCCCTTACTTCTCGACGTAATTCTCCTTCTACAGGGTATTTGTCAATTTCTTTTCTGATCTTACTGATTTCTGCTTCAGTTAGATCTTTTACCCTTGTATCAAAATCTACACTTGCATTTTCTAAAATATCTTGAGATGAAGAACGACCAATCCCATATATATATGTTAGGCCAATTTCCACCCTCTTATTTCTTGGTAAATCAACACCTTCAATACGTGCCAATATTTTACACCTCCAACAATAATATTTTATCCTTGACGCTGTTTATGCTTGGGATTTTCACAAATCACCATAACCTTACCATTACGTTTTATTACTTTACATTTATCACAAATTGGTTTAACTGACGCTCTTACCTTCACCTTTCATCCCTCCTTAAGCAAATTATTTTGCTTTATGACGGTAAGTAATCCTTCCACGACTTAAATCATATGGTGAAAGTTCAATAGTAACCTTATCTCCAGGCAAAATCCTTATATAATTCATCCTCATTTTGCCTGAAACATGGGCCAACACCTTATGCCCGTTTTCCAGCTCTACTCTAAATTTGGCATTCGGCAATGGCTCAATAACCGTACCTTGAACTTCAATAGGTTCTTCCTTAGCCATGTATTTGATAGCCTCCTCGTTTTTCTTACTTATATAGCCTAAATTATATTATATCATAAACCATACATTATACACAAACTATAGTGATTACAAACTGCTCAGTATTTTTGGTCCATTTTTCGTTATAGCTATAGAATGTTCAAAATGAGCAGATAGGCTTCCATCTAGTGTTACTACCGTCCAATCATCATCTAAAGTCTTAACCTTAAAGTTTCCAGTGTTTACCATCGGTTCAATTGCTAAGGTCATGCCCTCTTTTAGAATTGGCCCCCGGCCGGGTTTACCAAAGTTAGGAATTTGCGGTGCTTCATGTAAGTCTCGACCAACACCATGACCAACATATTCTCTTACCACAGAGAAATTATTTTCTTCCACATAAGTTTGTACTGCATTGGATATATCAGATAAACGATTATTACATAAGGCCTTGTTTATAGCTTTCTCTAAAGATTTTTCAGTTACATCCATTAATTTTTTCGCTTCATCTGATATTTCTCCTACAGCAAATGTACGTGCAGCATCACCATTAAATCCCTCATAATATGTTCCAATATCGAGGCTGACTATATCTCCTTCTTTTAAGTATCTATCAGAGCGGGGAATGCCATGTACAACCTCATCATTTATAGATATACATATTGCAGCCGGATAACCCATGTACCCTTTAAAGGATGGCTTTGCACCTTGTTTTCTAATAAATTGTTCGCCCTTTTCATCTATTTCTTTTGTAGAAATACCGGGCTTAATTAGCTCTTTAAGGTACTCATGAGTTTGTGCAACTATTTTATTGGCATCTCTCATTATTTGGATCTCACGTTTTGATTTTAAGATTATCATAAAATTTTCTCCTTCAAAATCCGGTCAATCTCTTTAAATACCTCATCAATACCTGCATTGCTATTAATTTTAGCTAATTTATCTCTTTTATCATAAAAGTCAATCAATCTCTTTAATTTTTCTTCGTTGACTTTTAATCTCTGTAATACGACTTCTTTTTTATCATCTGACCTCTGTATTAACTTGCCTCCACATTTATCACAAATACCTTTTTTTTCAGGTGGATTGTGTTCAAGGTGGTAAACAGCACCACAATTTTTACATGTTCGTCTCATGGTCAATCTCTTAATCAACTCGTCTCGCGCTACATTAATATATATTGCTAATTCTAATTTTTTATCCATATTATCCATAAAATGTTCTAATGCTTCTGCCTGGTTGATAGTTCTGGGGAATCCATCTAGTATAAATCCTTGCTTACAATCATCTTCTTGTAATCTTTCCTGAACAATGTTATTCGTAATCTCATCCGGGACCAGACTTCCGGAATCAATTATCTTTTTGGCTTTTTTACCGAGGCTGGTTTCATTTTTTATTGCATTTCTAAAAATATTACCAGTAGAAATATGAGGTATTTCATATTTTGAACTTATTTTATCAGCCTGTGTACCCTTACCTGCCCCCGGCAAACCAAGCATTATAAGATTCATCTTTTTCCCCCTTACACTTATATATTACTTCATAAAACCTTCATAATGTCTCATTAATAGATGTGATTCAATCTGCTGCATTGTTTGTAACGCAACACCTGTCATAATCAGGACTGAAGTACCTCCAAAACTAATATTTACACCTGTTAGAGGGCCCATAGCAAAAGGCAGCAAGGCAACAATGGTTAAAAATACTGCTCCAGCCAGAGTAACCCTTACCAATATCTTGTCTAGATAGTTAATGGTAGCTTTGCCGGGTCTAATTCCCGGAATAAACCCACCATTTTTCTGCATGTTTTCGGCTACCTCTTCTGGATTAAAGGTGATTGCTGTATAAAAATATGTGAAAAATAAGATCATTAATGCATAAAGGATTAAATATAAGGTGGAGCCAGGTTGAATCATTGATGCCACATTACTTGCCCAATCATAAGGTAATACCTGAGCTATTACACCCGGGAAAAGCAGTACAGATGAAGCAAATATAACCGGTATAACTCCTGCTTGATTAACCTTCATGGGAATATGAGTGCTTCTGCCCCCATAAACTTTTCTACCTACAATTCTCTTTGAATATTGAACAGGAATTCTTCTTTCACCTTCCTGTACAAAGATAATACCCGCAACAATCAGAACTGCTAGAACTATAAAGAATAATATATTCAAGATAGAAATACTGCCTGCTCTAAACAATTCATATGTTCCATAAAAGTCACTGGGAAATCTGGAAATAATAGATGTAAAAATTATTATAGAAATACCATTACCAATACCCTTTTCATTAATTTGTTCACCTAACCACATCAAAAAAGCGGTTCCAGCTGTCAAACTAACTATAATCACAATTAAATCAAATAAAGTTGGATTAGGAATAGCTCCAAACCGATTAATATAAGTTGTGATTCCAATTGCCTGGATAACAGCAAGTACAATTGTCCCATATCTAGTATACTGAGCTATCTTCTTTCTACCTTCTGCACCCTGCTTGGATAGTTCTTCCAGTTTGGGTATAACAACTGTTAATAAGTTAAGAATAATTGAAGCTGTAATATAGGGGGTAATACTCATCGCGAAAATGGTGAAATTCCTCAATGCTCCACCAGCGAATAGATCAAGAAAATCGAAAACTCCTCCAATTCCACCCGCAAAAAGTCGTTCCTGTAAAATACTGATATCAATGCCTGGAACTGGAATATGAGCACCCAGTCTATATACAACCATCATTGCTAATACAAATAATACTTTTTTTCTTAATTCTTTGACTTTGAATATATTTTTAAAAGTCTGTAACAACTTATATCACCTCAGCCTTTCCGCCAGCTTTTTCTATCTTCTCGACTGCAGATGAACTAAAGGCATGGACTTTAACAACTAACTGTTTGCTCAAATCACCCTTAGCCAAAACCTTAACACCATTTTTAGCAATTTTATCTATTAACCCGGCTTCAAGAAGCCTTTCTGGTGTAATCTCAGTACCTTTGTCAAATTTATTTAATTGAAATACATTTACAATACTGTATTGTTTTTTGAAAATATTATTAAAACCTCTTTTAGGTAATTGTCTAAATAAAGGTGTTTGCCCACCTTCAAAAGTTAGACTGGTTTTTGAACCAGATCTTGAATTCTGGCCATTTGCCCCTCGTCCAGATGTATAACCTCTACCTGAACCGGTACCGCGTCCGACTCTTCTTTTTCTTTTTTTAGAACCCTCAGCAGGTTTTAAGTCATGTAAGTTCATAATGTACTGCACCTCCTTAATTAACCAAGAATTTCTTCTACTGTTTTTCCTCTTAATCTCGCTACATCTTCAGCAGATTTTAAGTTTTTCAAACCACTTATCGTAGCATTTACCATATTAATAGGATTAGATGAACCAAGTGATTTAGTTAAAATATCGTTTATTCCGGCTAATTCAACTACCGCACGAACCGGTCCTCCGGCTATAACGCCTGTACCTTCTACAGCTGGTTTTAGTAAAACCCTACCTGCACCAAATACTCCTGTTATTTCATGAGGAATAGATGTTTCAACAAGTGGAACTTTAATTAAATGCTTCTTGGCTTCATCTACACCTTTACCTATGGCTGATGGAACTTCATTAGCCTTTCCAATACCTGCCCCCACATATCCGTTGGAATCTCCGACTACCACCAGGGCACTAAAGCTAAAGTTACGACCACCTTTTACAACTTTAGATACACGATTTATATTGACTACTCTTTCATCTAAATCCAATTTATCTGGATCAATTTTACTCATGGATTCGCCTCCTTCATTAAAATTCTAAGCCTTTTTCTCTTGCTGCGTCAGCCAGTGCTTGAACACGTCCGTGATATTTATAACCGGCTCTATCAAATACGACTTTTTGAATGTCCTTTTCTAAAGCCCTTTCAGCAGCTAATTCTCCAACTTTTTTAGCAGCGTCTATATTACCGCTTTTCTCTAATTGATCTCTAAGATCATTATCAACTGTAGAGGCGGCAACAAGAGTATGACCATTCAAATCATCTATAATTTGAACATACATATGTTTTAAACTCCTGTTTACAACCATCCTTGGTTTATCAGGAGTACCTGTCATTCTATTTCTAATCCTGAAGTGCCTTCTTTTTCTGGCAGTTTTCTTATCCATAATTATCACTCCCTTCAATTAACCGGTTTTACCAACTTTCCTTCTAATGTGTTCGCCTACATATCTAACCCCTTTACCTTTATAGGGTTCAGGTTTTCTAGTTTCTCTTATATTAGCTGCAACATCACCGACTAACTGTTTATCATAACCTGATACAGTAATAATATCTTTTTCTACATTAAAGTCTATACCTTCAGGTGCTTCTATTTTTATAGGGTGAGAATAACCAACCTCTAATATTAGGTCCTTAGACTGCACCTTTGCGCTATAACCCACACCTACTAGTTTTAATTTCTTAGAAAAACCCTCTGTTACACCTTCAACCATTCCTTCTATCAAGCTACGAATTAAACCATGCTGTGAACGATCATCTTTTGAATCTGATGGCCTTTCTACTACAACAGCATCATCTTTAATGCTGACATTAAAAGATGGGTTAAATTCTTTGGTTATTTCACCTTTAGGGCCCTGAACAGTTACTTTATTTTGTTCCACATTTACATTGACTTTTTCTGGAATGTTAACAGGTTGTTTACCTATACGTGACATACAATTCACCTCCAGCTATTTTTCTTAAAATATAACAATTTCTTACCATACATAGCAGAGAACTTCTCCACCAACACCTTCTTCTCTAGCTTGTTTATCTGTTAAGATTCCTCGGGAAGTAGAAATAACTGCTATACCTAATCCACCGAGTACTCTTGGAATTTCATTTTTATTAACATAAACTCTTAATCCGGGTTTGCTAATTCTTTTGATTCCAGTTATAACTTTTTCATCTTCTTTACCATACTTCAAATAAATCCTTACTTTATTCTGAGGATAATTATCTATAATTTTATATTCTCTTATAAAACCTTCATCCTTTAAAGTCTTAGCAATATTTATCTTTAAATTAGAAGCAGGTATATCAACAACATCTTTATTCACATTATTGGAGTTACGGACACGAGTTAACATATCTGCAATCGGATCAGTAATATTCATTAAACCATCCTCCTTCCTAATTTTACCAACTTGCTTTTTTTACTCCAGGTATTTGACCTTTATGCGCTAATTCTCTGAAACAAATCCTACAGAGATCAAATTTTCTCATGTAACCTCTTGATCTACCACATCTACTACATCTATTTACCTTGCGTGTAGAATATTTAGGCTCCTTGTTAGCTTTCTCTATTAATGCTTTACGAGCCATAAAATTAATCCCTCCTTTTTAAGGACTATTTTTTAAATGGCATACCCATCAAACTCAATAACTCGTATGCTTCTTCATCGGTTTCCGCTGAAGTAACGATCGTTACTTGAACACCATGAACTTTGTCTACATCATCAATTTTAATTTCCGGGAAAACTATGTGCTCATCCAGTCCAAGACTATAATTGCCTCTACCGTCAAAAGCATCGGGAGAAATACCTCTAAAATCCCTAACACGTGGATAAGTAATATTGATCAACTTATATATAAATTCATACATATATTCTCCGCGCAGGGTTACTTTTACGCCGATTGGCATTCCCTCTCGAATTTTAAAATTTGCTATTGCTCTTTTTGATCTTGTTATAGTGGGCTGCTGCCCTGTTATATTAGCTATATTTTCAACTACCTGATCCAATAATTTGGGGTCTTCTTTTGCTTCACCAATCCCCACATTAACAACAACTTTTTTTAGCATAGGTGCTTCCATAACATTACTATAATCAAATTTTTCGACTAATTGAGGTAGATATTCTTCTCGATATTTATCGGCTAAAACAGACATCCAAAAACCTCCTTTGCGTTAAATCTATTTGTCTATGACTTCCTGACAGCTCTTACATACCCTAACCTTTTTGCCATTATCTAAAACATCCACGCCAAAGCGAGACCTTTCATCACAGCGAGGACAGACAAGCATAACATTAGAAATATGGATAGGGCCTTCGTTTTCAAGAATTCCACCTTCAGGCATATCCTGAGTAGGGCGCATATGTCTACTTACAATATTTATTCCTTCAACAATAATCCGATCATTGTCTCTGTCAACACTTAAAACCTTACCTCTTTTACCTTTATCCTTGCCATATATAACTTCAACAGTATCGTCTTTTTTAATTCTCATTAAAATCCCCCCCTTTTATAATACCTCAGGTGCCAAGGAGATAATTTTCATATAATTTTTATCTCTCAATTCTCTTGTTACAGGTCCAAAAATGCGGGTACCTGTAGGATCTTCATTATTATCTATAATAACGGCTGCGTTTTCATCAAATTTGATATATGAACCATCTTTTCTTTTCATTTCTTTTTTTGTTCTAACAATCAAGGCTGTTACAACTTCGCCTTTTTTAACCATTCCATCAGGTATAGCCTCTTTGACACTCGCTATAACCTTATCACCGATACCGGCATATTTTTTTCTTGATCCACCTAGTACTTTTATACATAAAAGTTCACGAGCTCCTGAATTATCGGCAACTTTTAGTCTGCTCTCAGACTGTATCATTAAGAACCCTCCTATCTAAATCTTGAAATGAACATTATTCAGCTTTATCTATAATTTCAAATACTCTCCATCTTTTAGTCTTACTTAAGGGACGAGTTTCTACAATACGTACTTTATCACCCTCGTTACATTTATTTTCTTCGTCATGTGCTTTATAATTTTTTGTCTTTTTTACAACTCTTTTATATAAGGGGTGCTGAGTTTTGCGTTCAACAGCAACTGTGACAGTTTTATTCATTTTATCACTGGTCACAATACCAGTACGTATTTTTTTATTTGTATTAATATCTGCCATAATCAATCTCCTTTCTTATCAAACTAAACTTGATTAATCCCAAGTTCCTGTTCGCGTTTAATAGTTTTAATGCGAGCTATAATTCTTCTAACTTCACGAATCCTAGTAGGATTATCTAATTGAGCAGTCGCATGTTGGAATCTCAGATTAAAAAGTTCTTCCTTGAATTCTCTCATCTTCTGGTCTAATTCTGCATCATTTAAGTTCCTTAATTCATCAGCTCTCATTGGACTCACCATCCGTTTCATCACGTTTCACAAATTTAGTCTTAATTGGCAGTTTATGAGAAGCAAGTCTCATCGCTTCCTTTGCAACATCTTCAGATACACCGGCCAATTCAAACATAATCCTACCGGGCTTTACAACTGCAACCCATTTTTCAGGAGCACCTTTACCACTACCCATTCTTGTTTCTGCAGGCTTTGCGGTAACAGGTTTATCGGGAAATAACTTTACCCAGACTTTCCCGCCTCTTTTTATATATCTAGTCAAAGCAACACGGGCAGCTTCAATCTGGTGATTGTTGATCCAGTGAGGTTCAAGAGCCCGCAGTCCATATTCACCAAAAGATATCTCGGTACCTCTTACGGCTCTTCCCTTCAATCTGCCTCTTTGTTGTTTTCGATGTTTAACCCTTTTAGGTACTAACATTTAGAAACCTCCTTCCAAACAATTCTATTATTCTTCATCTACTTCAGGTAATATTTCACCTTTATTAATCCAAACTTTAATACCTATTTTACCATATGTCGTATTTGATTCTGCAAAACCATAATCTATATCGGCTCTAAGGGTATGCAGGGGCACACTACCTTCTTGATAGCCTTCTGTTCTAGCCATCTCTGCTCCACCCAATCTGCCGCTGCTCATTATTTTAAAACCCTCTGCTCCCATCTGCATTGCTCTATCCATTGCCTTTTTCATTGCTCTTCTAAAAGAAACTCGTCGTAATAACTGTTGAGCAATATTTTCAGCAACTAACTGAGCATTGAGCTCTGGTTTGTCTACTTCAACAACATTTATCTGAACAGATTTTCCTGTTTTGCTCTCTATATCTTTGCGCAAGGCGTCTACTTCAGAACCGCCTCTACCGATAACCATTCCAGGTCTTGCAGTATGAACATCTATTTTTAATTTATTAGCAGCCCTTTCGATAACAACTCTTGAAATGCCAGCTTCATACATCTTGTTTTTTATATGCTTTCTTATTTCTATATCTTCGTGTAGTAATTCAGAATAATTATCTTTATCAGCATACCATTTAGCATCCCAATCTTTAATTATACCTACACGAAGACCATGTGGATTTACTTTTTGACCCAAATTTAACCCTCCTTCTTATCTTCAAGAATAACAGTAACATGGCTTGTCCTTTTATTAATTGGACTAGCCTGCCCCATTGCTCTTGGACGGAATCTTTTCATAGTTGGTCCTTCATCAACAAAACATTTTTCTACATATAAATCATCGACAAGCATATCATGATTATTCTCTGCATTTGCAATTGCTGAGTTTAGTACCTTTTCTACTATTTTTGAAGGCTTATTAGGTGTGTTTCTCAATATACCCAATGCCTGTCCAATATCTTTCCCTCTTATTAAATCAATTACTCTCCTTGTTTTACGCGGGGAAACTCTCACATATTTGGCCACAGCTTTAGCTTCCATAATATAAACCCCCCTTTAGTGTTTATTTAAGTGTAGTAGAACGTTCAGTGTGTCTACTATGTCCTCTAAATATTCTTGTAGGCGCAAACTCACCTAATTTATGTCCTACCATTTCTTCAGTTATAAATATTGGTACATGTTTTCTTCCATCGTGAACAGCAATTGTATGACCAACCATATTGGGAAAGATGGTTGAGCTACGAGACCATGTTTTTATAACCTCTTTTTTGCCGCTTTCATTAAACTCTTCTATTTTATCCATAAGTTTTTCTTCAACATAGGGTCCTTTTTTAACTGATCTAGCCATAAAACTATCCCTCCTTTAAACTTTATCTTTTCTTGGTTTTGCGGGGCCTAATAATATATCTATCAGATTGCTTAGTTTTCCTGGTCTTTTTACCCATAGTCTTTTGTCCCCAGGGAGTAACTGGATGACGTCCTGCAGGTGATTTACCCTCACCACCACCATGGGGATGATCATGTGGATTCATTACAACACCACGCACAGACGGTCTTTTACCCTTCCATCTACTGCGACCGGCTTTACCAAGTGTAATATTCTCATGATTAATATTGCCAACCTGTCCAATAGTCGCCTTACATTCCTGCCTGATCAAGCGCACCTCGCTAGAAGGCATTTTCACGTGAGTATACTTTCCTTCTTTAGCCAATATCTGAGCATTAGAACCAGCTGATCTGGCAATCTGTCCACCTTTACCAGGTTGTAATTCTACATTATGAATGATAGTTCCAACTGGAATATCTTTTAGTTTCAAAGCATTTCCTGGTACAATATCTGCACCGGCTCCAGAAATTACTTTTTCCCCAACTGATAGTTTGTCGGGAGCAATAATATATCTTTTTTCTCCATCAACATATGTTAAAAGTGCAATTCTTGCAGTTCTATTTGGATCATATTCGATGGCAGATACCGTTGCTGGTATTCCATCCTTATCTCTTTTAAAATCTATTATCCTATAACGCCTCTTATGTCCTCCACCTCTTCTTCTCGAAGTTATCCTTCCGTTCGCATTACGCCCACCACTTTTTTTAATTGTAGTTAATAAACTTTTCTCTGGCTGCTTTTTTGTAATTTCTTCAAAAGAAGAAACCGTCATATATCTCCTGGAAGGAGTTGTAGGTTTAAAAGTCTTAATAGCCATTGTGTCCCCTCCTTTAACAATCAATATTAGAGCCCTTCAAATATTTCTATTGAATCTCCTTCAACTAATCTTACTAGTGCTTTTTTCCAGCTTGATGTTCTTCCTTCATTTCTGCCAAGTCTGCGTTTTTTACCACGGATATTCATCGTATTTACATTGTCTACATTTACATCAAAGATTTTTTCAACAGCTTTTCTTATTTCTACTTTATTGGCATTTCTTGCTACCTTAAAAGTATAAGTATTGTTTTCTTCCATCTTTAGCATACTGTTTTCTGTAATTACCGGTTTAATTAAAATATCTCTGGGTTCTCTCATTTTCCCAGCACCTCCTCAATCTTTCTTACCGCCTCTTCAGTTGTTAAAATTACTTCATTATTCAAGAGGTCATAAGTATTTAAACCATCCAATACTAGTGTTTTTACATGAGGAATATTGCGTGCTGATAAGTAAATATTTTTATCTTTACCGGGCAACAAAATTAATACCTTCCTGTCTTTTAAACCTAAATCATCTAAAAAATTTACCATTTCCTGTGTTTTGATTTCATCCATTTTAAGTTCATCTAAAATCATAACACCCTCGTTTTTTACTTTGTCAGTTAAAACTGACTTTAGAGCATTCTTCTTCATTTTTTTATTTACTTTTTTATTATAAGAGCGAGGTTTGGGCCCAAAGGTAATTCCTCCACCAACCCATAAAGGAGAGCGAATACTGCCGTGTCTGGCACGACCTGTACCTTTTTGTCTCCATGGTTTTCTTCCCCCACCTCTAACTTCACTTCTGGTTTTAGTAGAAGCAGTTCCACTTCTAACTTTTGCTAATTGCGCGGTCACAACCTGGTGTACAACTTCTTTATTTATTTCAATATCAAAAATGTCATCTGATAAATCTATTTCATCAGTTTTTTCACCTTTGCTGTTATATTTCATTGTTTGAGGCATTATATGTCCTCCTTTCCATCTCTAAAATTTTACTTTTCTAATCCAATAAGCCTTACTAAGCTTTTTTTAGCACCCGGGACAGATCCCTTAATCAGGACAACCCCTCTTTCAGAGTCTACCTTCATAACCATTAAGTTATGAATAGTTGTTTTTTCATTTCCCATTCTACCCGGCATCTTTTGTCCCTTAAATACGCGAGAGGCATCCACAGCTCCAATTGAACCAGGAGCTCTATGAAAGTGAGATCCATGTGTTTTGGGCCCGATTTTTTGGTTCCATCTCTTGATATTACCAGAAAAACCTTTACCCTTAGAAACACCCTTCACTTTAATGATCTCACCTTCTTCAAAGATGTCTACTGTTATCTCATCACCAATTTCTAAATCAGATGCAAAATCTCTGAATTCTACTAAATACTTTTTGGGCTTTAATTCATATTTGTTGAACTGTCCCATCTTCGGTTTATTAAGCTTGTTTTCCTTTATATCTTCAAAGCCTAGTTGAACGGCTTGATATCCGTCTTTTTCTTCTGTACGCTTTTCGGTTACAACACAGGGGCCTGCTTCAATAACTGTGACAGGAACCATATTTTCTTTTTCATCAAATATTTGTGTCATACCTACTTTTTTACCTAATAATCCCTTAGCCATCTCTTAGTACACCTCCTGACCTTATAATTTAATCTCAATATCAACACCGGCAGGTAAATCTAATCTCATCAGAGAATCTACCGTTTTTGAAGTTGGATCAAGGATATCAATTAACCTTTTATGAGTCCTCATCTCAAATTGCTCTCTGGCATCTTTGTGAACATGAGGAGATCTCAATACAGTAAATATTTCTTTTTTAGTTGGAAGTGGGATCGGACCTGAAACCTCAGCCCCTGTTCTTTTAGCAGTACCCACAATCTTTTCTGCTGATTTATCTAAAAGTTCGTGTTCAAACGATTTTAACCTAATTCTAATTTTTTCATGGTTGGTCATTATCTTCCCTCCTTCAAACAAACCAAGATAAAGAACAATTAAAGAAGAGGAATTTAATCCCCCTTCTTTTCTGCTTGATCTTACTCAACTATATCAGTTACAACACCAGAAGCCACAGTACGTCCGCCTTCGCGAATCGCAAATCTTAAACCCTCTTCCATAGCTATCGGAGTAATTAGTTCTGCATTCATCTCTATATTGTCGCCC
>JAGXLU010000007.1:0-32785 GCA_018334565.1 Halanaerobiales bacterium | reverse complement strand
TTACTCAACTATATCAGTTACAACACCAGAAGCCACAGTACGTCCGCCTTCGCGAATCGCAAATCTTAAACCCTCTTCCATAGCTATCGGAGTAATTAGTTCTGCATTCATCTCTATATTGTCGCCCGGCATTACCATCTCTACTCCCTCTGGTAAATATATCGTACCTGTTACATCTGTTGTCCTGAAATAAAATTGAGGCCTATATCCATCAAAAAATGGTGTGTGACGCCCACCCTCATCTTTCGATAATACATATACCTCTGCCTTGAACTTGGTATGAGGGTTTATACTGCCCGGCTCTGCTAAAACTTGGCCCCTCTCTATTTCCTCTCGCTTGACTCCTCTTAATAAGGCGCCTATATTGTCTCCCGCTACCGCTTCATCCAGTAACTTCCTGAACATCTCTACACCGGTCACTACCGTGCTCTCGGTCTCCTTGATGCCCACTATCTCTACCTCATCTTGAGGATGTAATGTGCCTCTGTCTACCCTGCCGGTCGCTACTGTGCCACGACCCTTAATTGAAAATATATCTTCTATCGGCATTAAAAAGGGCTGGTCACTGTCTCTTTCAGGCTCCGGTATATATGAGTCTACTGCCTCCATTAACTCCACTATCTTCTTGCCATATGGACCCTCTGGATCAGCATTCTCCAATGCCTTTAAAGCTGAACCTACTATTACAGGTATATCATCTCCTGGAAAATCATACTCATTTAGTAAGTCCCTTACTTCCATCTCTACCAGCTCTATTAACTCCTCATCATCTACCATGTCTGACTTGTTTAAAAATACCACAATGCTTGGTACTCCTACCTGGCGAGCTAATAAAATATGCTCCCTGGTCTGAGGCATAGGACCGTCTGCCGCTGATACAACTAAAATCGCTCCATCCATCTGGGCTGCACCTGTTATCATGTTCTTTACATAATCAGCATGCCCCGGACAATCAACATGAGCGTAATGTCTAGACTCTGTCTCGTATTCAACGTGGGATGTCGCTATTGTTATGCCTCTTTCCTTCTCTTCAGGGGCATTGTCAATTGAATCAAAATCCCTTACCTCAGCTCCACCATAATTGTTTAATACTGAGGTTATTGCTGCTGTTAGGGTTGTCTTGCCGTGGTCAACATGTCCGATAGTTCCAATATTAAGATGTGGTTTTGTCCTTTCAAATTTTTCCTTAGCCATTATATTCATCTCTCCTTTTAAAAAATTTTAATCTTTATTATTCACCCAGAATCTCTTTGGCAACACTTTTAGGTGTTTTATCATAATGTGAAAATTGCATGGTATGAGTTGCTCTTCCCTGAGTTTTTGATCTCAGATCAGTCGCATAACCAAACATCTCAGCGAGCGGTACATAGGCCTTAACTACCTGAGCATTAGCTCTTCTTTCCATTCCTTCAATCTTACCTCTACGGCCATTAAGATCTCCTATTACATCACCCATATATTCTTCTGGTACTACAACTTCAACTTCCATAACAGGTTCTAAAATTACAGGTCTTGCTCTCTCGGCAGCTTTTCGAAACGCCATTGAGCCAGCAATTTTAAAGGCCATTTCAGAGGAATCAACTTCATGAAAACTTCCATCTTTTAATGTTACTTTAACATCTACAACAGAATAACCTGCCTTAATGCCATTTTCCATTGCTTCTTCAATTCCATCTTCCACAGGATTTATATATTCTTTCGGTATCGCTCCCCTGGTTATATCATTTTCGAATATAAAGCCCTTACCTTCTTTAACAGGCTCCAGGTCAATAATTACATGACCATATTGACCACGGCCACCTGATTGTCTGATAAATTTTCCTTCTATATCTTCAACCTTGCGCGTAATAGTTTCCCGATAAGCCACTCGCGGTTTGCCAATATTTGCATCAACCTTGAATTCTCTTAATAATCTATCAACAATAATTTCTAAGTGTAGTTCACCCATACCTCTAATAATTGTTTGACCGGTTTCCTCATCGGTTTTAATTTGAAATGTAGGATCCTCTTCTGATAATTTGAGCAAAGACTGTGTTAATTTATCTTCATCAGCCTGACTTTTTGGTTCAATAGCAACTGATATAACTGGTTCGGGAAACTCCATTGATTCTAATAATATAGGATTATCTGCTGCACAAAGTGTATCTCCTGTGCTTGTATTTTTCAATCCTACTGCGGCAGCTAAATCTCCTGCATAAACACTATCTCTTTCTTCTCTGTGATTCGCATGCATCTGTAATATCCTACTAATTCTCTCCCTTTTTTGACTTGAAGAATTATAAATGTAAGAGCCTGCTTCTAACACACCTGAATAAGCTCTAAAAAAGGCCAGTTTCCCTACATAAGGATCTGTCATTATTTTAAAGGCAAGCGCTGAAAAAGGCTCATCATCAGAAGCCTTTCTAATCTCAACTTCACCAGTTTCAGGATTCTCGCCTTCAACAGGCGGTACATCTAGTGGTGAAGGCATAAAATCAATTATTGAATCTAATAACATCTGTATACCTTTATTTTTAAAAGCAGATCCGCATAAGACGGGAATAAGATCAACATTTATTACTGATTTTCTCAAAGCATTTAAAATATCATCCTTTGTTATACTTTCTTCCTCAATGTATTTCAGCATCAACTCATCATCAAATTCAGAAAGTTGTTCTAATAATTCTTCTCTATATTTTTCAGCTTCTCCTTTATACTCTTCAGGAATATCAACTCTATCAAAGTTTATACCCAGTTCATCTTTATAAACAATAGCTTCCATTTCTATGAGATCTATAACTCCCTTAAAATGATCTTCACTTCCAATAGGTAACTGCACAGGAACAGCGTTTGCTCCCAGCCTTTTTTTCATCATCTTAATAACTCTAAAAAAATCAGCTCCCATTCTATCCATTTTGTTCACAAAAGCGATGCGGGGAACTTCATATTTATCAGCCTGTCGCCAGACTGTTTCTGATTGGGGTTCAACTCCACCGACAGAACAGAATAATGCAATTGCTCCATCAAGTATTCTAAGAGACCTCTCCACCTCAACTGTAAAGTCCACATGTCCGGGCGTGTCTATAATATTTATACGATGTTCGCCCCATTGAGCCGTAGTGGCAGCTGAAGTTATAGTAATACCTCTTTCCTGTTCTTGTTCCATCCAATCCATTACAGCAGCTCCATCGTGTACTTCTCCCATTTTGTGTACCCTACCAGTATAGTAAAGGATGCGTTCAGTAGTTGTAGTTTTACCAGCATCTATATGAGCCATAATTCCTATATTTCTTATTTTTTCTAATGGAAATTGTCGGGCCATCATTCTCCCCCCTTCTTAATTGTAACAAAACATAATTTTAATCAATTTACCATCCATAATGTGCAAATGCTCTGTTAGCTTCTGCCATTCTGTGTACTTCTTCTTTTTTACGAACTGCACCACCGGTATTATTATAGGCTTCCATAATTGCTGTGGTCAATCTTTCTTGCATTGTTCTCTCATTTCGATTTCTAGCATCATTAATAATCCAGCGAATTGCAAGTGATCTTCTTCTATGATCTGATACCTCTACCGGTACCTGATAGTTTGATCCACCAATACGGCGTGATTTAACTTCTAATGTAGGCTTAACATTATTTAAAGCTTCCTGTAAAATTGTTATTGGTTCATCTCCAGTCTCTTGCTGTAATCTTTCCAATGCTTGATACAGTAATGATTCTGCCAAACTTTTTTTACCATCCAACATAATTTTATTTATAAAGCGGTTTACTAATACACTATTATATACAGAATCAGGTTTAACATTTCTTTTTTCTGCTCTATTTTTACGCACATAACTCCCCCCTTTAATTTAAAATTAGTATATTCTAAGTTTTAACTGGGTTTTTTTACTCCATATTTTGAACGTCCCTGTCTGCGATCTTCCACACCTGCAGTATCTAAAGTACCTCTTACAACGTGATACCTAACTCCTGGTAAATCCTTAACTCTCCCACCCCTCACTAAAACAACGGAGTGTTCCTGTAAATTATGTCCTTCTCCAGGTATGTAACAGGTCACCTCTTTTCCATTGGTTAAACGAACACGGGCCACTTTTCTTAAAGCAGAGTTCGGTTTTTTGGGAGTCGCAGTATAAACTCTAGTACATACTCCTCTCTTTTGAGGTGAACCTCCTAATGCAGGAGCATTTTTCTTCTTTTGAATCTTATTACGACCTTTGCGTATAAGCTGATTAATTGTTGGCACAAAACCCACCTCCTTTCGAGAATTTCAGTAATACAGCAGGAAGCAGCATTAAAAATTAATGCTGTCCTCTGCTTTTATACTTTTAAATCATATATATTCATATAAAATATCTTTTTAATGGGCTTTCTCTGCACGCACTAGTGTATTTTAACACCTTTAATAGTTGTTGTCAACAATAAATTACCAATTATCTACTCATCATCTAATTGATCCAAAATTTGAGTTACATCAGTAACATTATCCCCGACTTCTTGGCCTTCTCTATATTTTCTCATCCCTGTTCCAGCTGGGATTAACTGTCCAATTATGACATTTTCTTTTAAACCTCTTAAATTATCCACCTTTCCTTCCAGAGCAGCTTCCGTTAAAACCCGTGTAGTTTCTTGAAATGATGCAGCTGAAAGAAAGCTTTCTGTCGCTAATGAAGCTTTTGTTATCCCCATTATTTGTGGAACAAATTTAGCAGGTTTACCTCCATTCTTTTTGACTTTCTCATTTTCATCTAAAAATTTATGCTTGGTCACCAGACTACCTGTTAGCATTTCGGTATCTCCAGATTCTATAACCTTAACCCGTTTCATCATTTGTCTGATTATTACCTCAATATGTTTGTCATTAATTTCAACACCCTGAGATCTATAAACATTTTGTACCTCTTCTAATAGGTAATTTTGTACAGCAGACTCTCCCTTTACTCTCAACATAACACTGGGATCAACCGGGCCTTCTGTTAATTTGTCACCTGGTTGAACATATTCATCTTCTTTAACAATAAGTGTTGAACCATAGGGTATCTTATATGTCTTTTTTTTGCCATCCTCACTGGTCACCACAACACGTTTTGAATTTCTTTTCTGAGTAATCTTAACTTTCCCTTCTTTTTCAGTCATAATCGCATGACCTTTAGGAGTACGCCCTTCAAAAAGCTCTTCCACCCTGGGCAAGCCCTGAGTAATATCATCACCAGCAACTCCACCTGTGTGGAATGTACGCATTGTTAATTGGGTGCCTGGCTCACCTATAGACTGAGCAGCCACAATTCCGATTGCCTCTCCTTGATTAACTTTTTGTGATGTAGCCAGATTACGTCCATAACATTTTGAACATACTCCATGTTCTGATTCACATGTTATCACAGATCTGATTTTTACTCTTTCTATACCAACATTTTCAATTACATCTATATGCTCATTTTTTATCATTTCATTTTTCTCGACTATAACTTGATCATTATTGGGATTGAAAACATCTTTAGCAGCGTAACGTCCAAAGATTCTTTCCCTAAGTGTTTCTATAGCATGATCACCTTTACCTCCAATTGCTTCTATATAAAGACCTTTATCAGTACCACAATCTTCATTCTCAACGATAACATCCTGTGAAACATCAACCAACCTTCTTGTTAAATATCCCGAGTCGGCTGTACGCAAGGCTGTATCTGCCAATCCTTTACGAGCCCCGTGAGTGGATAAGAAAAATTCTAACACATTCAGACCTTCTCTAAAACTTGACCTGATAGGCAGATCTATAATTCTACCAGAAGGGTCTGCCATCAATCCACGCATCCCGGCTAACTGAGAAATTTGTGATGTGTTACCGCGGGCACCAGAAGTAGCCATTATAAAAATATTATTATCTTCATCCAGATGTTCCAACAATGCATCTGTAACATCATCTTTGGCCTGATTCCAGATATTTATTATGCGCTGGTACCTCTCATCTTCATTTATTGCTCCACGATTATAGTATTCTTCTATTTCATCAACCTTTTTATCAGCCTCACTTAAAATATTAGGCTTCTCATCTGGTATAGCAGCATCAGCTACTGCAATACTTATACCAGAACGTGTGGCAAAATCATACCCCAGAGATTTTATATTATCCAGTGATTCAACTGTACTTTCTTCATCAAAATTATTATTTAATAGTGAGATCAAATCACCTAGCTCTTTTTTACCGACTCTACGATTAATATATTCCATATCTTTAGGAAAGGCTTCATTGAAGATAACCCTACCTACTGTGGTATCTATAATTTTATTATCAATTCTTAGTTTAATCTTGGCCTGTAGATATATTTTATCTGTGTCGTATGCTTTAATTGCCTCATTTGCATTAGAGAAAATTTTGCCTTCACCTTTAATTCCATCTTTGACTGTTGTCAGATAATATATTCCCAAAACCATATCCTGGGTGGGAACTGTAATAGGACTACCATCAGATGGTGATAAAAGATTCGTTGTAGATAACATCAGAGTTCTAGCTTCTGTTTTAGCTTCCTCAGAAAGAGGCAGGTGAACAGCCATCTGATCACCATCAAAATCGGCATTATATGCCGTACAGACTAAAGGATGTAATTTAATAGCTTTTCCTTCAACTAAAACTGGTTTAAAGGCCTGTATACCCAATCTGTGTAAAGTTGGTGCCCTGTTTAATAAAACAGGCTGCCCTTTTATTACTTCTTCTAAAATATCCCAAACTCTCTCATCTACTTTCTCTACCATTTTCTTGGCATTCTTAATATTATGAGCATATTCTTTATTGACTAGGCCCTTCATTACAAAAGGCTTAAATAACTCCAGTGCCATTTTTTTAGGTAGTCCACACTGATCCATCTTTAATTCAGGGCCAACAACAATAACCGACCGGCCGGAATAATCCACCCTTTTACCCAGTAAGTTCTGGCGGAAGCGGCCCTGTTTGCCCTTCAGCATATCACTTAAAGATTTTAAAGGACGATTACCAGCACCAGTAACCGGTCTGCCTCTTCTGCCGTTATCAATTAAAGCATCGACAGATTCCTGCAGCATCCGTTTTTCATTTCTAATTATTATTTCCGGTGCTCCTAAATCTAATAATCTTTTTAACCTATTATTCCTATTTATAACTCTTCTATATAAGTCATTTAAATCAGAAGTTGCAAACCTTCCACCATCAAGCTGTACCATTGGACGTAAATCCGGTGGAATAACAGGCATAACATCCATGACCAACCATCCCGGTTCCAAACCGGAATTGAGCAAACCGTCCATAACTTCTAATCTTCTCACAGCCCGTCTGCGGCGTTGTCCTGAGGTGGATTTAACCTCTTTTTTTAATTCTTGAACATCTTTTTGCACATCAATTTGACTTAAAAGTATTTTAACAGCCTCAGCTCCCATACGGGCATCAAATTCATTGCCATATTTGGTTTTAGCATCCCGGTATTCTTGTTCAGACAGCAATTGTCTTTTACTAAGTGATGTATCACCAGGATCAATAACTATATATGAAACAAAATATATAACCTTCTCTAAAGCCCTGGGAGACATATCCATAATTAAGCCTAATCGACTGGGTATCCCTTTGAAAAACCAAATATGAGTACAGGGTGCAGCTAATTCGATGTGACCCATTCGTTCTCTTCTAACCTTTGATCTGGTCACTTCAACCCCACATCGATCACACACTACGCCTTTATATCTAACTCTCTTATATTTTCCACAGTGACATTCATAATCTTTGGTAGGACCAAATATCTTTTCACAAAATAGACCATCTTTTTCAGGTTTGAGCGTTCTATAGTTAATGGTTTCTGGTTTTTTAACTTCCCCCCGAGACCATTCTCTTATCTGTTCAGGAGATGCAACTCCGATCCGCATTGAATCGAAATTATTTAAATTTGACAAGGGCCTCTCCCCCTCCTATTTTGATAATTTTTATTATTGTTCTTCAGTAGGTCTTGAAAGCTGTAAATCAGTATCTAAACCAAGTTTTTTTGCAGTTTCACTAACTTCGGTTCCTTCCTCTTCTAGTTCCATTTCATTATCTTCTTCTACAAAAACGCGGGCATCTAGTCCGAGACTCTGCATCTCTTTAATTAATACTTTAAATGATTCAGGCACACCTGGTGGTGGAACTTCTTCACCTTTTACAATTGACTCATAGGTTTTTACCCTTCCTATGACATCATCAGATTTAACAGTCAGCATTTCCTGAAGACTGTAAGCAGCTCCATAAGCCTCTAGAGCCCAAACCTCCATTTCACCGAATCTTTGACCACCAAATTGCGCCTTCCCACCCAGTGGTTGTTGGGTTACTAGTGAATATGGGCCGGTTGAACGGGCATGTATTTTATCATCTACAAGATGATGTAATTTAAGAACATACATATATCCCACCGCTATATCATGGTCAAAAGGCTTACCTGTTCTGCCATCATATAAAGTCATCTTGCCATCCCTATTAAAGCCTGCTTTTTCTAGATACTCTTCAACCTCTTCTTCTAAAGCCCCGTTGAATACAGGGGTTTTTACATGAAGATCTAATGCTTTTGCAGCCATACCCAGATGTGTTTCTAATAACTGTCCTATATTCATCCGGGATGGTACCCCCAGCGGGTTAAGTACGATTTCTACCGGCTGACCATCCTCTAAAAAAGGCATATCTTCTTCCGGCAATACTCTGGAAATAACACCTTTATTACCATGCCGTCCGGCCATTTTATCTCCTACAGAAATCTTCTTTTTATTTGCTATATATACTCTTACAAGCTTATTAACACCTGGTTTAAGTTCATCTCCTTGATCACGTGAAAATACTTTAACATCAACAATAATACCTCTTTCACCATGGGGAACTTTTAAAGAAGTATCTCTAACTTCTCTTGCTTTTTCACCAAAAATGGCTCTCAACAATCTCTCTTCAGCAGAAAGCTCTGTCTCACCTTTAGGAGTAACCTTACCAACTAAAATATCTCCCTCTTTCACCTCAGCCCCCACTCTAATAATTCCTCTTTCATCTAAGTCTTTTAAAACACTTTCACTTACATTTGGTATATCCCTTGTTATCTCTTCTGGTCCCAACTTCGTATCTCTTGCTTCTGCCTCATGTTCTTCAATATGAATAGAAGTGTAAGTATCTTCTTTGACCAGTTTCTCACTGATCAATATAGCATCTTCATAGTTATAACCTTCCCAAGGCATAAATGCAATTAAAGAATTCCTACCCAAAGCCATCTCGCCCCGATCAGTTGAAAATCCATCAGCAATTATATCCCCTGCTTCAATTTCATCGCCAATACTAACAATAGGGGCCTGATTCATGCAGGAACCCTGGTTTGATCTTTTAAATTTCATCAGTTTATATTTATCAATATTTCCTTTTTCATTTTCAATAAAGATTTTACTTGATGTTACCTTTTTAACAATTCCGCCTTTTTCTGCAATTACAACAACACCAGAATCCCGGGCTGCTTTATGCTCCATACCTGTTGCAACAATAGGAGCATCAGTTTTTAATAAAGGCACAGCCTGTCTCTGCATATTCGCTCCCATCAAAGCTCGGTTAGCATCATCATTTTCTAAAAACGGAATCATTGCTGCTGATACTCCAACCAACTGTTTAGTTGAAACATCCATATAGTCAACCTTATCAGGTGATATCTCTAAAATATCTCCTCTATGTCGGGCAACAACTTCATCATTTACAATGTTGCCATTCTCATCTAATTTGGTATTTGCCTGGGCAACTATATTTAGATCCTCCTCATCAGCAGTAAGATAATCGATTTCTCCTGTAGCATGACCTCCAACTATTTTACGATAAGGAGTCATTAAAAAACCAAATTCATTGGTCATTGCATAAGTACCCATCGAACCTATAAGTCCAATATTGGGTCCTTCGGGAGTTTCGATCGGACATATTCGACCATAATGTGAATGGTGAACATCTCTTACATCAAAACCAGCTCGTTCTCTGCTTAATCCACCTGGGCCGAGGGCACTTAACCTTCTTTTATGGGTAAGTTCAGACATCGGATTTGTTTGATCCATAAACTGAGATAACTGACTGCTTCCGAAAAATTCTTGAATAGCAGCTACAACAGGCCTGGTATTCATTAGAGCCTGAGGTGTCACAACATCAATATCCTGAATAGTCATCCTCTCCCGCACAACTCTTTCCATGCGGGATAAACCAATTCTGAATTGATTTTGCAGTAGCTCACCCACTGTTTTTAATCTTCTATTGCCAAGGTGATCAATATCATCAATATATGCGTCTGGTTCTTCATTTACCAATTTTACCATATAACGAACTGTTTCAATTATGTCTCTTTCATCAAGGTGTTTTTTGTCTGGATCAATATCCAATCCCAGTTTCTTGTTGATCTTATATCTGCCAACCGCAGCTAAATCATACCTCTTGGAATCGAAAAATAATGATTCAATTAAACTTTCTGCGCTATCTACAGTCGGGGGTTCGCCCGGCCGCAGCTTTTTATATAAATCTATTAATGCCTCATCCTTAGAATCAGTTGAATCGCGTTTTAGAGTATCCATAATCACCTTAGAATCTCCTAAGAGATCGATAAGTTCCTGATCACTACCATACCCTAATGCCCTAAATAATATTGTAGAAGGCATCTTTCTTTTTCTGTCTACACGAACTGATATTATTCTCTTTTTATCATATTCAAATTCAATCCAGGCACCTCTATTAGGTATAATGCTTCCATTAATTAATCTGCGTCCATCTTTAGTACGTTCATCATCAAAATATACACCTGAAGAACGAACCAACTGATTAACTATTACCCTTTCTGCACCATTAATTATAAAGGTACCTTTGTCCGTCATAAGCGGAAAATCGCCCATGAAAACTTCCTGTTCTTTTACTTCACCTGTCTCTTTATTAATTAATCGAACCTTTACCTGTAAGGGAGCATCATATGTGTCATCCCGATCCCTACATTCCTGAACGGTATACTTAGCGTCTTCTAAATGATAGCCGACAAATTCCAAAACTAAATTTTCCGAAAAATCTTCTATAGGTGAGATCTCTTCAAAAACTTCTTTTAAGCCTTGCTCTAAAAACCATTGATACGAACTCAATTGAGTATGAATTAAATTAGGTAATTCCATAGCATCGTCAATTTTAGCAAAACTTAATCTTTTTCTCACTGTTGTCATCATTGCACCCCCAAGGAATACTTGTGTTTATAAATATAACATTTAAGTAAGTTGCAACCTACTTAAATGCTTGATAATATATTGGATATTCTATTAAAATAAAAACAAAAATTATAAATATAAGGCCAAATAAATACTTAAAAAAACCATAATATATGCATATACTATGCCATTTTATTAAAATGTTATCGACAATTAATAATGATAACACATTACATTTTTAATGTCAAGCTGAATCGAACAGATGATTTTGATATTTACAGATTACAAAAAGTGCCCTTAACAAAGGGCACTTCTATACATTTATACTTTTATGAATAAATTTTACCTGATTTCTACTGTAGCTCCAACTTCTTCAAGCGCTTCTTTCATTTCTTCTGCTTCACTTTTACTAACAGCTTCTTTTACATTCTGAGGTGCATCATCAACAACAGCTTTAGCCTCTTTTAAGCCTAAACCAGTTAATTCTCTAACAGCTTTGATAACCTGTATCTTTTTACCACCAATATTTTCTAAGTAAACATCAAATTCAGTTTGTTCCTCTTCTTTTTCACCTGCCTCGCCTCCAGCAGCTACGGCAGCAACAGGAGCAGCAGCACTTACACCAAATTTCTCTTCTAATTCTTCCACTAACTCAGCCAATTCTAAAACAGACATATTTTCAATAGCTTCCATAATTTCTTCATTACTCATTTCTGTTCCTCCTTAAAATAATTTTATTCTTTTTGATTTTTTATTTGACTTAATACACTTACCAAATTCCTCATGTTTCCACTTAAAACATTTACCAAACCTGAGATAGGGGCTTGCATTCCTGCCAGAACCTGAGCAAGCAGTATATCTCTGGATGGAATTTCAGCTAATGATTTAACTTTGTCTATACCAATCACTTCACCGTTTAGGTAACCACCCTTAATTTCTAGTATTTCATGTTCCTTTGCAAAATTATCAATGATTTTGGCAGGTGATACAACATCTTCGATACCAAAAGCAATTGCAGTTGGACCTCTAAAAAAGTCATTTATTTCACTTAAATTTGAATTTTCAGCAGCAATTTTGGCCAGGGTATTCTTGACAACCTTGTAATCTACACCAGCTTCTCTTAGTTTTGCTCTTAATTCCGTCATTTCAGCCACATTTAGACCTATATAATCAGTTAAAACTAAGGATTTAGATTCCTTTAATTTTTTCTCCAGTTCTTTTACAGATGCCTCTTTATCCTTTCTAGCCATTTATAACAACTCACCTCCCTATAATAACCGTCTACATTAAATTTGCAAGTTTATAAAAATAAAAGCCTGCCATAGATAGGCAGGATGATTTTAGATATGTTATCCAGTATGTATAACTATATCACACTGTTATAAAAACCTAACCTCAGCAGGTAAGTTTAAGTCATATCTGACCCCCACTATCTATGGTTAACTAATATTTAATTTTAACAAAACTAATCATAACACATTTTGTCAACCGATGTCAATAACTTATCTCCCAATCAGACTTAAAGCTGCATTAGAATCAATTTTAACTCCTGGACCCATTGTTGAAGATACAGTTATTGAAATAAAATATTTACCCTTCGCAGAAGCCGGCCTTTCTATCATTAAAACATCCATCAATTTCTTAAAGTTTTCAACAACTTCATCAACCTTAAAAGAAGCTTTACCAATTGGTAGATGCATATTACCTTCACTATCAACTCTATATTCTAACTTTCCAGCTTTAAATTCTTCGATTGATTCAGCTAAATCAAAGGTAACTGTTCCAGCCTTGGGATTCGGCATTAATCCTTTGGGACCTAATATCCTTCCCAATGGTCCTACCACACTCATCATATCAGGAGTTGCAATAGCTAAATCAAAATCCATCCAGCCTTCTTGAATTTTTTCAGCCAAATCTTCTTGTCCAACAAAATCTGCTCCTGCTTCTTCAGCTTCACGAGCTTTTTCTCCTTTGGCAAAAACAGCTATTGTAACTTCCTGTCCAGTTCCATTCGGCAAAACCAATGTTCCTCTTATATTCTGATCAGCATGCTTAGGATTTACACCCAACTTGGCCGAAAATTCAACTGTTTCATCGAAATTTGCGCTGGCTAAGTTTTTGACTAATTCAAATGCTTCCTTTGGATCATAAAACTTTTCCCTATCAACTTTTTGCAATGAATCTCTATATCTCTTACTTTTTTTAGCCATAAATTTTCCTCCTCTGTGGTTCAAGCGGCACTGCCTCCCACTTTTTTTAAAATTATTACTCTACTAAAATACCCATACTACGGGCTGTACCTTCAATCATACTCATTGCTGCTTCAATACTACCGGCATTTAAATCTTCCATTTTAGTTTCAGCTATTTCCTTAACATCTTCTTTGCTAACTGTTGCAACTTTATCTACATTAGGCTCACCAGAAGCTGTTTCAATACCTGCTGCCTGCTTTAATAAAATTGAGGCCGGCGGTGTTTTAGTTATAAAATCAAAACTTCTATCGGCATAAACCGTGATTTCTACAGGTATAATTGTGCCTGCTTTATCAGAGGTTTTTGCATTAAAGGCCTTACAAAAATCCATGATATTAACTCCGTGTTGACCTAAAGCTGGTCCTACTGGAGGAGCTGGATTAGCCTGTCCACCTGGAATTTGTAATTTGATGTTTCCTATAACCTTTTTTGCCATGATATTCTTCCTCCTTTCTTAACTCTTAAATTCATTATTCCACTTCTACCTGCGAAAAATCAAGTTCAACAGGAGTTTCTCTTCCAAACATTGACACCATAACCTTAACCTTTTGTTGCTGCAAGTGTATTTCCTGAACAGTTCCGATAAACTCTTCAAAGGGCCCATCTATTACCATGACATTGTCCCCCACTTCAAATTCCACAGTAATTTCTTTTTCTCGTAAACCCATACCTGAAAGGATATGGTTAATCTCCTCTTCCGCAAGTGGTAGTGGTTTTGTGCCACTACTTATAAAACCGGTTACACCTGGAGTATTCCTGACTACATACCACGTTTCGTCATCCATCTCCATTTGAATAATTATATAACCAGGAAAGATCTTTTTATCTACAGTAGTTTTCTTACCTTTCTTTCTCTTTATCTTCTCTTCTGTAGGAACTAATATTTCTTGGATCTTATCCTGCATACCAATGCTTTCAATTCGCTTTTCCAAATTAGCTTTTACTTTTTTCTCATGCCCAGAATAAGTATGTACTACATACCATTGAGTTTTGTCTTCCATAATTTAAGGACCCTGTATTGATAGGATCCTCACCTCCTTAATTACATTATAAAGGGAGTAATCAAATTTGATAATCCTAAATCAATAATTCCAATAAAAGTTATTAATACAGTAACTGTTATTAATACAACGATTGTGTAAGATTGTAAATCATTTTTGCTCGGCCAGTTAACCTTCCTTAATTCCAGCCTTACTTTTTTTAAAAAACCAGTGAATTTTCCTAAAAAACCTAATTTGGCCATAAAAATCACATCCTTCAATATAGTAATTTTTTAAATTAAAGCCCAGTGCTATTTGGTTTCACGATGTAAAGTGTGTTTTTGACAGTGCTTACAGTATTTCTTTATTTCTAATCTACCACGCATACTTTGTTTGTTTTTCGTGGTTGTATAGTTTCTATTTTTACATTCTGTGCATTCTAATTTTATTTTCTCACGCATGGTGCCACCTCCTCGGTCGGCCAGTATTCAAACCTGTTAACAAATCTATATTTATTATATTATTTTCTGGATATAACAGCCTTAATTACTTTATCATATCTCGCCTTAAAAGTCAACAGTTTTAAAAAGCATGTGCATTATGCACATGCTTCTTTTTTTATAACTTTTTTTATAACTTATTTTATCTATTTTTTTACAATAAATTACTCAACTATATCAGTTACAACACCAGAAGCCACAGTACGTCCGCCTTCGCGAATCGCAAATCTTAAACCCTCTTCCATAGCTATCGGAGTAATTAGTTCTGCATTCATCTCTATATTGTCGCCCGGCATTACCATCTCTACTCCCTCTGGTAAATATATCGTACCTGTTACATCTGTTGTCCTGAAATAAAATTGAGGCCTATATCCATCAAAAAATGGTGTGTGACGCCCACCCTCATCTTTCGATAATACATATACCTCTGCCTTGAACTTGGTATGAGGGTTTATACTGCCCGGCTCTGCTAAAACTTGGCCCCTCTCTATTTCCTCTCGCTTGACTCCTCTTAATAAGGCGCCTATATTGTCTCCCGCTACCGCTTCATCCAGTAACTTCCTGAACATCTCTACACCGGTCACTACCGTGCTCTCGGTCTCCTTGATGCCCACTATCTCTACCTCATCTTGAGGATGTAATGTGCCTCTGTCTACCCTGCCGGTCGCTACTGTGCCACGACCCTTAATTGAAAATATATCTTCTATCGGCATTAAAAAGGGCTGGTCACTGTCTCTTTCAGGCTCCGGTATATATGAGTCTACTGCCTCCATTAACTCCACTATCTTCTTGCCATATGGACCCTCTGGATCAGCATTCTCCAATGCCTTTAAAGCTGAACCTACTATTACAGGTATATCATCTCCTGGAAAATCATACTCATTTAGTAAGTCCCTTACTTCCATCTCTACCAGCTCTATTAACTCCTCATCATCTACCATGTCTGACTTGTTTAAAAATACCACAATGCTTGGTACTCCTACCTGGCGAGCTAATAAAATATGCTCCCTGGTCTGAGGCATAGGACCGTCTGCCGCTGATACAACTAAAATCGCTCCATCCATCTGGGCTGCACCTGTTATCATGTTCTTTACATAATCAGCATGCCCCGGACAATCAACATGAGCGTAATGTCTAGACTCTGTCTCGTATTCAACGTGGGATGTCGCTATTGTTATGCCTCTTTCCTTCTCTTCAGGGGCATTGTCAATTGAATCAAAATCCCTTACCTCAGCTCCACCATAATTGTTTAATACTGAGGTTATTGCTGCTGTTAGGGTTGTCTTGCCGTGGTCAACATGTCCGATAGTTCCAATATTAAGATGTGGTTTTGTCCTTTCAAATTTTTCCTTAGCCATTATATTCATCTCTCCTTTGTTAATATTGTAGGCCGGTGTTAACATTAATATTATTATATAGGTTATCTATAGACTTTATATCTCATGTTTTTCTAAAAAATCCTCTAACTTTCTTTTGACTCTTTGTAATGCATTATCTACAGACTTTACATGTTTATCTAAGGTATCAGCTATATCCTGATAAGATTTTCCATTTAAGTATTCCTGTAATACATCGAATTCAAGAGTGCTCAACATTTCACTGATCTGATCTTCAATTAAATCATATGTCTCTTTACTGACAAATAGTTCCTCGGGGTTATTAAGTTTGGTCCCCTTTAGAATGTCAAGAAGTGTTCGGTCTGATTCTTCATCATATATCGGTTTATTTAAAGACACATATGAATTTAGTGGTTGATGCTTTTGTCTGGTTGCAGCCTTAATAGCTGTAATGATCTGCCTGGTGATGCATAATTCTGCAAAGGCTCTAAAGGAAGCCAGACGATCAATTTTATAATCTCTTACGGCTTTGTATAAACCAATCATACCTTCCTGTACAATGTCCTCTCGGCCTGCCCCAACAAGAAAATAGGATCTTGATTTAGCCAAAACAAAATTTTTATATCTCTTAATCAATGCCTCTTCCGCTCGCGAATCCCCTTTGCGTATAATCTTAATTAGTTCGTCATCACTAAGTTGACTATAATCCTGGTAATCTACTTCTTGGGCATATGTGTTCAACCAGAATCCCTCCTTATTTAATACATTAATATTATACTGTTTAAAACTTTTTTAGTCAAGGACTATATTGTATTCCTTTGTCTATTAGCTTCAAACAAAAGAATACCTGTTGCTACAGACACATTTAATGAACTAAAGTTATTCTGCATAGGTATTTTGACTAGGAAATCACACTTTTGTTTGGTTAGTCTACTCAAACCACTACCTTCATGACCAACTACCAGAACAACCTTGCCAGAAAAACCATGTTCATAATATTTTTTATGGCCGGATATATCTGCCCCAGTTACCCAATAATTATTGTCTTTTAAAAAATCTATAGCTCTATTAACATTAATAACTTCTATTAATTTTATGTTCTCAATAGCTCCTGCAGAAACTTTATCCACTGTAGCTGTAATACCACAGGCTCTATCCTTGGGATAAATTATACCATCAACACCTGCTGCATAAGCAGTTCTAATAATTGCTCCAAAATTATGTGGATCCTGAATATGATCTAAAATTAATAATAAAGGGGCCTTTTCCCTCTTTGATAAATAATTTATTGTCTGTTTTAAATTATATTTTTTAAGTTGGGAGGTCAAAGCAATAACTCCCTGGTGATTATCAATCTCTGCTTTTTTATCCATCTTGTATTTATTCAAAAACTCTATTTTAATATTTCTATCTTTAGCTTTACTTATTATTTGACCTATTTTATCACCTCTTAAGCCTTTTTGTAAGTATATTTTATCAATTTCTTTGTTCATATTTATTAATTCAATAACAGGATTTTTGCCTTCCACATTTCTCATTACTTATTTTCCCTCTCCTTAATTTGATCTATTTTTCCACAGGATAAATCTCCTTCTGGACATTCTCCATCCATCTCACAGGGAGGACCAGCATTTTCAAAAATAACAGGTGCCACTTTTTTAACTTCTTTTAACATTTGATTAGCTATACTTCTGATTTCCCACTGAGCACGATTACAGGTTCTTAACCTTATAAAATGGATAAGAGAACGAGCATTATATGAAATAACAATATTGGTCTTAATTGTGGGCAGTATAAATCTAGCATCTTCTTTGGGTATGCCTAATTCAATCAATTCGAGATAAGTCTTTTCTAATTCTGCCATCTTTTCTTTATATATCTGATATGCTTTTTTATTTTTTTTTATTTTAGGTGGTGTAATATAGCTAAAATCGTCTTCGGTCACATATCTCTGCGATCTCTGACTGTAGGAGGTTCCTATTCTTTGCCTAACAATTTGGTGAGAAGTAACTCGACTACAACGAACATGAAAGAAAAAATAAGTATGTTCAAGGGTAGAAGTATGGCCCATCTGCATAACCTTTTTAACTAAATTTTCAACTTCTTTTTGGGACATTTCCTGATTAAGCTGAACTGCACCTTTTTTGGAATAACATAGGCGTGCAGCAGTGGCCACATTTCTCTCAGGGTTTTCTGTGAAATCAATCAATTCTACCTTGGGTTCGACTTCCATTTTGCTCCCCCTTAATTTATTATTTCCCACTCTGTTCCACGCGGAGTATCATGAACCTTGATACCCAATTTATTAAGATCATCTCTAATTTTATCAGCAAGTTCCCAGTTTTCATTTGCTCTAGCTTCTTTTCTTAACTCTAAAACATATTCTACCAGCTCACTGTATCTATCAGAACTTAATGAACTACTGCTCGACTCTAATGTCAATCCGAAAATTTCAAACAGTTCATTAAAAGTTTTATATATTTCCTTCAGATCTTCTAATAATTTTGAATTTAATTTAAGTTCAGAGTTGTTAACAACTTTATTGATCTCAGTCGCCATTTCATGTAGTATACCAATTGCTTGAGCACTATTAAAGTCATCATCCATAGCCGCAAAATATTTTTCTTCTTTTCCTTTTATAAATTCAAGCAGTTGATATGTTTGTTTTTTATCTGAATCAGTTGGTGACTGTTTTAAAATATTTTTTAAAGAATTTTTAGTATTAACTAATTTTTCCAGACTTTTATTACTGTTTTCTATTTCTTCATCACTGTATTCTATAGGACTCCTATAGTGTTTTGTTAAAATAAAATACCTGAGTTGATCTGCAGAATATTTTTCCAAAAGCTTTCTGGTAGTATAAAAGTTGCCCAATGATTTAGACATTTTATCACCACTTAAGTTAACTGTTCCATTATGCATCCAGTATTTTGCAAACGGTTTAACTCCACTGTATGCTTCAGATTGAGCAATTTCGTTCTCATGATGAGGAAATATCAAATCTGTTCCTCCTCCATGAATGTCAAAACTGCTGCCCAGCTTTTTAATTGACATAGCGGAACATTCAATATGCCAGCCAGGCCATCCCCTCCCCCAGGGGCTATCCCATGCAATTACCTCAGGATCTTCAACATTTTTCCAGAGGGCAAAATCAAGTGGGTTTTTCTTATCACTTTCAATCTTCTTACGTGTTCCTGCAATCATCTGTTCTAAATCTCTACCGGAAAGTTTTCCATAATCTTCAAACTCTTCTACACTAAAATATACATTCCCATCTGCAATATAAGCATAACCTTTATCGATTAGAGTTTGAACCATTTTTTGAATCTGATCTATGTTATCTGTTGCCTTACAGTAGTGATCAGCTTTTTTTATATTGAGTGCCTCAATGTCTTCTAAAAAGGCCTGTTCATACTTATATGCTAAAGCCATTGGCTTCATTTCTTCCAGTTCAGCTCTGGCAATAATTTTTTCATTAATATCCGTAAAGTTAGAGATATAAGTAACATCATAACCTTTGAATTCTAGATATCTTCTTATTACATCATAATTAATAGCACCTCTAACATGCCCCAGGTGAGAATAATTTTGAACAGTAAGCCCACAAACATACATTCGTACTTTTTTATCTTCTATAGGTTTGAACTCTTCTTTTTTTCTGGTTAATGTATTGTATACTTTAAGCAAGTTGGGACACTCCTTTCTGTAAAAACTTCTCCTCATAATTTCCACAATTGAGGAGAAGTTATGTTTTTATTTATTTTTGATCTCTCATCATGAGGGCTTTATCTAATCTGTTGATTGTTTCTTCGATGCCCAATATATATATGACATTTTTCATTTCAGGTCCCGAATCCATGCCAGTTAAAGCCAATCTGGTGGGGTGATAAACAGTTCTACCACCTACGGGCAGTTCTTTAATCAACTCCGAAAATACAGTGCTGATCTTTTCAGGCTTAAATTCATCTAAATCTATTAGTTTTTTCTTGAGGTTTGTAAAGACCAATTCCACACCCTCTTCTTGAAATTCCTTTACAGCTTTCTTTTTATCTTCAAACTCTAATTTTTTAAAAAATAACTCTGCTTCTTTAGGAATTTGACTCAGATAATCTACTCCTGTGCGGGATACTCCTATTACCTTTTTTAACCATTCATAATTTTTCTCTACAAATACCTCGTCTATATAACCTGCTTCTTTTAAATAAGGTATTGACAACTCTACTATATAATCTAAATCGGCCTCCCTAATATATTTTCCATTAACCCAGTTCAGTTTATCAATATCAAAAACAGCTGCACTTTTATTAATATCGTTGAGTTCAAAATTTTTGATTATCTCATCTCTCGTGAGGATTTCTTTATCATCCGGAGGAGACCAACCCAAAAAAACAAGAAAGTTAAATAAAGCTTCTGGCAGATAACCTTTTTCTCTATATTCCCCGATGTAAACATCATCATCTTCACTTCTTTTTTTCAATTTAGCCCTATCACTATCCAATATCAAAGGTAAATGTGCAAATTTAGGTACTGGAAAGTCAAGTGCTTCATAAATTAATATTTGTTTGGGTGTATTAGATAAATGATCTTCACCTCTGATAACCTCGGTGATCTTCATCAAGGCATCATCTATCACCACTGCGAAATTGTAGGTGGGCATACCATCAGATTTAAAGATTATAAAATCGTCTAGAACTGATGTATTGAATGTAACGTCACCTCTAATCTCATCATTTACCACAATATCTTTATCTTCTTCTGTTAACCTATATCTGATAACCGGTTCTCGTCCTTCTTCAATATATTTTAGTTCTTCCTCCCGGCTTAAATTACGACAGTGCCCATTATATTTAGGCATATCTCCTCGCGCCAAGGCATCTTTTCTCATTTGCTCAAGTTCTTCTTCACTACAATAACATCTATATGCCTTACCCTTTTTTAATAACTTTTCAACATATTTTTGATATAGGACAAGTCTTTCTGATTGTCGGTAGGGACCATATTCACCACCAACACTAGCCCCTTCATCAATGTCTATACCTAACCAGTCCAACTCTTTTATAATAATATCTTCAAACTCTTTGGTTGATCTTTTTTGATCAGTGTCTTCAATTCTTAATATAAGCTTACCATTATTCTTTTTTGCCCATAGCCAGTTAAAAAGGGCTGTTCGCATATTACCTATATGAATTTTACCCGTTGGGCTGGGTGGAAATCTTAAGCGCATCTCACTCATTAAAAGCTCCTCCTTAATTCTTATGAAAATTATTAGATTTGAACCTAAAAATTATTAAATTCTAATCAATTTAAATTACACTGGTTCCAATTGATAGTTGCTCATGTCCATCAACTAAAGCATGTCCGAATTTACCAAAGATTGCAACCGATATATATTCAGGACCCCTGACCACAGCTATCTTAAATCCTCCACCCAGGCCTGGATTGATCAAAGCCAGTTGAATATATGCATCTTTGACTGCATTTGATACTGCTGATTTCTCCCGGGAATTCTCAGCAATAACACCCCTTGCTATAGCTGCTACAGTCGTACTTTCCCTTAGTTTTACCGGTAGCTTTTCTGAATTGGCTCCAGTTTGGGTAATAGCTCCTTTATATCCATATCCCTTAATCTTTTCCAACCAGTATTCTTCATATTCTCTACTTCTTGTCATGGAGAGATATATAGCAGCACTTTCTGGATTTATATTCTTTTTTTCCACCTCTAATTCTTCTCCGTCTTTCATATAACCAAATACAATATCATCTGCAGTTACAATCCCGACCAGTTTATTATTTTTATTAATCACCGGCATTCCGCCAATTTGATTATCAGATAATAACCTAGCTGCTTTTTGTACAGTATCTGATTCTTTAATAGTTATTACATTTTTCGACATATAATCATTTATTTTTCCTTTGATGTGATGATTACTTATTAAATCTCCGTCCGTTAAAATTCCTACAATCTTCCCATCGTCAACAACTACTAATCTACCTATCTTATTGATAGATAATACCTTCTCGGCTTCTGATACGGTCATATTAGTTTCAATTGTAATGGGGTTTTTAGTCATAATATCTTTAATCAACATAATTTATATTCACCTACTCTTTTGCTAAATTATTGTATTAACTCTGATATTAACACTACTGCCTGTGCACCAATACCTTCTGTTCTGCCCAAAAAACCAAGCCCTTCCGTCGTTGTTGCCTTTAAATTTATCTGTGATTTTTCTATCCTCAGTAGACTGCTTAATTTTTCTTCTATTACATCTTTATATGTTTTAATTTTGGGTTTTTGGGCTATGAGTACCAGATCTGTATTTATTAATTTATAATTATTATCTAACATAATATCTACTACATCATTAAGTAATTCAGTACTTCTTATATTTTTATACTTAATCTCAGTATCTGGAAACATTTCTCCTATATCTCCCTTACCCATTGCACCTAAAAGAGCATCAATTAAGGCGTGAATAAGAACATCAGCATCTGAATGGCCCTTTAATCCGGCTTTATAATTTATCTTAACTCCTCCCAAATATAAGGGGGTATCTTTTTTAAACTTGTGCACATCAAAACCTATCCCCACTCTCATTTTTGTCTCTCCTGTCATTTGCTCCTACTTTTTAAGATATTTTCTGCAAGTGCAATATCAATAGGAGTTGTTATTTTTATATTGTCATATGAACCTATAATAATCTTAACTTTTTTATTCATCAATTCAATTAAATAAGCATCATCTGTTATATTTTTATCAAAAATATTAGTCTGATGGGCTTCTTTTATTAAATCATAATTGAAAGCCTGCGGGGTTTGTATAGAAATCAAATTATCCCTATTTACAGTTTTTACAACATAATTATTATGATCTTTTATCTTAATAGTGTCCTTAACTTTAACCCCGGTTGTCACCGCTTCTTCTATTTCTAAAGCACCAATCACTTTATTAAGTATATCATTTGTTATTAAAGGTCTTACCCCATCGTGAATAATTATATAGTCAGTTTCGTCAGGAGCAGCTTTTATACCATTAAACACAGAATCCTTTCTGCTTGCACCACCAATTATAGTCTGAATCTTACTTTTTTTATCATTTAATAATTTTAATACATTTTTTTCAAATTTTTTTGCCTGACCTGTTTGTAAAACTAAGATGACTTTGTTGATAAATGAATTATTAATAAACGTCTCTAAGGTATGATAAAGCACCGGCTTACCCGCCAGTTTAATATATAATTTATTTTCTCTTGTCTGCATCCGGCTACCTGATCCAGCCGCTGGAATAATTGCACTAATATACATTGTAAATCTCCTTCTTATATTCAAATATTAACTATTGGTATTCGGTTTTGCAAAAATCATACGTCCTGCAGCGGTTTGTAAAATACTGGTAACCATTACTACTATATCTTCATCCATGTATTCTACCCCATTATCCACTACAATCATCGTTCCATCATCTAAATATCCAATACCCTGACGATCTTCCTTACCTTCCTTAATAACCTTGACATCCATTTCTTCACCGGGTAACACAACCGGTTTAACAGCATTAGCGAGCTCATTGATGTTTAATACAAAAACACCCTGTAACTCTGATACTTTATTTAAGTTAAAATCATTGGTTACTATTTTAGCTTTATACTCCTGGGCCATCTTGACTAACTTACTATCCACTTCCGGAATATCTTCATAATTTTTTGCCACAATATCAACATCAATTCGATTATCTTTCTGCATTTTTTTTAAAATATCCAAACCTCTTCTACCTCTATTTCTCTTTAAACCATCAGAGGAATCCGCAATATGGCGTAGTTCTTCTAAAACAAATTCAGGAATCATCAACTTTCCTTCTACAAATCCAGTTTGACAGATATCATATATTCTCCCATCAATTATTACACTAGTATCAAGAATTTTTTTGGTTAAATCTTTGTTTTTATTACTTGAAAAAAATTTTTTGTTTTCAAAAAGCAGATCAAATATATCATTAAATTTATAAATTGCAAGAGTTAACCCCAGATATATGAATATGACATTTATCAGAATCTGTAAAGATAACCCCAGGCCTGGTATGGAAGAAATTGAAAAAGCAAGATTAATAAGAGAACCAAATATGAGTCCAATTATAATACCTAAAAAGGAAATTATGATCTTTTTCCAGGAAAGCTCTTTTAGCTTATAATCAAAGTTTAAAATAAGGTCAAGTAATTTTTCCAGTAAGAAAAAAATTAAAAAATAACCAATAATAGCACCTATAATAATTCCAATAAATTGTTTGCTTATTAAAAACCTCCCAATATTAGAGGTTGAAAAATCTATTTCCTCTGCAACTCCTAACATAACAATACTGTTGTATCCTATAACAGCACCAATTAACCCTAAAATTACTTTAACGATTTTTTTCAGCATTTATTATCACCTCCCCTAGCTGTATCTATAATTTAATTTTCATTAATTTCTATATCCACCTCCTTTAAACTAATCATCATCATTATTTACATTTGGATTATTTTCTAAAATATTATCAATCTTTTCAACAACATCTTCTTCTGGCATATCTTTAGCTAAAACTAACTCACTAATTAATATTTTTCGAGCATTACTTAACATTTTCTTTTCCCCGGTAGATAAACCTTTTTCCATATCTCGAATGGTTAAATTTCTAACAACTTCTACTACTTCATATATATCACCGGTTTTTAGTTTTTCCATATTTGCCCTATATCTTCTGTTCCAATTTTGTGACATCTTGCTCTTTTCACCCTTTAAGAGATGAAATACATTTTCTGCCTCTGACCCATTGATAACATCTCGAATACCTATTTCTTCTACTTTATGAACAGGAATCATAACCTTCATTTCGCCTATAGGCAGTTCCATGATATAGTATTTCCTCTCTTCTCCCAGAATCTTTTTTATCTCAATATCAACAATAGTACCTGCTCCATGATTTGGATAAACTACTCTATCTCCTTTATCAAAAATACTTTCTGCCATCTTATCAACCTTCCTTTATTATCTTTTTTAGATGTGCCTGTCAAGTAATACTTGATCTCTCAATCTCCTCAGTCCATCTTTAATGGCCTGAGCTCTAACCTCTCCAACACCTTCTACTTCATCTAATTCATCTAATGAAGCAACATTAATTTCATTTAGATCTCCAAATTCTTCAATAATATTTTCAATAACCGGCATCGGCAGTCTTGGTATCTTTTTTAAAATCCTGTATCCTCTTGGATCTATGATTAAATCCAGTGAATTAACATTACCACCATGTCCTAAAATGCTTCTTATTTCTCTTGTTGTTAGCATATCATCTTTATTAAGCTCTCTTAATTCTTTGATGATATCTTCAGCTGCAACCTCATCTGCAAGTTTTTCTTCTGCGATATAATCCTTAATCAATAACTTGTTTTCTTCTTCTACACTCATTACTAATTCTTCCAGCTGCATTTCAATTAAACGACCTTCATTGCCAAGTTCTAAAATATATTTTTCGATTTCATTTTTAATTTTCAAAACCATCTCTGCTCTTTTTATAACAGTAACCACATCTGCAATAGTAACCAAATTTTCAAATTCTAAAGCACTTAAATTTATTAAGGTCTGGTCAAAAACTTTTCTATACTTCTCCAGGGTTTGCACAGCTTGATTGGCTTTGGAAAGTACAACCCTGATTTCTTCCAAGACATGTTTTTTTTCATTTTTATATAAAGTAATTATGTCTCTTCTCTCTGAAATTGCTATTACTAAATTGGAAGTTTGTTTGGCAACCCTTTCTGCGGTTCGATGCCTTGCGCCTGTTTCACTTGACTTAATGGTGGGGTCAGGAATAAGAAGTGCATTGGCATAAAGAATATTTTTTGCTTCTGCATCAAGAACAATTGCGCCATCCATCTTACCTAACTCATAAAGATTTGTAGAAGTTAGCAGAACATCTATCTTAAATCCACCATCCACCAAGCTCTTAATGACGTCATTATTTTCTGCTAATATGATCAATCCACCGGTTTTAGCTTTTAATATATTCTCCAGGCCTTCCCTAAAGGCGGTTCCAGGAGCTATCAATTCTAATATTTCATTTAACCACTCTTCATGTTCCTGCACTGGGTTGCTCTCCTTTTTTAAAGTAATAATAAAAATAAGTTACTAATAATTAAAATACATATCAAGTGCTTCTTTTAAGTTTTTAATCTCAACAATATTAACCTCAAAATCAAATTCCCTCTTCTTAATATTGCCAGCCGGGACAATAATATTTTTGAAACCAAGTTTTTTTAACTCTGTAATTCTTTTTTCGAAATTATTAACAGCCCTAACCTCCCCTGTTAATCCAACTTCACCTATCACGGCTGTTTTAGAATCAATCGGATAGTCACTAACACTAGAAATTACGGAAAATATAATCCCCAAATCTATTGCGGGTTCACTAGCTGAAAGGCCACCTGTAATATTAATATGAACATCACTAACCTTAAAGTTAAAACCAAGCTTTTTCTCTAATACAGCCAGTAAAATAGATAACCGTTTTTTATTGATACCTGTAGTTAATCTCTGGGGAGTTGCATAAGCTGTATCAGTTACAAGAGCTTGAATTTCGATCAAGATAACTCTATTACCATCTATTATCGGAACTATAGTTGAACCACTCGCATTTTCAGGCCTTTCACTAATAAATATCTGTGAGGGATTTTTCACTTCTTTTAAACCTTTTTTCTCCATTGTAAAAATGCCCATCTCATTTGTAGAACCAAACCGGTTTTTTAAACCCCGCAGTATGCGGTAAGAATAATTCTGATCCCCTTCCATCTGTAAAACAGTATCAACAATATGCTCTAAAACCTTAGGCCCGGCTAATTCACCATCTTTGGTGATATGTCCTATCATAATAATTGGTAAATTTGTTTGTTTGGCTGTTCTGAACAAACTTGCAGCAATTTCCTTAATCTGCTTAATACTGCCGGCTGAAGAATTTATCTGGGGATGTTTAACGGTTTGAATTGAATCTATAATCACTAAATCAAAGTCTTTTTCTGCAATTATAGCCTGAATTTTTTCATAATTGATTTCAGAAAGAATAAAAACTTTTTTATGTATTAACTCCAACCTTTCTGCTCTCATCTTAACTTGACTAAGGGATTCTTCTCCAGTAATATACAACACATTTTTATTGTGTATGGCTAAAAGGAAAGCCACCTGCAAAATCAAGGTGGATTTACCAATCCCTGGAGAACCCCCTATTAATATCAAGGACCCTTCCACAATACCTCCTCCTAAAACTCTGTCAAATTCTGTTAAAGTTGTAGGAAAACGATTTTTCTTGGATCCTTTAATCTTATCCAGAGATTCAATTTTAGGCAATTTATCATCTTTAAGTTTTAAACTCCTATTTTTTTTTATTTCTTCAGGGGTAACTTCTCTGATAGAATTCCATTCACCACAATTGGGACATTTCCCTGCCCAATTTTCAGTTTTATAACCACAATTTTTGCACATATAGGTCTTTGCATTTTTTGACATTATAATTCTCCAGTTAAATACATTCTAATTATATTCAATTAATACAATTATACCATTTTTAAACACTTATTACAAGATAAGAACCCAGCTGTTAAACTGGGTTCAATTCAGTCTTATTTTACTTTGTTAAAAACTAATTTATCTTCTTTTTGATCAACATTTACCTTGTCACCTTCACCAATATCACCACTTAATATATGCTCCGATAACTTATTTTCTACAAGTCTCTGTATAGCACGTCTTAGAGGTCTTGCCCCAAATTCAGCGTCATATCCTTCATCTACTAATTTAGACTTGGCCTTTTTGCTAATTTCTATTTTAATATCTTTTTGATCAAGTCTATCCTGTAATTCCCTAATCATAATTTCTATAATCTTAGAAATATGCTCCTTATTTAGGGAGTGGAATACAATTGTTTCATCCAGCCTATTAAGAAATTCAGGTCGGAATGTTTTTCTCAACCTGGTCATAACATTATCTTTCATATTATCGTATTCAGCAGCTTCATCCTCTTCTGCCGCAAAGCCTAGCTGAGACTGTTTTTTGATATAATTAGCCCCTACATTAGATGTCATGATTATTACGGTGTTTTTAAAATCAACTTTTCGTCCATGGGAATCTGTTAAAGCCCCATCTTCTAAAATCTGCAGCAATATATTGAAAACTTCAGGGTGTGCCTTTTCGATTTCGTCAAAGAGTATTACAGAGTATGGTCTTCTCCGGACTGGCTCAGTAAGTTGTCCACCTTCCTCATGTCCTATATAACCGGGAGGGGAGCCAACCATTCTGGATACAGAATGTTTCTCCATATATTCAGACATATCAATTCTGATCATTGCATCCTCATCATCAAACATAGCCTCCGCTAAAGTTCTGGCTAATTCTGTTTTTCCTACTCCAGTTGGTCCTAAAAAGATAAAAGATCCGATAGGCCTTTGAGGATCCTTAAGCCCTGCTCGAGCCCTTCGAACTGCCTGTGATACTGCCCTGATTGCTTCATCTTGACCTACAACCCTTTTATGAAGTAGTTTTTCAAGTTTTAATAATTTTTTAGTTTCGGTTTCTTCTAATTTTGTAACTGGTATGCCGGTCCAACTTGAAACTATTTGAGCAATATCCTCAACTTGAACAACGGTATTATTATTATTCTTTTTTTGTTTCCACTCGCCTTTTATATCCTTTAACTTTGTTTTTAATTCTTTTCCTTTATCCCTTAACTGAGCTGCTTTTTCAAACTCCTGATTTTTAACAGCTGATTCTTTTTCTTTTTCCAATTCTTCTATTCTTTCATTTATTTCTCTTAATTTTTTTGGTCTTGTATTATTTCTTAAACGAACTCTGGAAGCTGCTTCATCCATTAAGTCAATTGCCTTATCAGGTAAAAATCTATCGGTAATATATCTATGGGATAAATTTACGGATGCTTCTATTGCTTTATCGGTTATTTTAACTTTATGGTGAGCCTCATAAGCATCTCTTAAACCTTTTAGAATTGCAATGGATTGTATGATAGTATTTTCGTTTACCATTATAGATTGGAACCTTCGTTCTAAAGCAGCATCTTTTTCAATATATTTTCTATATTCATCAAGGGTTGTTGCACCGATAGCCTGCAGTTCTCCACGTGCCAGAGCGGGCTTGAGAATATTAGCTGCATCAATAGCTCCTTCTGCTGCACCTGCTCCTACAAGAGTATGCATTTCATCTATAAATAATATCACTTCACCATTCTCTACAATCTCAGATATTAAAGACTTTAAGCGTTTTTCAAATTCACCTCTGTATTTGGATCCTGCTACCAAAGAACTTAAATCCAAAGCTACTACCCTTTTCCCAATCAGAATTTCAGGCACATTTTCATCTACAATACTTTTAGCCAGACCTTCTATAATAGCAGTTTTGCCAACACCTGGTTCACCAATCAAAACAGGATTGTTTTTTGTTCTGCGGCTGAGTACCTGAATAACTCTTTTGATCTCTTTTTCTCTGCCAATCACCGGATCTAATTTGTCTTCTGCAGCCATCTCAGTTAAATTCCGGCTATATTTATCAAGTTCAGGTGTGTCACTTTCTTCAACTTCTTTACTTTTAGCCTGACTTTCATTAAGTATCTGTAATATCTCCTTTTTAAGCTTATCTAAATCTACTCCAAGTTCCTGTAAAATTCTGACAGCTACACCTTCACCTTCACCTATCATACCAAGTAAAATGTGTTCTGTGCCAATATAACTATGGTTTAAATCCCTGGCCTGTTCCATAGAGAGATTTAAAACTTTTTTACTACGCGGAGTTAAACCAATTGTACCCTTAACTTTGTTTTTCCCTTTTCCAATAATCGATTTTATAACATCTATAATTTGACTCTCTTTTAAGTCTGCCTGTTCAGAAAGAACCTTAGCAGCAATACCCTTCTTTTCTTTAACTAAACCAAGTAGTATATGTTCTGTCCCTACATAGTTATGATTTAATTTCTTCGCTTCAGATTCAGCCATAGCGATAACCCTTCTGGCCCGTTCTGTAAATTTTCCAAACATTATATTTGTCCTCCTTTGCGATTTATTTCTGTCTGAATTAGCTCAGCTCTTTTTATATCTCTTGCTGAAGTATCTATTTTTTCCCCAATAAGACTCTGTAAATGAGCAGGTCTAATAATTATAAATAGCCTTTTCAATAAGAGAGGGGAAATCTCTTTTTCCTTAATAATGTCCATTTCCCTCCCTAGCTTAACATAAGAAAGCAGTTCCATTGCTTCATTTGTGGAAATACTATAGGCATGTTTTAGTTGTCCATAAGCCCTCATTATTTTATCTTTTATAAAGACAGGCCTGTTTTTATATAATTTTTCACGTGCATTTTTTTCCTGTTTTATCACATGTCTTATTACACTCTCTAAATTTTCAATAATATCTTCTTCTTTTTTCCCGAGGGTTATTTGATTTGATATCTGATAAATATTACCAGCTGATTCACTGCCTTCTCCATAAATCCCTCTCACAGTCAATCCCAGTTTGCCTACAACTTCAAATAATCTAGTCATATTGCTGCTTAGATTTAAAGCTGGAATATGAACCATAACTGAAGCCCTAAGACCTGTACCTAGATTGGTAGGGCAGGCAGATAGATAACCCCATTTTTTTGAGAATGCATATTCTGTTTTTGATTCAATCAGATCATCTATTGCATCCGCAATTACCCAAGCTCTCTTTATTTCCAAACCAGGTAAAAGTACCTGTATTCTAAGATGATCCTCTTCATTAACCATTATACTTAACTCTTCACTTTGATCAAAAAATAAAGTCTTTCCATATCCATTCTGAGCAAAATCAGGACTGCTCAAGTTTTTTTCTACAAACATCATCCGCTGTAGGGGTGTCTTTTTTTTAATTTCAATATAATTAAATTTATAACTTTGACCGGCAACTTCAATCTTTTTTTTCAACATAATATTTTTAATAATCGATACAACCTGATCCATTTGTTTTCTATTAGATTGACCGGGGAAAGGCAATTCTTTTAAGTTTCTGGCCAATCTAATTCTGCTACTTAATATTATATCATCTTCACTACCTTTTTGTTTTATCCAGGAGCTCAATGATATATTTTCATCATTGAACATAACTATTCACTCCCTATTTTTTTCTCCAGTTCACATATCTCATCTCTCAATTGTGCAGCTCTTTCAAAGTTTTCATCTTCAATTACTTTTTCCATTTTTGCTTGTAATTCTTCTATATCTTTTTTTACATCTAAATGATTTTTTTCACTCTGAGGAACCTTACCTATATGACTTTCACTACCATGAATTTTTTTCATAAGAGGGTTAAGCCTATTTTCAAACTTACTATAACATTCAGTACAACCCATTTTCCCATTTCTTTTAAATTTTTCATAAGTCAGACCACAATTATTACATTCCATGGTTGATTCTTTTATTTTATTTAAATCATTAAAATCCGGGTTCAAAATTCCAGTAATTAAGTTCTGGAAAGTAAAACCATCATTATCATTTAAATGACCTGTTTCTCTTGCACACTTTTCACATAAATATAGCTCAGTTTTCTTGTCATCTATATATTTGGTAATATGAATAGTAGCCTCTCTTTTTTTGCAATTATCACAGAGCATAAAAATCATCCTTTCCAAATACAATTTATATTTTAAAAATTGCTTTCAAAGTGTTTTTTAATACCTTTGTTCTTATTACATTTTGTTTTTCACTTTCAAATCCTATAGCCTTCTTATTAACAGCTGCTTCTAATATAATACTATCTCTTTTACTAATTAAGTTATTCTCATATAATCTTTTGATTATTCCCTGGGCCTCTTTCGGCTGGAGAGGTCCTTCTAGCTGTTTTATAATATTTTTCATTGCTTCATTTTTAGAGTTTAATTTTACCTTAATTATTCTAACAAACCCTCCACCGCCACGTCTACTTTCGATAATAAAACCTCTTTCAACTGTAAAGCGGGTATCAAGTACATAATTTATTTGAGATGGGGCACAGTTAAAATCATCAGCTAATCTATTCCTCTTTATTTCAACTTCACCTTCATATCTTTTGATTAATGCCCTTAAATACTCTTCAATCTTATCAGAAATACTAGACATATTTGATCCCTCTCTTTACTTTGACTTTTTTTGACCTTCTATATATATAATACTATTTTTTCAGCAAAATTCAAGTGCAAATTTATATTTTTCTATATTATTATAAAAAAAAAGCCACTAAGTGACCTTTTTCATTTATTCTTATAGATATATTAACTTTAATTAAATTTAGATATCAATACATTGGACATTGGCCTAATTAATAAAAAATGGCTCCCCGAGTAGGACTTGAACCTACGACTCGATGGTTAACAGCCATCTGCTCTACCAACTGAGCTATCGGGGAACACAATAAAAAAATCTCCGGCAGTGACCTACTCTCCCACAGGGCTACCCCTGCAGTACCATAGGCGCAGGAGGACTTAACTGCTGTGTTCGAAATGGGAACAGGTGTGACCCCTCCGCAATTACCACCGGAAGT
>JAGXLU010000029.1 GCA_018334565.1 Halanaerobiales bacterium | reverse complement strand
TGGTTTTTTCTTGACAATTAAATAGTTCTTCCAAGGAAAAAAGACTCTTTTGTTGAATATAGTTATTAATAGGTTTCACCCCTTTCATTTTGTTGTTTTACTATTTACTATATTCAATAAAAATGGGGTGAAGCCTTTTTTGTATTGTTGTCAAGACTGTTAACTTAAGGCTCATTTATATGAAATTTCCTTCTTTATCTGATAGAAAAAATAAATTAAAATCGGAACTTTTTTTAAAAATTAATTAAAGACATAACTCAATACAAAATTTTGATAATTACATATCTTCCTTCTCTTTATCTACATATCTCTAAATTAATCTTGTTTTTTTTGATTTATCATTTTTTCTATATTTTATTCATTTAATTAGAAAATAATTGTTTTGATTATTATCATATATTCTAATAATATTATTTCCATCTAAATAAGTATTAAATATCATTATCAACTCAAGTCTGTATACTTGAGTTTTTTTACATTTTAAGATTAATATTTAATATCATATTTTTTCAAACATAGATATAAATAAATAAGTTTGTTATAATATTAGACAATAGGGGGGATTGGATGAAAGTATTAATATTAGCAGGAGGAAGTGGAACAAGATTATGGCCTTTAAGTAGAAAAAGATTTCCAAAACAATTTATTAAACTTTTTGAAAATGAAAGATCTTTATTTCAAAAAACCTTTAATAGGAGTTTAAAACTGGTAAGTTTAGATGATATTTACATTTTAACTAACAAAGATTATAAGTATCTTGTTCAAAATCAAATAGATGAATTAGGATATAATTTCAACAAAGACAATATCTTATTAGAGCCAAAGTCAAAAAATACTTTACCAGCAATATATTATGGAGTGGATATTGTAACTAAAAAAGAAGAAGATAATATAGTTGTTTTTCCATCTGATCATTTAATTGAAGATAATCATAAATTCATTGAAATCATTAAAAGCTCAACAAAGCTTGCAAAAAAATATATAATTACATTTGGAATAAAGCCTAACAAACCTAAAACAGGTTATGGTTATATATCACCTGGAGAAAAAACAATTAATGGATTTTTTGTTAAAGAATTTAAAGAAAAACCTGATAGAGATACCGCAAAACAATTTATAGAAAGTGGTTATCTATGGAATAGTGGTATCTTTATGTTTAATTCAAATATCTTTAAAAATGAAGTAAAAGAACATGCTTTTAATATATATTCAATATTTCAAAAATATGATGATATTAAAGATGTCTTTAAAAAAATTGAAAGCATATCAATTGATTATGGCTTATTAGAAAAAACAAGTAATATTACAGTAGTACCTGTTGACCTTGAGTGGAATGATCTAGGTGATTTTGATTCTTTTTATAATGTCTTTCAAACAGACCAAGATAATAATATTACTGATAATAAAGATATACTTATTAATTCAAAGAATACTCTAATTAAATCAAATTCCCCCAAAATAGTTGCTGGTATAAATATTAAAGACTTAATTGTCATTGATACAGATGATGCCTTATTAGTCTGTAAAAAGGGTAGTTCACAAAAAATTAAAGATGTTGTAAAAAAATTAAGTAAAAATAATGATCAAAGAGTTAATTACCATCTTGAAGATCAAAGACCTTGGGGTAAATATAAAGTATTAGAAGAAAAAGATACATCAAAGGTAAAACGAATTACTGTTCTTCCTGGTAAAAGATTGAGTTATCAGTTACATAAATACAGAAAAGAACATTGGTATATAGTCAAAGGAAATGCTAAAGTCACAATAGATGATGAAATATTTAACTTAAAAGCTGGAGAAAGTGTTTTCATTAAAGAAGAACAAAAACATAGAGTTGAAAATAACGGTGATGAAATACTAGAATTTATTGAAATTCAAACTGGATCATATCTTGAAGAAGATGATATTATCAGATTTGATGATGATTTTGACAGATAGCAAAATACTCTCATCTTCAATTATTAATAAGTTTAGAAATTCTTTAAACCTTTTTATAATTAGTCTTGATAAGCTCAATTAAATTGGTGCACGCTGGATTATATTTAATAACAAAATTTGGCCAGACACTTATATAATGTTCCTTGCTGTCTTCAGTTGCCCATTGGAGTTTTTGTATTTTTACTTTTGTTTGTTTAAAAGCACTATCAAGTTAATAATAAAGAGGTCTTAACCAACCTTTATTTTCTGAAACAATGCACGGTTCCATATATTTTGTACTATGTCTATTATAATTTATAACATACGATACTTAATATAAAAAAATTTTTCTATAAAGTATGTTATCAACTAAAAATAAAAAGTTAATAACTATTTTGATTTATAAAAATCGATGACAAGGAAAATAATAACATTTTAATTTGCTATAGAATTTTTTTAAAAAGGCTATTATTATAAAGTATGAAAGCTCTTTTTAATATTGATAGAGTAAAAATATCGAAGAATTTTATTAACCCAATCTTTGAGAAAATATATTGGAATAATATATTAGTATGATAGGCTTGAATTTGATTAAAGCATTATGTTAAGAATTATTCAGTTTAATGTATAAAAAATATATTTAATTAATAAAACAGCTATTAATTAGCATTTACTTACTGAAATAGAGGAGATCCAATAAAATTAACAACTATTTTTCTAATATTCATAATGTTTAAACAAAAGGAGATGTATAAAATGACTTCATATAATCACCTAAAAGATGAAGAAAGCCCTTATTTAAAACAACATGTAGATAATCCTGTTAACTGGTATCCTTGGGGGGAAAAGGCTTTTAAAAAAGCTAAAGAAAAAAATATGCCGATATTTTTATCTATAGGATATTCTACCTGTCACTGGTGTCATGTTATGGAAGAAGAATCATTTACTGATAAAAAAGTTGCAGAAATTATAAACAAAAACTTTGTTGCAGTTAAAGTAGATAGAGAAGAAAGACCCGATATTGATAAACTATATATGGAAGTATGTAAAATCATGACAGGTGGAGGTGGGTGGCCACTTACAATATTTATGACTCCAGATAAAAAACCTTTCCATGTAACCACTTATCTACCAAAAAATGATAAATATGGTCGTAAAGGTCTGCTGACAATTTTACCGGAAATAATAAATCTATGGGAAAATAAGCGAGTTAGAATAGAACATGTTTCAAATAATATTTTATCTCAAATTAAATCACAAGACAATTCAAATGAAGTAGATTTAAAAGATAGTTTATTAACTGACACAATTTCTATACTTGAAAGAATGTTTGATGACACATATGGTGGCTTTGGTAATACACCTAAATTTCCCATGTCCCATTATTTATTATTCTTATTGAGATATTGGGATAGTCATAATTATAGTAAAAGTATCAATATGGTTCAAAAAACTCTTGAGGCAATGCGTACTGGTGGTATATATGACCAAATAGGTTTTGGCTTTCATCGATATTCAACAGATAGAAAATGGCAGACTCCTCATTTTGAGAAGATGTTATATGACCAAGCACTTCTTATTTTTACCTATATTGAAACATATCAAGTTACTAATAAAAAAATATATAGAGATACAGCAAAAGAGGTCATTAAGTATTTACAAAGAGACATGTTGTCTACCACAGATTGTTTTTATGCAGCTGAAGATGCCGATAGTGATGGCGTTGAAGGCAAATACTATCTATGGGAAGAAGATGAATTGAAGAATTTATTAAATCCAAAAGAATTTGTTCTTTTTGAACAAATATTTACTATTGAAAACTCAAATCATATAAACTTAATATTAAAGGATATAGATTATTATGATAAGATACCCGAAATAAAAGAAAAACTATTTAAGTCTAGAGAAAAGAAAAATCGTCCTAGAAAAGATAATAAGATATTAACAGATTGGAATGGCTTAACAATAGCTGCTTTAGCAAAAGCTGGATTTGTATTAAATTCAGATTATTATATTGAAATGGCCGCAAAAGCAGCAAAGTATATATATAAAAAAATGAGAACTAAAGATAATAGATTGGCGCACAGTTTTTGTAATGGAAAGATCACAGAAGTTAATAACTTAGATGATTATAGTTACTATTTATGGGGATTAATTGAACTATATCAGGCTACTTTTAATAAAATATATTTAGCATGGGCTGTAAATATATCCGATGAAATGATTAAATATTTTTGGGATAATGATGAAGGAGGATTTTATTATACTTCAACAGAAAATAGTGAATTATTTTTAAGACAAAAAGAAGGCAGTGATAGTGCTATTCCATCTTCAAATTCGCTTGCAGCATATAATTTATTAAGATTATCTCATATTACTGATGATTTGTCCTATAAAGAAAAGGCAGAAAAAACTATTAACGCTTTTTCTGATAAAATATCAAAATCACCTATTAATTATATTTTTTTACTATTAACATATTATAGGCTAGAGAATCCCTTTGTTAAAATAAATATAATTGGAAATAAGAATGATGATTTAAGTAAAAAATTAATTGATAACATTAGAGATAGATATCTATCTAATATTGTTTTAAATTATGAAGAAAAAAACGAAGAGACTAAAATATCTATCTGTCAAGATTTTGTTTGCAAACAACCTACTACTAATCTGGATAATATATTGAAATATTTTGATTAATAATTGCTGAATTGTATAATTAAATTTATGGGAGGACAAAATAGTAGAGATATATATTATGTTTTTTATATAATATTAAGAAAAAATAAAACAAATGGTTGTAACATAATACTATATAGATAATTAACAACTACGAATAATTAGTCCGTGAATTTATTTTCACTGCTATTTTTCGAATTAAAGTAATAGCAATATATTAATAAAAGATTTATTCCAAGTAATTAATTGGAGCAGTGTATAATTAAATGCACGGTTTTTATCAAAGTAAATTATAGATTTGAAGTATAATATTTATCTTGTTATAATAATCCTATTGCTTATTTTTAATTATAAGGAGTTGTTAAAAATGTTAATGCAGTGCACCAAAAAATTGTTGAATGAATTAAAAAGAGAAGCTACTTTACCTAAAGAAGAGAATCCTCTCTTTTCATGGCACGCCAATCTTATTTGGGTAAATAGACGAAAAACTGCAGTATTTGTTAATGATAAAAATCGTTATGTGATAGTTCTCTATGGATTGAAAGTTAAAGATTTTAAAAATTTTAGTGACCGTATTAAAAAGGGGATAAAATATACATTTCAGGCTGAATGTATAAATAATGATATTATTCAGGCTTTCATAAATTACAATGATTTTGTTTTTACAAAAACTAAAAACAATTCTCTTGTATCAAAAGTAAATTACGCCTGTAAACAAATAAATTATTTTCAGGAATTATTAAATAATAACTCCCTTTATCAGCCTGATATTAGTAAAAAGTTGAGTAAAAGGTTTGTAAGTAATGGTGGTAGTGATTATATCCATCCCAATAAAAAAATGTATAAAGATCTTAGAGAGTTTTTTGACATTAATATCTTTGGATGTAGAGCGGTAAGACTTAAGATTAATTTAGAACTTGAAAAGCACAATGTATGGCGAATATTAATTATTCCTTTAAATTTTTTCTTTACTGATTTACATAAAGCCCTTCAAATCATTTTCAACTGGAACAGCCTACATTTGCATGAGTTTTATATTTATAATGATGAAAGAACCCAAAATTTATCGATAAACCATCCTGCTTATCATCATCATAATTTTAAGCCTATAGTTAACATAATAAGCCCCTATGAAGAAATATTTGAAGTAGATAAAGACATTAATTTGTTAATAGAAGGTGAAATTAAATTATCTGAATATCTACCGGCCAAAATGAAATACAATTATGATTATGGTGATAACTGGCAGCATTATATTGAAGTTGAAGAATTAATAGATAAATATGACAAAAATTATCCAATCTGTCTTAATGGTAAAGGTGAAACACCGCCAGAAGATGTAGGAGGAGAAACTGGATACGAAGATTTTCTAAATATAATAAGAAACAAAAATCATCCTCAGCATTCTAATATGCTTACCTGGTCTAAAAGCCAAGGGCTTGAAAAGTTTAATATTAAAAAAGTCAATAATGAATTAAAGAAAAAGTTTCATTAAGTTGTTTTGATTCCCAATTTAGTCTGATATCCATGGGAATTTTGCATTTATGATAGTTAAAAAAGCAGGAATCAGATAATAAACACTATTTCAAAAGTTGTAATGACAGTAGAGAAATTTTATATAATAAATAAATAACAGTTTCAATAATATATTTAATAGTTTTCAATATCAAATGGGTATAATGCCCATGATTTTAATGGATGGCTTACAAAACAAAAAAAGTTTTTATAATTAGAGAATTATTACAGTAAATGTGACGTATATATGAAATTAAAGATTTAATACTTAATCTGGGAACTTACTATTTTTTGTATAGAAAAGAAAGTACAATGTTGACTTTATACCCGTCATAGGCTTATTACGTTCAAAATATTACATTTAAATCAACATATTGACAAATAATATTAAAAAGCCGTTCGATAAATCAAAAATAGTCACAAGACAAAATCTATTTTTATGTAATAGCCCCATATTCTTTAAACTAATAAATCAAGGAATATTCTTGCAAGTCCAAGAAATGCGAAAAATCCAAAAACATCTGTAGCAGTGGTAAGGAATATAGCGGATGCTAGGGCTGGATCAATTCCCATTGCTTGTAATCCAAGAGGGATTAAAAACCCAAAAAGTCCAGCTAATACTAAATTAAATACCATCGACGCAAATATTATAATTCCCAGATAAAAATTACCATACATAAAATAAAGTATGATCCCGGTTAAGATGCCTATAGCAATTCCATGGATAAGTCCAAGAGCACCTTCTTTAAAAACTAATTTCCATTTATTTTCATCTTCGACTTCACCTAGCGCAATACCCCTGATAACAACTGAAAGTGTCTGAGTCCCTGCATTTCCACCCATGCCTGCAACAACAGGCATTGCAGCAGCTAATACTGCAACCTGTGAAATGACATCTTCAAAAAGGCCTACCGTTATGGCTGCAAGAAAAGCGGTACCTAGATTAATAAAAAGCCAGGGTAATCTCCTTTTGACAGATTTGAAAAAAGGACTGTTTATACTTTCTTCTTCATTTACACCTACCATCCTAAACATATCCTCAGTGTTTTCAGCTTCAATTACATCGATTATATCATCAAATGTGATTATGCCTAATAGCCTCTTATTTTTATTCACTACTGGAATAACAGAAAGATCATACTTTGCTACTAGTTGTGCTACTATTTCCTGATCTTCTTCTGGTTCAACTGATATTATATTATCAATCATAATTTCTTCTAATTTCGTGTCATTAGGACTGTTAAATATATCCCTAAGTTCAACCACCCCGACTAATTCCTTTTTTTTATTTTCCACATAGATCATATCAAGCACTTCTGTCTTCGGTTCAATTTCCTTGATTTTATTTAGGGCTTCAGCCACAGTAAGTTCTTTTTTAAATAATATATATTCGGTTGTCATTAAACCTCCGGCAGATTCAATGTCATAACCGAGCAGTTCTTTTAAAACTTTAGCTTCAGATTGTTTCATATGTGTAAGAAGTTCTTTACCCATATAAATTGGCAGATTACCCATGATATCAGCGATAACATCTTTAGGCATATAAGAGAATATATCAATAATTTCATCATACGTCTTGGTCTTCAAAATATTTATCTGCATATATTCTTCAGACTGTTCAAGAATCTCTGCTAAATCCTCAGTATCAAGCATATCTGTTATTTCTTTTACTTTATCTTCTTTCATCTCTGAGATTGCATCTGCAATATCTATCGGGTACTTATCTTCAATCCATTCCTCATCTATAATTTCCTTTGTTTGTATGTATTTCTTTATATCTTCTTTAATTTTTTCGATTTTATCAGGCATTTTACCCCCTCCAATATTTTGATAAAACAAAATATCACACATTCAAATTTTATATGATTATTATAAAAAAGTAAAATATAAGATATTGGAAAATATTAAATTGATTTTAAAAAAGATATTGATTTATATTATAGATAAATATTAGTACCTAGTTAAATTATACAATTTTATTGAATTTTTTTCTATAACTTATTCTTAAAAAATTAATATATATTACACGTTAGCAAAGGACTTTCAAAGACAATGTTTAATTTATATAAATAAGAAAATTTCATATAAATGAACCTTAAGATAACAGTTTTGATAGCAATACAAAAAAAAACCAAAAGAATATAATATGGAACCAATTATTAGGGCTTTTTTAGCACAAAAAATAGAAAATATACCTATCAAAGCTGGCTTAGTTTGCAGGCTTAATAGAAATCCTGTTTTTAGATATATCTTGGGCTCTGGCCTGTATGGTAAAAGACCAAGTGAAGTAATGAAATAGCAAAACCAAAAACAAAGATTGTGAAAGATAATCCCAATAACCCTCATTGGAACAGTATACTAGATTCTCATAAAAATAAGATAGTATGGTTCGGATGGAAAGTTTATTTAGCAGTAGATACTGAAAGTAAACTACCGCTTACAATAACTTTAACACCAACCAATAAAAACAATGGTGATCAGGCTTGAACTTAAGTTCAAAAAGTCAGTGAACTACTGAATGATATAAAATGTAAAACACCTAATTTTTGGGCTATGGATTAAGCTTATGATCGTGAAACCATCTATGAACAAATTTTATTTGATCATGGTACACAAGCTGTCATGTCTATTAAATTAAGAACCTCTAGTGAACCTCTGGCCAGATATTCTGACTATGGCGGTGCACCTATTTGTAGTGCTGGCCATAAAATGAATATAACAAATTTAGATCTCTTCATGTTTGCAATAAAGTAGATTATGTGCATGGATCTGCCTGGTGTTTAAGATTACAACTACGGTCATGTAACTAAAACAAGACCGAAACAGGATCTGCGCTTTATCTCGTCCCCTAATCTGGAAGATATTTTATGATAAGAGGACTAGTATTGAACGGGCTTTTTCTCGATTAAAAAACCTCGCAATATCATTGGCAATGTGAACTGACAGGATGATAGTTTACTATCATTGCTGATTCCCTTACATCAAAAGGGTGAAAATAATTGAGAAGACTAAAATATACTAAGAAAAAGAGCAAAGTGTAAAAATATATTGATTTAGAATTGATAATATCGATAGCAGCAGATCAGAAGAAAGTAAGGATCTAAAACCTCGATATGTATATGTTATAGCAAGAGACGTTACTTTGTTAATGACAACGCAAAAGTTTGGTATGATAAGACATTTCTTAAATGATGGTAGAGCTGTACCTGTTCAAACTAAACCTTTTACAAGACAACTTACCTTTGCAACTAGTCATCATACACAAAAAGTAACCATTGGTAATGATACAGGCTATAAAAATGTTAAAGTATTTCCTGTAACTGCAAAAGCTGCAGTTTATCGTGTTGCAATTGAACTTGTGAAAGGGATGAAACAGCCTTTAGTAAAAAGGCGTAAATATCGCAGACAACGTCGAAATAGATTGATATAATACGAAAAAAATTTGACAATTGTAAAGATTATAAACCTAAATGAAGGTTGATTATAAGGTTAAAGGGAAAAAGGTTCAGACGGTCCCACTAGAAGTCCACCCTTTAGGTTTTTGGCAAGGGAATATAAGTAATAGACCAGTTAACTTAATTACCCAATGTACTAATTGCCATACCCCTGCTAATCACAAACAGGGTAATTTCTTATTTGTTTGGGAACCTAAGCTTAATAGTTTTAGAGCTGAAACTTTTATAAATATGGTAAGATTACGAATGGTTGAAAAGCTTAAAGAGAAGTTTTTTGAAGTAGAGATTAATCACACATATGGTTATTTCACTAAAAATAAACGATTTGAGTGTGGTATAGAGAAAACCTACAGCAATATTGCAGAAGGTAGTTTTGCACCTCGTAGTGAGACCTACAAGATAGAAGGGACAATCGTTCTTTAGAGAAGTTCTATGCTGCTAAATATCAAGATATTTCGCAAAAATATCCCCGGGCAGGATTCAAGTTTGCCAAGAAGAGATAAGCGTTGGGATGATAATACTGAGAAACTTCGAATTTATCAAAGACACAAAATTTAAAAGGACAGGGGCAGTACCCGAACAAAGCGTAATCTCTATCAACCAAATGGCCCTGCTATTTACAGCGCCAAAAAGATTGATCGTCCTGTTAAGTCTAAGGTTAAAGATACATTTAACAAAGGTTTTTGGGTAAAACTAAAACCCAACGGAAAAACCATTAATTCTAACGTTAAAAACGTGGTTTTATACAACTACGGCTAAGAATATTGTTTTTTATAGGTTAAGGCCTGTCGTATTCATCTCCACCAAATCAAAAAAGACTTAAAAGGAGTTTTCTACGACAATTTTTAGGTAAGTAACTAAACATTAAATCGCCTATATACTTGATTATCTGCAAATTCAGGTATAAAATAGTCAATGTCGCTTATAAAATGATAGACAAGAAAGAAAGGAATGTATATGTTAAATAATAAAATAATCAACCTGGCAGTAATTGCCCATGTGAATGCAGGAAAATCAACATTAGTTGATGCGTTTTTAAACCAAAGTGGTGTTTTCAGAGATAATGAAAAAGTAGAAGAATTTATTATGGATAGTAACGAGCTTGAAAAAGAACGTGGTATTACAATTTATGCCAAAAACTGTTCAATAGAACATGATGAATATAAGATAAATATTGTAGATACTCCTGGTCATGCAGACTTTTCATCAGAGGTCGAAAGGATTATTAAAGCAGTAGATACAACTATATTGGTTGTTGATTCAAGTGAAGGCCCAATGCCACAAACCAGGTTTGTATTAAAAAAATCCTTAGAACAGGGAATTAAGCCTATTTTATTCATAAACAAAATGGATAAGAACAATGAAAGAGCTGAAGAAGTTGTTGATATGGTTTTAGATCTTTTTATAGATCTTCAAGCTGATGATCAACAGCTAGAGTTTCCTATTATCTTTGGTGTTGCCAAAGAAGGTATAGCTAATTTAGAAATCGATGGAGATAGTAATAATTTAGAGCCGTTGTTTAATACTATAATTGAACATGTTGACCCTTATCCAGATTACAATGATGAACCCCTACAGTTGCAAGTCCATGACTTAGCTTATGATGATTACCTTGGCAGAATTGGTATTGGAAGAATATATAGTGGCAGTATAAGTAAAAATCAAAAAGTTGCAGTATCAAAAAGAGATGGATCAATAAAAAAAGAAAAAATAACTGAACTTTTTGGATATCAGGGACTTAGTCAAACTTCTATTAAAAATGCTGGAAGTGGAGATATTGTCGCTGTTACTGGAATACCCCATATATCTATCGGGGAAACAGTCTGTAATGTAGGTAATGTTAAACCAATGCAAATGATAGAAATAGAGGATCCAACCCTTTCAATGAACTTTTCTATAAATGATTCTCCTTTTTCAGGAGAAAGTGGTAAGTATCTTACTAATAGAAATATTCAGGCTAGGTTAGAAAAAGAAAAAGAAGTCAATGTTGGCTTAGCAGTAGAAAAATTACCAGGAAGTGGCGGTTTCAAAGTATCTGGGAGGGGAGAACTTCACTTATCTATACTGCTAGAACATATGCGACGAGAGGGTTATGAAATCTCTGTATCTAAACCAGAGGTTCTATACCATAAGGAAGGTAATAAACTGTTAGAACCAATTGAAAGGGTTCTAGTTGAAGTACCAGAGCATTACTCCGGTTCTGTTATATCAAAGCTCAACCAAAGAAAAGGTATAATGCAGTCTATGAAAAGAGACAACAAATATATCAAATTAAACTATTTAGCTCCAACAAGAGGGTTAATTGGTTATAAGAGTGAGTTCATAAATGATACTAGTGGAGAAGGAACATTAATTCGTTCCTTTGAAAAATATGAAGCACATAAAGGTAAAATACCTCAAAGAACCAATGGGGTACTTATTTCTCAAAACAACGGTAAAGCAATGTCTTATGCCTTAGATAATTTAAGTGAAAGGGGTACAATCTTCATTAAACCAACAACACGTGTATATGAAGGTATGATAATAGGGATGAACAATAAAGATAATGATCTAACTGTAAACCCCTGTAAGAACAAAAAGCTTACAAACACAAGAGCTGCTGGGGCTGATGATTCAGTTAATCTTGCTCCTCCTAAGACATTTACTTTAGAAGAAGCACTCGAGTTTATTAAAGATGATGAACTTGTAGAAATTACTCCTGATGCAATAAGGCTTAGAAAAAAGATCTTAAACGATAAAATGCGTCAAAAAGCAGCTAAATAAATCCAGTACACATCTAGGATCTTTGATTTAAAAAGTTATCATGTGTTTAAGTAAATATAAAAAAGTATCAAAAACAACCAAAGTTTTATGCAGGAGATAATTGAATAATGTCTAAATTGATAAAAGAAGTCTTATTAATTCTAACCTCAGGTCATATACTTAAATCTTAATAAATTAATTTATAGAACATCTTTTGTTAAGGGTTATCATTAGAATTGTTACCAATAATTTAAATATACTTATTACATTTAATGATTGCTTGTTTTTGTGTTTTAATTATTTTATAACTTTTTTAAAAAACTATTTCACTTCAAAAGTATTCAAATAAACTTTTATATTTATATATATGATAATATAGACAATTATTCTCTTTTATACTTATTTCAAAAAGGAGATATATATATGCTTGACTTTATAAATGAACATTACAAAAGAAATATATTACTAATACTAGATCTAGTTTTAATAAATTTGGCTTTATTAATAAGTTATATGATAAGATTTGAAGGAATGATTTCATCATATATAGATATAAGATATTTTTATATAATCTCAATTGTTTCATTAATTGTCTTATATTTTTCCAATTTATATAAAACTATCTGGAAATATGCAAGTATTTCAGAACTACTTACGATCATAAAAACTTCTTTGGTATTAAACATTCTATTTCTAATCACAATATATTTTGTAAATTTAGCCATCCCACGTAGTGTTATTTTAATCAACTTTATGACCATCATTATTCTTATGGGAGGTTTTCGTTTTACTCTAAGAATAATAAAGGAATACTTGATTCGAAGGAATACTTCCAAATCTAATAAAAGGGTAAAAGCCTTAATAGTTGGAGCTGGTGATGCAGGAGAAATAATTGTTAGAGAAATGAATAAACATCATGAACTTGATATTGAAATTATTGGACTTATCGATGATGATCCTGCAAAACAGAATCTTAAAATACATGGTTATCCAGTCTTAGGTACTACAAAAGATATACCTAAATTGATAAAAAAATACGATATCTATGAAGTAATTATTGCTATACCCTCAGCCGATGGGAGTACAATTCGAAAAATTTATGAACTTAGCAATCAAAAAAGTGTTAGGGTCAAAATAGTCCCTGGAGTATTTGAAATATTAAATGGAGATGTTGATTTAATACAAATTCGCGATGTGAAAGTAAATGATCTTTTAAAAAGAGAACCAGTCGATTTAAAAGCAGAAAAGATAACCGAATATATTACAGAAAAAACCGTATTAGTAACAGGCGGTAGTGGTTCTATAGGATCAGAACTCTGCCGGCAAATTGCCCAATTTAACCCAAAGCAACTGATAATATTAGATATTAATGAAAACAGTATTTATTTCATAAAACTTGAATTAGAAAACAAATATCCAAATTTAAATTTTGAAACAATTGTTGGAAGTATTAGAGATCAAGATAAATTAGAACAGGTTTTTAAACATTATCAACCTGACGTTGTATTTCATGCTGCCGCTCACAAACATGTACCTTTGATGGAAGATAGCCCAGAAGAGGCCGTAAAAAATAATATATTGGGGACCAAAAAGCTTGTTGAAAAAGCTGATAAATTTATGGTTAAAAGATTTGTTTTTATTTCTACTGACAAAGCTGTGAACCCAACCAATGTTATGGGGGCAAGCAAAAGGGTAGCAGAAATGATAATACAACATTTTAACAGTAAAAGCAAAACAAAGTTTATGGCTGTACGCTTTGGAAATGTACTTGGCAGTAAGGGTAGTGTTATTCCTATCTTTAAAAAACAAATAGAAAATGGTGGTCCCATAACCGTTACCCATGCAGAAATAAAAAGATATTTTATGACTATACCGGAAGCTGCTCAACTTGTTATTCAAGCAGGTACTTTGGGTAATGGAGGAGAGGTTTTTGTATTGGATATGGGTAAACCAGTTAAAATAATAGATCTAGCCGAAGATTTAATAAGGCTTTCCGGTTTAAAGCCTTACGAAGATATAGATATTAATATAATAGGTTTAAGACCAGGAGAAAAACTTTATGAAGAACTCTTAGTTAAAAATGAAAAAAGCATACCCACTAAACATGAACGAATTTTTATTAATGACCTTGAATTAGTTGAAAGTAAAAAGTTGATCAATAAAGTTGAAATGCTTAAGAAAGCAGCTGCTCAGAGTGATAGAAATCAAATAATTACTATTTTAGTTAGTCTTCTCAACAACTATCAACCTCAACGCGATAATATAACAAAAATAAACTTCAAGAACCATTTGCAGAAAATACAAGAATAATATTATAATATTCGGATGAGTAGAAATATTTTATTTTTGCAAAAAAATATTTATTACTTGCCTACTTTTTTGACCTTAGTTCATTTTAAATCAAAAAAGTAATATCCCCATGTATTTGGATAGTTTTAATTTTAAATATTGAAGATTTACCCAATATTTTTTTGTAACCGTAAGACTACAAGAAAGACCAAATATAAAAAGGCCCCTAAACTTAGAAGCAGTATTAGAGACTTTTTTTAGATGAATTTAAATATATTTTAGTTTACTATAGGTTTGGCTAGTTCAATATTTATTTTATTACCTCTAATTTGATTATTTTTCATTATATTTAATACTTCATGGCCATTTCTTTTTGGTACTTCAACAAATGTAAAGTCTTCATAGATATCGATAACCCCAATCAAATCTCCAGAAAGACTTGTTTCACCAGAGATAGCACCTACAATGTGTTTAGGAGAAATATTATCTCTTTTTCCTTTATTAATGAACAACCTGACCATTCCAGCTTCAGCACCTGTATCTCCCAGATTGGCTTCTTCACTACTATTTTCAATTTCTGCTTGCTTTTCAATTGTCTTTTTTAATAAAGCAGCAGCTATTTCAATAGCTGTATATTTATTATCTATTAAGTTTTCAATATAATTAATATATTTTCCTAAATGCTTTCTGTCAATATATTCCATCAATTCTATTTCGACTTTTTCAAATCTAGCCTGCTCAATATCATCACGGGTTGGAACATTTTTACGGCTAATACTTTTTTTAATATATTTTTGAATGTCTTTCAATTTATAAATATCCTTACCTACAATAAAGGTAAAAGCTATACCGGATTTACCGGCTCTACCAGTTCTTCCGATCCTGTGTACATAATAATCTGTATCAAAAGGTACATCATAGTTAAATACAATTTCAATACCTTCTATATCAATTCCTCTTGCAGCAACATTAGTAGCTACTAATATTTCTGTAAAACCACTTTTGAAATTATTCATTACATGGTCACGTTGATTTTGATTTAACCCACCATGAATCGCATCGGACGAATATCCGCGTGCTTGAAGTTGCATATTAACTCGGTCAACTTCTTTTCTGGTATTACAAAAAACCAATCCCAACTCAGGATTATATAGATCTATTAGTCGAGACAATACTTTTAGTTTATTACCTTTTTTGATTTCAAGGTAGTATTGTTCTGTTGTTGGTACAGTTAATTTTTCATGAGCTACTTTTACAAACATTGAGTTTTTCTGATATTTTCTGCTTAATTTTTTTATAGATTTTGGTATAGTAGCTGAGAAAAACAAAGTATTTTTATTATCTGGAATATCTCTTAATATTGTTTCAATATCATCTATGAAGCCCATATCTAGCATTACGTCTGCTTCATCCAATATAAGAAATTCAATACTGCTTAAATTTAAAGTACCTCTTCTCATATGATCCATTACTCTACCAGGAGTTCCAATAACTACCTGAACTCCTTTTTTTAAAGCTTTAATTTGTTTACTGATTGATTGACCACCATAAACCGGTAAAGTAGTAATATTTCTTTTAAATTTTGCAAGTCGTTTTAACTCTTCTGACACTTGAATTGCTAATTCTCTTGTGGGACATAAAATAATTGCCTGTGTATTATTATTAAACGAATCAATCTTTTCTAAAATGGGTATTCCAAAAGCAACTGTTTTACCAGTTCCTGTTTGTGCCTGTCCTATAATATCCTTGCCCTGCATAATAGAAGGGATAGCTTTAGTTTGAATTGGTGTAGTTTCTTCAAATCCCATATCTTCTATTGCCCTTAGTACATCACTTGAAATATCAAGTTCTTCAAATCTTATCTTCTGCAAATCTACTTCACTTCCTATTTTATTATTTTCTAAAAAATCGGGTAGGAGTTAGATGATTAATCATCTATCTTCCTCCCACACCACTGTAAATACGGATCTCGTATAAAGCGGTTCAATAATTATCTATAAATCTTTCGATTGTATTAACTCCCATATTACACTCCACACTCTCAATATTTATTAAGAAATTCCATTCTCTTTTCAACTGAGTAGCCCTTGTTTAAGGTTGGCTGTATTTTTTATGTTCTATGAAGTTAACAAATAAATAATTATCGTTCCGCCCTTTCTTAACTTTGATTTCTAAAAGTTTATTAGTACTATGGCAGAAACTGACTTCTCATGATAAATCTTATTTCAACCACAGCTTGAAGTCCATCTCCTTGTGTCCATGAAATCTCACGGATTAAATATTAACTCTTTCATTTCATATATCTGCCACATTTACCCCAGTAGCTTTCGGACGATACGGACTTCGTTTTGTTTAGCAAACTTATCCTACTACCATAGGTCTCAAATGTGATTCGTATACCTCAGACCGAAATTTTGCTTTAAGCTTCCTTCAGATTCCTCCTCACGGAGGACACCCTTGCTCTCAGCTAATCCCTATATCGCCTTCGGGATTCAGGATTTCCACCTTAAAGATTTAATATATGTCCGTCAAACTAAAAAAACCCCTGACTATTGATATAGTCAGGGGTTAGTTGCTATATTTAAAATATATTAATTATATTATATTGCAACTACATTTTCAGCCTGTGGGCCGCGGTCTGCTTCAACAATTTCGAATTCTACTTCTTGTTCTTCTTCTAAAGATTTGTAACCATCATCCTGGATTGCTGAAAAATGAACAAATACATCGTCTCCACTTTCTCTTTCGATAAAACCGAATCCCTTAGCTGAGTCAAACCATTTTACTTTTCCTGTGTAAATCATTAAATTAATTCCTCCTAATTCTTCTTTAAGTGGGTAAAATTTGATAGTTTTTCTTACCCAACACAATTTACCATAACATCAATTGAATATAATGTCAATCAAAATTACAAAACTGATAGTGCCAAGTTACTTTGGGGTCTTTAAAAAAACTAATAGTAAACTTGCTTCTCACAGCCAAACTTTGTATAATTTTAATAAGGTAAATAATTTTTGCTAATAGTTTAATATATATCTATAAAGCGAAAGTTATTCTAAAATAATATAATCCAGATTCATCATTATTATCATCTATCTATGGAAATTTATTATTGGTTTCCAAGCACATTATAATAGGAGGAAAATTAATTGAAAGCATTAGTAACTGGATCAGCAGGTTTTATTGGTTCAACACTAACAGAAAAATTATTAAAAGATAACAATCAGGTAGTTGGGATAGACTGCTTTATAGATTATTATCCTCGTGAATTGAAAGAAAAAAATGTGGAACCGTTTATAAACCATCCGAATTTTACATTTATAGAAAAAAACATACTGGATATGAATTTAAAAGAATTATTAAAAGATGTTGATTATATATTTCATCAAGCTGCCCAGGCTGGGGTTAGAGCAAGCTGGGGAAAAAGTTTTGGAATTTACTCTGATAATAATATATTAGGAACTCAAAAATTATTAGAAGCTGCAAAGGAAAGTAGTATTGAAAAATTTATTTATGCTTCTTCATCCTCAGTATATGGAGATACAGATCAATTACCAATGAAAGAAACCAATAAATTACAACCTGTTTCCCCCTATGGTGTATCTAAACTGGCAGCTGAAAATCTTTGTTATCTATATTATAAAAACTTTAAAGTACCCATTATATCACTACGCTATTTTACAGTATTTGGCGAACGGCAAAGACCAGATATGGCATTTCATATATTCATTAAAGCTATTTTAAAAGGTAATACATTAACTATCTTTGGTGATGGTAAACAGTCCAGGAATTTTACCCATGTAGATGATATAGTACAAGCAAATATCCTTGCATCTGAGAGTCCTGTAAGAGGAGAAATATTTAATATTGGAGGAGACGGTAAAAGGGTTGTATTAAATGATGCTATTTCTCTAATGGAAAAACTAATCGGTAAAAAAGCAAAAAGGAATTATCAAAACAAGGTCAGAGGAGATGTAAAACATACCTCTGCTGACTGTTCTAAGGCAAAAAGTATGTTGAATTATAGACCGGTAGTTGATTTTGAAGAAGGGTTGAAAAGAGAAATAGAATTCTTGAAAGATTTTTATCATAATTGATGATTTTTCAACACAATAATTTACTAAAATATTATTAATCTTAACTTATTAATAAAAAGATAAATGGTCCGGTATAAAGGTAAATAAATTCCTTTCTAGAATTTAAAAATATAAGAAGGTTTATATCTTTTATAAAACAGAGAAATACGGTGAAGTGTCAAGAGGAGTCGAGAAAAAATAATCAATAAATTCTAATATTTAAGCTAAATTTGGCATAGAAATATCCGCCTAGCCCTCATGGTAAAAATTACTAATAAAGCCCATGACTAAAAGATGGAAACAGTAGTAAAATTATAAGAACCAATAATTTATTCAGTAATTATCTACCTCCTGGGTTGATATATTTCACCTTTGCTCAGTAATGCAAAGACGAGACGTACAAATTTACGTGCTGTGAGCACGAGGGCTCTTTTATGTTTATGTTTTTGAGACTCATGATATTTTTTGTACTCTTCATTGTGTACTCGCAATGAATTAGACGCTTCTACTAAGTAGTAGCGTAAGTACTTATTACCGGTTTTTGTCATGGAAGTCTCTTCAGCTATAAAAGAACCAGATTGGTGCTTGGACCATGTGAGTCCACCATAAGACGCGAGGGCTGCTTGATTATTAAAACGATTTATGTCTCCAATTTCAGAAGAAATACCTACAGATAGGATTACACCTATTCCTGGGACAGTATCAAGGGTTTGTGGTATTGCTTTAAGCTCTCTTTTAATGACCTTTTTAGATTTATTTAACTGATTTTGTAAGAATCGAATATTATCAAAGGTCATAGAAAGAGTTTGAGTAATAGCTTGATTCATTTTGGGTTTTAGGCGATAGGAGTTACGAGCTGCTTTTTTAAGGTCAGTAATAATTTGATCAAGAGAAGCTTCTGAGAATGCTTTAAAAGGTGCTTCATTTTCAAAGTTAGAGAACTTAAGGAATACCAGATTTAAAGCTCTGCTTTTTTCACTGTGGATATTTCTGACCAATTTAAATCTAAAACGTGTAAGTTCTCTTAAAGGGCGATAAACTTCTTCTGGAACTGAAGAGTTACTAACTCTATCGAAGCGAAGTTTATCTGCTATTACCCAAGTATCGACACTATCAGTTTTAGGTAAATTGTTGTAAGCACCTTTGAAGTTTTTTACGACTTTTGGATTGAAGGTAGAAATAGATAGTTTAAAATTTAAGTTAAGTTTTTCGCTGTTATTGATAAGTCGAAAACTGTGTTCCCAATAAACATTAGTAGCTTCCATGGCTACTTTAATTACATCAAAATCAGCCTGATTTGCATGTTTGTAGATAAAGTCAATTAGTTTATTACAACCTGGTTTGTTGTTTTTAACCTTAAAGGAGTGAAAGATATCTTTACCGTCTTGATCGATGGCATGTGCCATTAGTGATCCTTTGGAAATATCAATACCAACAAACATTTTTTCCAATGGTAATCACCTCCTTTGAGTAAGGGATGTAAAAAAGATAAACAGGTTAAGTCCCTGATATTCTGACAGCTCGACAGCCTCGCGATTAGAATTCACCGCAGGGTTTTGAGTACAGCCCTAGCTTTTACTGAAAGCAAGGAAAACAAGGCGGGAAACATAATACGAGTTAGAAGTACCGATCAGAATCAGGGGAACATTCTCTTTGAGTAGTCATACAAAAAGTATGCTACAGGAGGTTTGCAAAAACTACCCTGGATATCTTTTGATACCATTTTATCAGGGACTTAACCAGAAATTAAAGAATTTAGAAAAAAAGTTGACAACTAATTGTGGATATGCCGCTTATGTGGATAATGGGGACAATTAAAGGACAAATTACCCACACCGCTTGGAAAACTAAAAAGCAAGTTTACCACATATCCACAATTACGACTATGACTACGGCTACTGATTTAAATAAATCAAGCCCGTCATAATTACTATATATTTATGGGGATCTATTAATGATCTCTAATCATATTATACGAGGAGGGATTATTGTGAATAAGATCTTAGTTGCAGTCGACGGTTCTCAAAAATCCTTAAGTGCAGCCAAAAAAGTTGCATCAATGTTTGATACTCTAAAGGCAGATATTACTATTATCACAATCTTACAGGATGTTGAAAGCACAGTTTATGATGTGCCCTATGGGACTACTTCAACTATGTCAGTTGAAACTATGCAAGAATTAGTTGAACAAAATAAAGAAAAAGCAAAAGATAGAGGACAGAAAATAGTCAATTTGGCAGCATCTTATTTTGAAGATTTGGGAATGAATATCAAGAAAACTATCCACTTTGGAGATCCAGCAAATATAATCTGTGAATATGCTGAAGATTATGATTGCGACATGATTGTCCTTGCTGATAAAGGGCTGGGCGGAGTAAAAAGATTCCTCTTGGGAAGTATTAGTGATAAAGTTGTCCGTCATGCAAAAACTTCTGTACTTGTCGTGAAATAAAGTTAATTGTTAATCAAATTGGCTTTGCATGATAAAAAATGGCTAAAAAGTTTCTATGACTGGAGCCTTTTATTTCGGCTCCAGTCTTACATAAATAAATCATTATAAATTATTAAAATATATTCTAACAGCTTTAATATTTTAGATATAATAATTGGTTAAATAGATTTAATTATTTTTTATAGATCTTAATAATTTAAATCAGGAGGATACGGTCAACTTCTCCCACTTAATCAGAAACAAGATTAAAAAGGAGCTTGTTAAATTAAAAACTGTACTCAGTAAAGCCCTGAACTATTTACACCGGCTCTATCTCACAAGTGGGTAATTCAAGAATAGAGTCAGTTGAAGGGCAGTTGAATAAAAAACCATTCCTACTTTAAAGCCAATAGGGGCTACAGATTATTCTGTATGCTATCATTAGATAGCTCTCTTGGCGATATTGAGACTGGCATTATCATCAGCGTTTTTATCATAGACAAATTTATTTTGACTTCATCTATGACCCTTTTTACCACAGACAGCCCAAATTTGCGAGGTATTTTTAGGATTAACTTCTTGATAGTTAATAACTTTTTAATCAGCTTTATGTTTAATAAACTGCTTTAATTGATAGAAAGCCCAGGCCTATTTTTCATAATTATTAAGTGTATAATCATTTGTTATATTCTTTCTGATATTTTTTAGATTTTCTAACATAATTACGGCATTATACTCGTCAGCTATTTCAACAATTCTATTAGCTATTTTAAAGTTGTTCCTTGCGACGTAATAAGTATGATCATGGGATTTAGTGTAGCTGGTAAACCTCCAGTGTTTAACGATTTTGAGAGCTGACCGAATAGCATAATTTTAATTTTTAAGTAAGTAGTTCAACTTTTTTTGTTTAGTTTTACTTGGCTTATATAGCTTTAGATGGTGTATGGTAATATAGTATTTATCAGAAAAGTTAATCACCTACATTTGATTATAGTATTGATGACAATTAATTCAATCATTCATTTGTAAGTAGATTGTGTACTTTTGACTTGTATGTCAACTCTATATTAATTATTTATTATATAATTAGAAGTATCAATAAATAATAGAAAATAATGGAAAGAGGGGTGAAGATTATAGCAATTCCCCTCCACCTAAATCAAAGAAAAGATTTAGTTAGATGGAGTCTCCTTGCTACATTTTAAATGAAAGGAGTAAAAATAAAACTATGAAAAATCTATTGATAACCGGTGGAGCAGGTTTTATCGGTTCTAACTTCATAAAATACATATTAAAAAATTATCCAAATTACAGGATTGTCAATTTCGATTTGCTAACCTATGCAGGAAATCTTAATAATCTCAAAGAAGAAGAGGACAATCCCAATTATATTTTTGTACAAGGTGATATACGAGAAAAAGAAAATCTCGAAAATCTTTTTAAAGAATATACTTTTAATTATATAGTTAATTTTGCAGCTGAATCACATGTAGATAGAAGTATAAATAATCCTGCTATCTTTGCCAAAACAAATACTTTAGGAACACAAATTCTACTTGATGCAGCCAAAACACATTGGCAAAAGAGAAAGGATGAACAAGGTTATCCTATCTATAGAAAAGAAGTGAGGTTTATTCAAATCTCAACCGATGAAGTATATGGTGAATTAGATTCAGAGGAATACTTTAATGAAAATTCACCTCTTAAACCTAGTAGTCCTTATTCTGCCAGCAAAGCCAGTGCCGATTTCTTTGCCAACTCCTATTATGATACTTTTAAGCTGCCCCTAAACATAACTAGATGCTCAAACAACTATGGACCCTATCAGTTTCCAGAAAAGCTAATTCCCCTAATGATTACTAATGCACTACAAAATAAAAAATTACCTGTTTTCGGTGATGGAATGCAGATTAGAGACTGGTTGCATGTCCGAGACCACTGCAAAGCCTTAGATCTCATCCTACATGAGGGTAAGTTGGGAGAAGTATATAACATCGGGGGAAATAATGAAATAACCAATATAGAACTTATTAAGACCATTTTAGACAAACTAAATAAATCTAAAGAATTGATTGAACATGTGAGAGATAGGTTAAACCATGATCGCCGTTATGCAATCGATAATTCTAAAATAGCTTCAGAACTAGGCTGGAAACCAAAATTCAGTTTACAAACAGGAATAGATCAAACAATCAACTGGTATTTAAATAATAAAGACTGGTGGAAAAAGATCAAAAACGGAAAATACCAAAAATATTATCAAAAAATGTACGAAAACAGATAAATTAAAACTAGAAAATTAAGTAGATAATTATTTAGTACGTCAACTACCCAAGCGAAATCATATTCACTAACTTAGCTAGAAGAGTTAGAGAAGGAAAGCTGTTACTATCCTTATCTAAAGAGATTAAATCTAAATATAATGTGAAAAGTCTTAAATTTCAGTTGTCGTCTGCAATTGAAAGCATTATAGAATTAGATAATTTTCAAAAAGTAAGGATAAAAAAAG